>JANINR010000013.1 GCA_024508915.1 Lysobacteraceae bacterium | reverse complement strand
GGCGTCCCCCAGGCCGCCCCGCCGGGCTTCGACCGGCTTCCGCCGCCGGGGGCCGGGGCGCGCGCCTCGCTCCTCCTGGCGCTGGTCGCCGGGCTCGACGAAGAGGATGGCGGCGCCGCGCTCGGCGTGGATGCGGCCACCTGGCGCCTCGCGCTGCGCCGGGCCGCGCCGCACGATGCCGACGGCCGCTTCGACGAAGCGGGATGGCGCGACCTGGCGACCGCGGTGCGCGATGCGCAACGCACGATGCCGGGCGTGCGCGTGCAGGGCTGGATGCGCACCTGCGACGCCGCGCTGGCCATGCGCGCTGCGCAACCGGGTTCCGATGGCCAGGCCGGGGCGGGCGTCGCGAGGCGCCGACGCATCGTGCGGGTGCTGTGGGGCGCGGTGGCCGCCTGCGCGCTGGCGCTCGCGGCGACCTTCGTTCCCTGGGAGGCATGGCGCAACGGCGGCGCGGAGATCGACGTGGGCGCGCCCGGCGGCGCCGCCGGCGTGCCCCTGGGCAACGCGCCGGCGCCGCGCGCGCGCTACGACGATGCATTCGCGCTGCGGCACCATCCGGACCTCGCGCTGCTGCTGGCGGATGCGGATGCGCGCCTGCGGGCGTTCGAGCTGTCGTCCTGGTACGCGGCGCGCCTTGCGGCGGAGGCGTCCGCGTCGCCCGCGGCGGCGGACAGCGCCCGAACACCGCTTCCGGTACCGGAAGCGGCCTTCCCGGCCCCAGATTTCGACGCCTTGCCCGCAGCGCGCGTGGCCGCGTTGCGCGAGCGGGCGGCGGCGTGGGATCGCCTGCCGCGCGACGAGCGCAGCGCGTTGCGCGAACGCTGGATCGCCTGGCAGCGCCTGCCGGCGGCGCAACGCGGCGCCGTGCGCGCCGGCGGGGACGCGTTCGCGGCGCTGCCCACCGCGCAGCAGGCCGCGCTGCGCGAGGAATTCTCGGCGCAGGCGCTGGACGAGCAGCGCGGGTGGTTGCTGGGCCCGATCCTCGGCGCGCGCTGGCGGCAGCTGGAACCGCTGCTGATGCAGGTGCCCGACGCGGAGCGCGAACCCCTGCTCGCGCGCCTGCAAGCCACGGACGCGCCCGCGCTCGATGCGCTCGCGGTGCTGGCGCAGCGCACGCCGCCGCAGTCGCGCGACGCCCTGCGCCGGCGGCTGCTCGGCGCGCGCGCCGCGGGCGGGCAGCAAGACGGCGGCTAGCGCGCGACGACGCTCACGCCCACACGAGGCTGGCGAGGATCGTGGCGGCGACGCCGAAGCTGAGCAGCATGAAGTAGCACATGCCCAGCACCAGGTACTTGAGTAGGGTCATCGTCCAGCCCTGGCCGTAGACGCGTTTCTGCATCAGCAGCAGGTACACCGGCATCCACAGGAACAGCAATCCCTCGACCCATCCGGCCGCGGTGGAGAGCGCGGGCACGGCCTCGCCCAGCTCCGAGGCGCCGAACACCAGCAGCAGCGCCAGGCACAGGAACGCATGGCTGTGCAGCGCGACGATCAGGTGTTCCATGTACAGCCGGCGCTTGAAGAAATACGCGATCTTCAGCATCAGCGCGAAGATCGGCAGCAGGATGAAGAGCGTCGACGGCAGCGCGCCGAGCACCGCGTCCTTCAACCGGTCCGGATCCTTCTGCAGCCCGGCCATGTTGGCCTGGCCCTTGCCGATCTGGCGGTTGATCCAGCCGTTCGCGAACGCCGGCAGCCAGCGGATCTCGACGGGATTGGCCTTCGCGTCCCAGGGCTTGCCGTTGAAGCGCAGCGTGGGCACGTCGTCCGCCCCGCCCGGCGCCCCGGTGGCCGGGGCCTCGTGCCGCAGCTCGGCGATGCGCCGCGCCGCCTTCGTGCGGACCTGTTCCTCGCCGCGGTCGATGCCCGCGCGCGCGCCCGGGACGTCCGGGATTTTCTCCCGCGCCGTCCGCAGGCCCTCGAGCGTGCGGTCGCGCGCCGCCTCGACCTCGGCGACGGTGGCCGCCTTGTCGATGCTGTCGCGGTCGTCGAAGTTCACCGAATCCGGTCCCAGGGTCCACAGCAGTTGCGCGACGAAGAACGTCACGATGCTCAGGAACACGAACAGGCGCACCGGGCTGACGTAGCGCACGCGCCGGCCGGCGAAGTACTCCTTGCTCAGGTAGCCGGGCTTCGAGAGCAGCGGCCACAGCGTGCGGAACACCCGCGCGTCGATGTTGAGCACGGTGTCGAGGAAGTCGCCCATGATGCTGCCGAAGTGGCGCACCAGGCCGTCGACTGGCTGGCCGCAGCGATAGCAGTGCGGGCCGAGCAGCGGCGTGCCGCAATTGGCGCAGGCGCGCTCGGGCGGTGCGGCGTCGCTGCCGGTCGCGGCGGTCTCGGTCATCGTCGTGGCTCCCCTCTGGCCGGGCTAAGATAGCGAGCCGCCGGGCCGCTGCGCCAGCACGGCGCGCATTCCCGCACGGTCGCCACCCCATGGACTCCCCGAACGCCGCCCCGCGCTTCGCCACCGAGGCGCGCGCCACCGCCGTCCTCGCCGCGCCCCTGGTCGCCGGCCACCTGGCCACCGGGCTGATCGGCTTCGTCGACGCGGCCATCGCCGGCCACCACGGCACCCGCACCCTCGCCGCGGTCGCGGTGGGCGCGGCCCTCTATGCGCTGCCGATGATGCTGCCGATGGGAACGCTGATGGCCTTGCCGCCGGCGATCTCGCAGCTCGACGGCGCCGGCCGCCGCGCCGAGATCGGCCCGTTGTTCCGGCAGGGCCTGTGGCTCGCGCTCGCGCTCGGCGTGGCGATGTTCGTGGTGATGACCATCGCCGGCCATGCGCTCGATCCGATGGGCATCGCCGCCGACGTCCGCCCCGGCGCGCGCGATTTCCTGCACGGCATCCGCTGGGGCGCACCCGCGCTCACGCTGTACCTGGCGATGCGCTACCTCAGCGACGGCCTGCACTGGTCGCTGCCGACGATGGTGTTCGGATTCGGCGGGCTGCTCGTGCTGGTGCCGCTGGGTTACATGTTCACCTTCGGCTTCGACGGGCTGCCGGGCATCCGCATCCCGGAGATGGGCGCGGGCGGCCTCGGCCTCGCCTCCGCGGCGATGCTGTGGGCGCAGGCGCTGGCCTTCGCGCTGTACCTTGCGCGCGCGCGGCGGTTCGCGCCGCTGGCGCTGTCCGCGCGGTTCGATCGCCCGCGGCGCGCGCCGATCGCGGCGCTGCTGCGCAACGGGCTGCCGATCGGCGTGACCGTGGCGATGGAAGGCGGCCTGTTCATCGTCACCGCGCTGCTGATCGGCCGGCTCGGCGCGCTGCCGGTGGCCGCGCACCAGATCGCGATCAACGTGTCGGCACTGTGCTTCATGGTGCCGTTCGGGCTTGCCGAAGCGACGACGGTGCGCGTGGGCCACGCGCGCGGCCGCGGCAGCGCCGACGGCGTGCGGCGCGCGGCGAAGGCGGGCTACGCGCTCGCGCTGTTCACGCAGGCCTGTTCGGCGCTGGTGCTGCTGGCGGGCAACGACCTGCTGGTGTCGCTGTACACGCGCGATGCCGCGGCCGCGGCGCTGGCGGCGTCGCTGCTGCTGTACGCCGCGGCGTTCCAGTTCCCGGACGGCATCCAGGTGGTCTCCGCCGGCGCGCTGCGCGGCCTCGGCGATACGCGCGTGCCGATGTTCCTCGCCGCGGCGGCGTACTGGGGCGTCGGCATGCCGCTGGGCGCAGGCCTGGGCCTGGGCCTCGGCTGGGGCCCGAAGGGCATGTGGATCGGGCTGATCGCGGGCCTCGGCGTCGCGGCGGTCCTGCTGGGCTGGCGCTTCCAGCGCGCGAGCGCCCGCCCGCTGCCGGTCGGCCCGTGACCATGGATCGGTGACGTCCGGATCATGCGGGGCGCACCCCGCAGCCGATATCCTGTCTGCCTGACGCCTGGAGCAAGTGCATGAACGAGTCCCGCCGCGGCCCGATCTTCCGGTTCTTCAAGGGGCTGTGGGACGCGGTCAACTTCAGCCGCCGCCTGGTGTTCAACCTGCTGTTCGTGGCGTTGGTGGTGCTGGTGGCCGGCCTGTTCGCGTCCGGCGACGGCGCCCGCCCGCTCGCCGCGCGCACCACGCTGGTGGTCGCGCCCGAGGGTCGCCTGGTCGAGCAATACAGCTCCGATCCCGCGAGCCGCGCGCTGGCGCGCATGTACGGCGATCGCGGCGCGGGCGAGGTGCAGCTGCGCGACCTGCTGCGCGCGTTCGACGCCGCGGCGAAGGACAAGCGCATCGAGCGCGTGCTGCTGCGCACCGACGCGCTCGCGTTCCAGGGCTACGCCTCGGTGCGCGAAGTCGCGGCGGCGCTGCGCAAGCTGCGCGCGTCGGGCAAGCAGGTGGTCGCGTTCGGCGAAGGCTTCGACCAGTGGCAGTACCTGCTCGCCGCGCAGGCCGACGAGGTCTACCTCGATCCGATGGGCGGGCTGCTGCTCGAGGGCCTGGGCCGCTACCGCCAGTATTACCGCGAGGGCCTGCAGGACAAGCTCGGCGTGGACGTGCACCTGTTCCGCGTCGGCGAATACAAGTCCGCGGCGGAACCGTACATCCTCGACGCCGCCTCGCCGGAGTCGAAGGAAGCCGACCTGTACTGGATGAACGACGTGTGGCAGCGCTACGTCGCCGACGTCGCCCGCGCGCGCGGGATCGAGCCGGCGCAGGTGGCCGCCGGCATCGACGGCGCGCCCGAGGGGATCGAGGCGGCGGGCGGCGACATAGCGCAATACGCGCTGCGCCAGAAGCTCATCGACGGGCTGAAGACGGCGCAGGAAATCGACGACCTGATGGCGGAGCGCGGCGTCGCCGACGACAGCGCGGCCGACGGCTTCCGCGAGATCGACCTGGCCGGCTACCTGCAGCACGTCGACCGCGGCATCGAGGCCGTGGACGAACGGCCGGAGGTCGCGATCGTGGTCGCCGAAGGCGAGATCACCGGCGGCGAACAGCCGCCCGGCACCATCGGCGGCGAATCCACCTCGGCCCTGCTGCGCGCGGCGCGCGACGACGACGCGGTGCGCGCGGTGGTGCTGCGGGTGAATTCGCCCGGCGGCGAAGTGTTCGCGTCCGAGCAGGTGCGCCGCGAGGTGGTCGCGCTGAAGGACGCGGGCAAGCCCGTCGTCGTCTCGATGGGCGACCTGGCCGCGTCCGGCGGCTACTGGATCGGCATGAACGCCGATCGCATCTACGCCGATCCCTCGACCATCACCGGCTCGATCGGCATCTTCGGCCTCGTGCCGACGCTGCCGCGCGCGCTCGACAAGATCGGCGTGCACACCGACGGCGTCGGCACCACGCCGCTGGCCGGGGCGTTCGACATCACCCGGCCGCTGGACCCGCGCGTCGGCACCGTGATCCAGGCGGTGATCGAGAAGGGCTACCGCGACTTCACCGGGCGCGTGGCCAAGGCGCGCGGCCGCAGCGTCGAGCAGGTGGACGCCGTGGCGCGCGGGCGCGTGTGGAGCGGCGCGCAGGCGCGCGAACGCGGCCTGGTGGACGGCTTCGGCGGGATCGACGAAGCGGTCGCCGATGCCGCGCAGCGCGCGAAGCTCGGCAAGCCGGAGCGATACCAGGTGCGCTACCTGGAGGGCGGCACCACGCCGTTCGCGCGCTTCTTCTCGCGCTTCGCGGAAAGCCGCGCCGGCGCCGCGCTGCTGCGCGGAAGCGGCCTCGGCGAGACGATGCTGGCGCGCGCGCTGCCGCGCGGCAGCGAAGACCTCCGCTTCCTGCAGGACGCCTTGCAGGCCCGGACCGGCGGCGTCCCGGTGAAGGCGCTGGCCTACTGCTTCTGCGGACCGTGACGCGGCGGCGGCGCTAGCCGCCGGCCTGCGCGTCGATCGCCGCGCGCTGCTTCGCGGCCGCATCCCCGACCTGGCCTTCGGCCGCCTTCGCGCGGTCGATCGGCTTGCGGATGGCATCGGTCGCCTGCGGTTCCGGCGGCCGCTCGGTGTCGGGCGGCGCCGGCTTCGTGCAGGCGGCGCAGAGCAGCAGGGCCGCCGCGGCGGCGGCGGCGGCCGGCGCGGCGTTGCGGGACATCGGCATCGTGCGATCCTCCGGCGAAGGGTGCGGCGCTATGCTACGCCGCATGGGTGCGAACCGCTGGCGGCTGGACGGGCAACTCGCGCTGGTGACCGGCGGCAGCGCCGGCATCGGCCTCGCGGTCGTGCGCGAGCTGCTGGGCTTCGGCGCGGACGTGCTGGCCGTGGCCCGCGACGGCGACGCGCTCGAGCGCGTGCGCGACGAGCTCGCCGAGGAATTCGGCGACGACCGCGTCTTCGCGCTCGCCGCCGACGTCGCCGACGACGAGCAGCGCCGCGAGGTGCTCGACTGGGTCGAGGATCGCGGCGAGGGCCTGAACATCCTCGTCAACAACGCCGGCGGCAACCTCACGCGCCCGGCGGCCGACTACACCGAGGAGGAGTGGCGCGGCATCTTCGAACTCAACCTGTTCAGCGCGTTCGAGTTGTCGCGCTACGCGCACCCGCTGCTGTCGAAGCACGCGGCCTCGTGCATCGTCAACGTCGGCAGCGTCTCCGGCATCACCCACGTGCGCAGCGGCGCGCCCTACGGCATGAGCAAGGCCGCGCTGCACCAGATGACGCGCAACCTGGCGGTGGAGTGGGCGGAGGACGGCGTGCGGGTGAACTCGGTCGCGCCGTGGTACATCCGCACGCGCCGCACCTCGGGCAAGCTGGCCGATCCCGACTACCTCGACGACGTGCTGCTGCGCACGCCGATGGGACGCGTCGGCGAGCCGGAAGAAGTGGCGGCGGCGGTCGCCTTCCTGTGCCTGCCGGCGGCGGCGTACATCACCGGCGAATGCATCGCGGTGGACGGCGGCTTCCTGCGCTACGGCTTCTAGGCGCTAGCGGCAGTCGCTGGCGGCGAGCCTCGCCTTGAGCAACTCGTATTCGCGGCGGCGCGCATCGTCCTGCTTCGCGCCGGCGAACTTCCAGCGGAATTCCGCTTCGTCCACGCGCCGGCGCCACGCCAGGCAGAGGCCTTCGGCGGGCACGGCCGCGCACGCGTCCACGACCTTCTCGCAGGCCGCGGCATCGCTGCGCACGCTGCCGTCGACGCCCACCACCTGCAGCGGGGCGCAGCGCTCGGCGGGTGTGGCGTCCTCGGTCAGGTAGTCGACCTGGTCCCAGGTGCGGCAGGCGTACAGCGCGGGCGGCGGGCCGGGCTGCACCGGCGCAGGCGTCGTGGCGGTGGGCGTCGCGGCCGCGGGATTTCCGGCCTTGCCCCCGACCGCCGCGGCGATCTCCGCGGCCTCCGCCGCACGTTCCGCGGCGACCACGTCCGGCATGCGCTCCTCGCGCGGCACGTAGGCGGGCAGCGCGGGCGGCACGTCGACGACCTGGCGTTCCTCGCGCGTGCCCTTGGGGCAGGCCACGTCGTTCTGGATCGTGACGTGGCCCGCGGCGTCGGTGCAGCGATAGATCCGGATCGTGCGCGCCGCCGACCCGGCCGGACGCGCGTCCTGCATGGAAGCCGCCGCCGGGTCGCCGGTCGCGGTCGACGATGCCAGCGCGACGACGCCCGCGGCGAACGCGACCGTGGCGAGGCGCGGGATGCGGGCGCGCGGGCCGCTCACGGGTTGCGGCAGTCCGCGTCGATGCGCGCGTCGATGCCGCGCTCCTCGACTTCGAGGCGGGCGCGTTCGCTCGGCATCGCGTTGAAGAAGCGGCGTTCGATCTCCGCGCGGCGGTCGCGCAGGCGCGCGCAGGTTTCGGCCTGCGGCATCGGCCGGCAGGCATCGCGCACCCACGTGCCCGCGGGCACCGGCCAGCCCAGCGTCCACATCGGTACCCAACGCGGATTGCCTTCGGGCGAGTCGCTGGTGTAGGTGGTGTTGTCCGGCGTCGTGCACTCGTACATCGGGGCCGGCGCGGGTTCGCGCACGACCACGATGCGCGGAGGCGGGGCGCGTTCTGCGGTCGTGGTCGATGTCGATGCCGGTGGAGCCGGAGGCGGAGGCGAAGGTGCGTCGGTCGGGCGCACCATCGCCCGCGCTTCCTGTCGTTCGCCCTTCGCGCAGGGCGTGTCCCGCAACGTCACGGCGCCGTCGTCGCCGATGCAGCGATAGACGGTCACGCGCGGGGCGTCGGCGGGCACGGACTGCTTCGCCTGGGCGGCGCCGTGCGCGGGAAGCGAAACGCCTGCGCCGGCCGCGAGCATCGCCAGGATGGCGGCAAGGACGTTCGCGTTGCGGGCGCGGGCCGTGGACATGCCCCGAATCTTGCCGCGCCGGGCCGGTGACGCCAAGCGTCCACCCCCGGCGGGTGCGCGACGGTTCAGCCCGGTGACGGCGCCGGCGCGCTCAGCCGCGCAGCAGCGCGCCGGTGAGCGCGTCGCGGATGTCGCTCGGACGATCGCGGCCGCCGGTCTCGCCTTCGACCACGCCGTCGATCGCCGCGCGCAATGCGGAGTCGAGGTCGGCGCGACGGACGGGCGCGGGCGCGCCTGCCGGGTTCGCGCTGGTGGAAACGAGCACGCCGCCGAAGGCGCGGCACAACGCCGCGACCACCGGATGCGCGCTCGCGCGCATGGCCACGCCCGCATGGGCGCCGGTGATCCAGCGCGGCACGCGCGCGGTCGCGGGAACGATCCACGTGTTCGGGCCCGGCCAGCTCGCCGCGATTTCGTCGAAGCGTCCCGGCGGCAGCGCGTTCCAGTCGGCGAGCCCGTCGAACTGCGCGATGTCCGCGGCGACGAGGATCAGGCCCTTGTCGACGCTGCGCTGCTTCAACGCGAGCAGGCGCAGTACCGCGCCTTCATCGAACGGATCGCAGCCCAGCCCCCATACGCCTTCGGTCGGATAGGCGAGCACGCCGCCCGCGCGCAGTGCGACGGCGGCGGCTTGCGGCGACAACGCCGCCGCGGGCGAGGGCGCGCCCGCCGTCACCCGGCCTTCTTGACGACGCGCTTGCCGCCGGTGAACGGCTTCGGCGTGAGCAGCGGCGGCGGCTCCGGCGCCGCGACGGGTTCGGCGCGCTTCGCCGTCGACTTGCGCGCAGGGGCCGTTTTCGCCGCCTTCTTCGCGGCCGCCTTCTTCGCGGCTTTCTTCGCGGTTTTCCCGGCGGCCTTCTTCGCCGCCGCGGGCGTCTTCCCGCCGGCGGCCTTCTTCGCGGCCGCCTTCTTCGCCGGCGCCTTCGCCGCGGCCTTGCGCCCGAAGCGCCCGCGCATCGGCTTGCCGGTCTCTTCCATCAGCTGCGTGACTTCCTCCAGCGTCAGCGACGCCGGCTCGCGGTCCTTCGGGATGCGGCCGTTGAGCTTGCCGTCGCTGATGTACGGCCCGTAGCGCCCGTTGAGCACCTGGATGTCGCTGCCCGGGAATTCCTTGATGATGCGGTTGCGGGCGATCTCCTCCTTCTCCTCGACCAGGAACACGGCGCGCGCAAGGTCGATGGTGTAGGGATCGTCCTCCTTCTTCAGCGAGGCGTACACGCTGCCGCGCTTGGCGAACGGGCCGAAGCGACCGATGCCGACGCTGACCTCCTCGCCGCCGGACTCGCCGAGCTTGCGCGGCAGCCGGAACAGTTCCAGCGCATCGTCCAGCCCGATCGTGTGCATGCTCTGGCCCGGGCGCAGCGAGGCGAAGGTCGGCTTGTCCTCGTCGTCGGCGGTGCCGATCTGCGCGTACGGCCCGTAGCGGCCGAGGCGCACGCTGACCGGCTTGCCGGTCTTGGGATCGGTGCCGAGTTCGCGCGCGCCGGTGGCCTCGCTGCGATCCACGCTCTCGGTCTTGTCCACGACCAGTTCCTTGAACGGGCCCCAGAACTTCTCCATCAGCGGGACCCACTCCTCCTCGCCGCGCGAGACGGCGTCGAGCTCGTCCTCGAGCTTCGCGGTGAAGTCGTAGTCGACGTAGCGGGTGAAATGCGCGCTGAGGAACTTGGACACCGCGCGGCCGACGTCGGTCGGGCGGAAGCTGCGGCTCTCCATCTCCACGTACTTGCGGAACAGCAGCGTCTGGATGATCGAAGCGTAGGTCGAAGGGCGGCCGATGCCGTATTCCTCGAGCGCCTTCACCAGCGCGGCTTCGGTGAAGCGCGGCGGCGGCTGGGTGAAATGCTGGTCGGCGTGGATGCGGTCGAGCGGCACGCGGTCGCCGGGCTTCATCGCCGGCAGCTTGCGGCCTTCGTCCTCGTCTTCCTTGCCCTTGGTGTCCTTGCCTTCCTCGTACACGGCGAGGAAGCCGGACACGACCACGGTCGTGCCGCTGGCGCGGAAGCTGTGCTCGCTGCCGGCGGCCAGGTCCACCGAGACGGTGTTGAGCGTGGCGGGGATCATCTGCGAGGCGACGGCGCGCTTCCACACCAGCTCGTAGAGGCGGCGCTCGTCGTCTGTGAGGTAGCGCGCGACCTGCGCCGGCGTGCGCAGCGCGGAGGTCGGGCGCACCGCCTCGTGCGCCTCCTGGGCGTTCTTCGACTTGGTGGTGTAGAAGTTCGGCTTGTCCGGCAGCGAAGCGGTGCCGAAGTCGCGCGCGATGACGTCGCGGATCTCCGACAGCGCCTCGGCCGACAGGTGCACGGAGTCGGTACGCATGTAGCTGATCAGGCCGACGGTGCCCTCGTCGCCGATGGCCACGCCTTCATACAACTTCTGCGCGACCTGCATCGTGCGCTTGGTGGTGAAGCCGAGCTTGCGCGAGGCTTCCTGCTGCAGCGTCGACGTGGTGAACGGCGGCGACGGCCGGCGCTTGCGTTCCTTGCTGGCGACGTCGGTGACGTGCAGCGCGCCACCGGCGGCCTTCGCGATCCGCTCGCGCGCGCTTTCCGCGCTCTCGCCGTCGGTGACGGTGAACTGCTCGACCTTCTTCCCGTCGAGCTTCGCCAGCTTGGCGGTGAACGGCTGCGACGGGTGCGCGCACTCGGCCTCGATCGTCCAGTACTCGCGCGCCTTGAACGCCTCGATCTCCTCCTCGCGCTCGACGATCATGCGCAGCGCCGGCGACTGCACGCGCCCGGCGGACAGGCCGCGCTGCACCTTGCGCCACAGCACGGGCGACAGGTTGAAGCCGACGAGGTAGTCGAGCGCGCGCCGCGCCTGCTGCGCGTCCACCAGGTCGCCGGCGATCGCGCGCGGATGCTCCATCGCCTCGCGGATCGCGCGCGGCGTGATCTCGGTGAACACGACGCGGTGCAGCGGCTTGTCCTCGAGCAACCCGCGTTCGCGCAGGATCTCCGCGATGTGCCAGCTGATCGCCTCGCCCTCGCGGTCCGGGTCGGTCGCCAGGTACAGGGCCTCGGCCCCGCGCGCCGCCTTGGCGATCGCCTCGACGTGACGTTCGTTCTTCTCGATCAGGTCGTAGCGCATCGCGAACCCGTGCTCCGGGTCGACGGCGCCCTCCTTGGGAACGAGGTCGCGGACGTGGCCGTACGAGGCGAGGACCGTGAAGTCCTTGCCGAGGTACTTGTTGATCGTCTTGGCCTTCGCGGGCGACTCGACGATGAGGAGGTTCTTGGCCATGGCGGCAGAGGGTCCGGGGCGGGGCGGGCCGGCGCCGTGAAGGCACCGGTCAAGGAAGGACGCGAGAAGGCAACGCCCGGGGCCAACGGTCCCGGGCGCATTCCTTATTTATAGGTAAGGGGAGAAACCCCGAGGGGTCAAGGGGTAGGCGGCAAACGGCCGGGCAGGGCCGGGGCCTAGTGCACCGGCTCCGGCTCGTCCAGGAACATCTGGGTCTCCATCCAGGCGTAGGCCGCCTCGGAGCCCGGCTGGTTGAACAGGACCATCAGGACCACCCATTTCAGGTCCTCGAGGTCGAGTTCCTCCTGGTCCAGGGCCATCGCCCGGTCCAGCACCAGCTCGCGCTGGTCGGCGTCGAGCACGCCGTGCTGCTCCAGGAACAGCAGGAAGCCTCGGGTCTCGACGTCCAGCTTGTCGAGCTCGGGGCCGAAGTACACCCGGGTGGGGCCGTCGGCACGAGCGGGCGTGGGCGCGGGGCGCTCCTCGGCGAGGGCGCCGAGCCAGTCGAAGGCCTTGTGGATCTCGGCGGTGCTGAAGCCGGCGCCGGTCAGTTCCCCCAGCAGCGGGCCGTTGGCGAGGCGATCCCGGTCCAGGAAGCCCAGTTCGCCCGGCGGCGGGACGTCTTCGGTGAAGTAGTGCTCGAACAGGTACAGCAGGACGTCCAGGATGCTTTCTTTCATTTCCCCTCGGCCTGCACCTCGGCGGGTGCTGTGGGAGGTCAGGATGCCTTGCGCATGTACCGGCCGTGTCCCGATACCACGCGCCCCTCAAGCTCCATGAGCAGCAGCATGGAGGACAGCCGGGCAGCCGTCAATCCGGTCCGTGAGACGAGCGCGTCCATACCTGTTGGGTCGTGGCCCAGCGCGTGCCACAAGCGCTGGTAGTCGGGATCCGCGCCGAGGGTGCCCGCCGCGGGGGCCCGGCCGGCATCGGCGACGACCTGCGCCGGGCGGCCTTCGGCCTGCGCGAGCCGTCCGCGCAGCGCTTCGGCGAGGCTTGCCGCCACCGGTCCGAGGGCACGCACCACCTCCTGCGGCTCCTCCACCAGCGCCGCGCCGTCGCGCAGCAGGCGGTGGCAGCCGCGCGCCGTCGGGTTGTGGATCGAGCCCGGCAGCGCGAACACTTCGCGCCCCGATTCCCCCGCCTGGCGCGCGGTGATCAAGGCGCCGGAGCGCAGCGCCGCCTCGACCACCAGCGTGCCCAGCGACAAGCCGGCGATGATCCGGTTGCGGCTCGGGAAATGGCTCGCCTGCGCCGCCGCGCCCGGTGCATGCTCGCTCACGATCGCGCCGTGCGCCTCGATGCGCGCATGCAGTGCAGCGTTGCTGCGCGGATAGGGAACGTCCGGCCCGCAGCCGAGGACGGCGATCGTCGCCCCCGCGGCGGAGAGCGCGCCCGCATGCGCCGCGGTGTCGATGCCCGCGGCGAGGCCGCTCGCGACGGCGAGGCCCGAAGCCGCGAAGGCGCGCGCGAAGGCGAACGCGTTGTCCGCGCCGCCCGCGCTCGGTGCGCGGCTGCCGACTACCGCCACCGACGGATGCCACAGCAACGACGCATCGCCGGCGACGAACAGCATCAGGGGAGGCGCGCCGATGCGCCGCAGCAGCGCCGGATAGTCGGCATCGTGCCAGGCGAGCAGCCGGTGCCGCGGCGCCGCGAGCCAGGCCATGCCGTGCGCGATCGCGGCGCGGTCCGGCCGTGCCAGCGCGTCGCGCTGAGGTTCGGCGAGGCCGTGGTGCTTCCACGCCTGCGCGCCGGCCGCGAGCG
>JANINR010000012.1 GCA_024508915.1 Lysobacteraceae bacterium | reverse complement strand
TCGCGCTGCTGCCGGCGCTGCGCGCGCAGCTGGCGCCGTTCGCGACCGGCGCGAACGCTTCGCCGCGCCTGCAGGCGCTCGCCGCCGAGCTCGGCGAGCACGCCGCGAACGCGCACCTGCTGGCCACCGCGGTCGTGCCGCAACCGCCGCTGCTTGCGCGCGACGGCGGCGTCATCGCCGAGGGCCACGACGCCGAGCTGGACGAACTGCGCCGACTGTCCACCCATGCCGACCAGTTCCTCGTCGACCTCGAACGCCGCGAACGCGAGGCCACGGGCATCGCCACGCTCAAGGTCGGCTACAACCGCGTCCACGGCTACTACATCGAGATCGGCAAGGCGCAGGCGGCGAAGGCGCCGGCGCATTACGCGCGCCGCCAGACGCTGACCGGCGCAGAGCGCTACATCACCGAGGAGCTCAAGCAGTTCGAGGACAAGGTGCTGTCCGCGCGCGAGCGCGCCCTCGCCCGCGAGAAGCTGCTCTACGACGGCCTGCTCGACGCGCTCAACGAGGACCTCGAGGCGCTCAAGCGCTGCGCCGCGGCGCTGAGCGAACTCGACGTGCTCGCCTGCTTCGCCGAGCGCGCGCAGGCGCTGGACTGGTCGCGCCCGCAACTGGTCGACGCCGCCTGCCTGCGGATCGAGGGCGGCCGCCATCCGGTGGTGGAGGCCGTGCGCGAGGATCCGTTCACCCCGAACGACCTGGTGCTCGGCGACGGCGACGGGGACGGCATCCGCATGCTGGTGATCACCGGCCCGAACATGGGCGGCAAGAGCACCTACATGCGCCAGAACGCGCTGATCGTGCTGCTCGCGCACATCGGCAGCTTCGTGCCGGCGGCGCGCGCGACGATCGGCCCGATCGACCGCATCCTCACCCGCATCGGCGCCGGCGACGACCTCGCCCGCGGCCAGTCGACCTTCATGGTCGAGATGAGCGAGACGAGCTACATCCTCCACCACGCGACGAGCGAGTCGCTGGTGCTGATGGACGAGATCGGGCGCGGCACCTCGACCTACGACGGGCTCGCGCTCGCCGACGCGTGCGCGCGCCACCTCGCCGCGACGAACCGCAGCTACACGCTGTTCGCCACCCACTACTTCGAGTTGACCGCGCTGGCGACGCCCGGCAGCGGCATCGCCAACGTGCACCTCGACGCGATCGAGCACCGCGACCAGGCGGGCAACGAGTCGCTGGTGTTCATGCACGCGGTGAAGGACGGCCCGGCCGACCGCAGCTTCGGCCTGCAGGTCGCGGCGCTGGCGGGGCTGCCGAAGGCCGTCGTGCGCCAGGCGCGCGCCCGCCTGGCGGAGCTCGAGGCGCAGGGCCGGGATACGCCGTCCGCGCCGCTGACCGCGCAGAACCTCGACGCGCCGCAGCAGATCGGCCTGTTCGCGCCCGCGTCGGCGGCACTGGAAGCGCTGGCCGGCATCGATCCTGACGAACTCACGCCGAAGCAGGCGCTCGAGGCGCTCTACCGGCTCAAGTCGCTCACGTAGCGTCGATGTCGCCCAGCGCGCGGATCAGCCGCCGCGCGCGCTTGTCGGGCCTGCCTTCGGGCGGCTGGTAGCCGTTGCGCTCGGCGGCGCGTTGCGCGCGCAGTTCCGCGCGGCGCGCCTTCGATGCGTCGGTCTCGGCGTAGAGCCGTTGCGCCGCGCTCGCAGGCCCGCGCACGTCCGACAGCGCCAGCACCGCGACTTCATACAGTTCGCCGGCACGCTCGATGCGCAGGGCCTCGCCGCCGCGCAGCATGCGCGATGGCTTGGGCCGTGCGCCGTCGACCTCGACCTTGCCGGTCTCCACGGCCTGCTTCGCGAGGCTGCGCGTGCGATGGAAGCGCGCCGCCCACAGCCACAGGTCGATGCGCACGCCGGCGCCCGCAGGCGCAGTCGGCGCCAGCGGTTCGCGGGAATCGTGTCCGGGGGATCGGGTCGGCATTCGATGCGTTCGTGCGCTGCGATTCGTGCGGGACGGAAACGCGAACGGCCGCCCAGGGGGCGGCCGTCGCCGGAAAACCCGTGGCGCGCCGCTTACTCGGCGGCGGCAGCCGCGGCAGCCGCTTCGGCCTTGGCCTTCGCGTTGCCGGCCAGGTCTTCCTTGATGCGCGCCTTCTTGCCTTCCAGGCCGCGCAGGTAGTACAGCTTGCCGGCGCGCACCGCACCGCGGCGCTTGACCTGCACCGAGTCGATGGTCGCGCTGTGGGTCTGGAACACGCGCTCGACGCCGTAGCCGTGCGAGATCTTGCGCACGGTGAACGACGAATTGAGGCCGGCGTTCTTCTTGCCGATGACCACGCCTTCGTAGGCCTGGACGCGTTCGCGGTTGCCTTCCTTGACCTTGACGTTGACGACGACGGTGTCGCCGGGGCCGAAGGTGGGCAGCTCGCGCTGGACCTGCTCGGATTCGAAGTTCTGCAGCAGCGTGTGGATCGAGGGCTTGTTCATGATGTTGGCCTGTTGGTGTGCCTGGTCGGCCGGGCTCGATTGAAAGCGCGGAATGCCGGGCTGTTGTAGCGCGAGTGCACGTGGACCCGCGTCTTGGCTTGGGTGGAACTTCTGGTGTCGGTGGAGCTAAGCCGCGAATTATAGCGGGTTTTTTCCTGCCGCGTCATCCCGCAGGAAGGCCTCCAGCAAGGCCCGGTCGGCCGGGGCCAGGGCCTCGCGGTCGATCAGGTCCGGGCGCCGCAGCCAGGTCCGCCCCAGCGCCTGCTGGCGCCGCCAGCGGGCGATCGCGGCGTGGTTGCCGGACAGCAGCACCTCGGGAACGGTGCCCAGGGCGTGCTCCACGGGACGGGTGTAGTGCGGGCAGTCGAGCAGCCGCTGGCCGTCCGGCCCGGCCTCGAAGCTGTCCTGGGCGGCCGATTCGGCGTCGTTCAGGGCCCCCTCCTGCAGCCGGGCCACCGCATCGACGACCACGGCCGCCGGCAGTTCGCCGCCGGAGAGGACGTAATCGCCGATCGAGAGCTCCTCGTCGACCGCCGCGGCCAGCAGGCGCTCGTCGACGCCCTCGTAGCGGCCGCACAGCAGCACGAGCCGCGGTCGCGCCGCGAGTTCGCGCACCTTGGCCTGGTCCAGGCGCCGGCCCTGCGGGCTCAGGTAGACCACGTGCGGCGGCGCCGGGTCCGCCGCGCGCACCGCAGCGAGCGCCGCCTGCAGGGGCTCGATCAGCATCACCATCCCGGGGCCGCCGCCGAACGGCCGGTCGTCGACCCGGCGGTAGTTGCCTTCCGCATGGTCGCGCGGGTTCCAGCCATGCACCGAGAGCAGCCCGCGTTCGACCGCGCGCCCGACCACGCCGTGGCCGGCGACCTGCGCCACGAACTCCGGGAACAGGCTGACGATATCGACGCGCATGTCAGAAATCAGCGTCCCAGTCCACCGTCACCACGCCGGCGTCGAAATCCACCGACCGGACGACGTCCGGCTGCAGGAACGGGATCATCCGCTCGCGCTCGCCCTCGACGACGATCACGTCGTTGGCGCCGGTGGCGAACAGGTGCGAGACGACGCCGAAGCCGGCGCCCTCGAGGTTCACGACGCGCAGGCCTTCGAGGTCGACCCAGTAGTACTCGCCCTCGCCGGGCGGCGGCAGCGCCGCACGCGGCACCCACACTTCGGCGCCGCGCAGCGCATCGGCCGCGTCTCGATCCTCGATGCCGGGCAGCGTCGCCACCAGGCCCTTGGCGGTTTCGCGCCCGCGCGCGCCTTCGATTTCGCGTTCGAGCCCGCGCGCGTCGCGCAGGATCCAGGGCTGGTAGCGCAGGATCGCGCGCAGCGGATCGGTGAACGATTCGAGCTTGAGTTCGCCGCGCACGCCGAAGGCGCCGTGGATCCGGCCCAGGAGGACGCGCTTTCCAGCGGCCTGCTGCGCGGACGGCGCTTCGGAAGTCATCGCGGGAACGCGGATTGGAGCGGGGGCCGCGCATCGCGCGGCCCGGAGGCGTCAGGCCGCGGCGGCCTTGTTCGCCTGCTTGTACAGGTCGGCGACCTTGTCGGTCATCTGCGCGCCCTGGCCGATCCAGTGCTGCACGCGGCCCAGGTCGAGCTCGACGCGCTTCTCGTTGCCCGCGGCGACCGGGTTGTAGTAGCCGACGCGCTCGATGTTGCGGCCGTCGCGGGCGCTGCGGCTGTCGGTGACGATGATGTGGTAGAAGGGGCGCTTCTTCGCGCCGCCACGGGTGAGGCGGATCTTGACCATGGTGGTTCCGGTGTTGCCCAGCTGCCGGGATGGCAGGGTAAGCCGGCAATTATAAAGGGATTTCCGCCCCGGTGGGTAGGGGCGGCCCGCGGCCGGCCCCGACCCGGCCCGGCCGGTCAGCGGCGGAACGGCATCCCGCCGCCGGCCCCGCCCATCATCCCCTGCATGCCGCGCATCAGGCCCTTCATGCCGCCGCGGCCCATCTTGGCCATCATCTTTTCCATCTGCTGGTACTGCTTCATCAGCTTGTTGACGTCGGCCGGGGCCAGGCCGGCGCCCTTCGCGATCCGGGCCCGGCGCGAGCCGTTCAGCAGCGCCGGGTTGCGGCGCTCCTTCTTGGTCATCGAGTTGATGATCGCGACCATCCGCGGCACTTCCCTGCCGGTGACCTGCGCCTTCACGTGGTCCGGGATCTGGCCGACGCCGGGCAGCTTGTCCATGAGCCCGGCCAGGCCGCCCATGTTCTGCATCTGCTCGAGCTGGTCCTTCATGTCGTTGAGGTCGAACTTCCTGCCCTTGGCGACCTTCTCGGCAAGCTTCGCCGCCTTGTCCCTGTCGACCTGCTGCTCGACCTGCTCGACCAGCGACAGCACGTCGCCCATGTCGAGGATGCGGCTCGCGACGCGATCCGGATGGAACACGTCCAGGCCGTCGGGCTTCTCGCCCGTGCCGACGAACTTCACCGGCTTGCCGGTGACGTAGCGCACGCTCAGGGCGGCGCCGCCGCGCGCGTCGCCGTCGGTCTTGGTGAGCACGACGCCGGTGAGCGGCAGCGCCTCGCCGAAGTGCTTCGCGGTGACGGCGGCGTCCTGGCCGGTCATCGAATCGACCACGAACAGCGTCTCGACCGGATCGACGGCGGCGTGCAGCGCCTTGATCTCGGCCATCATCGCGTCGTCGATGCTGGTGCGGCCGGCGGTGTCGACGATCAGCACGTCGACGAAGGTCTTGCGCGCCTCCGCGATCGCCGCGCGCACGATGGCCTCGGGCTTCTGCGACGCCTCCGACGGGAAGAACGTTGCGCCGACCTGTTGCGCCAGCGTTTCCAGCTGCTCGATCGCGGCGGGGCGGTAGACGTCCGCGGACACGACCATCACCTTCTTCTTGCGGCGCTCCTTCAGGTGCTTCGCGAGCTTGGCGACGGTCGTCGTCTTGCCCGCGCCCTGCAGGCCGGCCATCAGCACGACCGCCGGCGCCGGCACGTTGAGGTTCAGTTCGCTGGCCTGCGCGCCCATGACGAGGGTGAGCTCGTCGCGCACGACCTTGATCAGCGCCTGGCCGGGCGTCAGCGACTTCAGCACTTCCTGGCCGACCGCGCGCACCTTGATGCGCTGGATCAGCGCCTGCACCACCGGAAGCGCGACGTCGGCCTCGAGCAGCGCCACGCGCACTTCGCGCAGGGCTTCGCTGATGTTGGATTCGGTCAGGCGGCCGCGGCCGCGCAGGCGCTCGACGGTGCCCGACAGGCGCTGGGTGAGGGATTCGAACATCGCGTCTCGGGCGGAAACCCGCCGGCGGGGGAAATGGCCGTCGATTATAGCCGGCGCCCGCGCGCGTCCCGCCGGCGCGCCCGCGCCGGGGGCGCGCGCGCGTGCGACACTGCGCGCATGGCGATCGCATGGATCTCGGTGGCAGCGTACCTCGTGGCGGCGGGCCTGCTGGTGGCGGACCTGCGCCGGGCCGACCGTGCGCCGGCCGCGTGGCTCTCGGCCGCCACCGTCGCCGCCCTGCTGCATGCCGTCGTCCACCTGCTCGCGTGGCGCGCCAGCGGCGTGGCCGACATGCACTTCTTCTCCGCGCTGTCGCTGGTGGGCCTCGGCATGGCCGCGCTCACGACCGTGTTCGCCGCCGGCGGACGGATGGCCGCGATCGGCGTCGTCGCCTACCCCATCGCCGCGCTGGTACTCGGCGCCTATGCCGCCTACGGCCGCCATCTCGCCGAGCCGATGGACTGGCGCCTGCAACTGCATGCGTGGTGCGCCCTGCTCGCCTACGCGACGCTCGCCGTCGCGGCGCTGCTGGCGGTGATGCTCTGGCTGCAGGAGCGCGCGTTGCGGCGCCACCGCATCGGGACCTGGCTCGGCGCGCTGCCCCCGCTGGTGGAACTCGAGACGCTGCTCTTCCGCACCGTCGGGGCCGGCTTCGTGCTGCTCACCGCGACGCTGCTGACCGGGGTGCTGTTCGTGCAGGACCTGTTCGCGCAGCACCTGGTCCACAAGACCGTCCTGAGCGTGCTGTCCTGGCTGCTGTTCGGCGGGCTGCTGCTCGGCCGCTGGCGCCGGGGCTGGCGCGGCCGGATCGCCGTGCGCTGGACGCTGGCGGCGATGGCGCTGCTGGTCCTGGCGTTCTTCGGGAGCAAGGCGGTGCTGGAACTGGTCCTGCACCGGTTCGCCTGACCCGCTCCACCCCGGCTTTGGGTGCACGGGAAATAATTGCATTGACAAATATTGTCATGGGCAGGAAAATGCGCGCCCATGTCCCAGACCCCGACCATCGACGCCGCCGAGCCCTGCACCGGCTCCCAGCTCGGGATCCTGTTCCGCCAGGTCCGTGACGCCATGTGGGCGCGGATGGCCGTGGAGCTCGACGCCCTCGGCCACGACCTCACCTTCAGCCAGTACATCACCCTGAAGAAGCTCGCCGGCGGCAACGCCAGCGTGACCGACCTGGCCCGCGCCGCCGACCTGAACCCGGGCGCCATGACCCGGCTCCTGGACCGGCTCGAGGCGCGCGGCCTGATCGTCCGGGTCGCGGACCCGAGCGATCGGCGGGCGCTCGACATCCGCCTCACCGAGTCCGGGACGATCATCTGGCAGGACATCAACCAGTGCGGCATGCGCGTGCGCGAGCTCGCCATGCAGGGCATGGACGAGACCGAGCGCGAACAGCTCACGTCCCTGCTCGTCCGCGTCCGCGACAACCTCACCACACCGGCCCCACGCCCATGACCCTCCGCAAGCCTGGCTCGCCGCGCGGTTCCGCGCAGCGGGCCGCGAAGCCGATCCCGATGCCGCCGCCGTCGTTCCGCCGGACCCCCGCCACGACGCCCGTGGCGGCACTGCTGCTCGCGGCGCTGCTGGCCGGCTGCGCAAGCACCGGCGGGCTCGCGCCCGCGACCTCGCCGGCCGACCCCGACACGCTCGCCGCCTCGCGCACCCTCGCCGCGGCCGGCGCCACGGCAGGCGCGACCTTCCCCGAGGTGCAGTGGTGGCGCGCGTTCGGCGATCCGCAGCTCGACGCGCTCGTCGCAGAGGCGCTCGCCGGCGCCCCGGGCCTGCAGGCGGCGGACGCGCGCGTGCGCCAGGCGCAGGCGCAGGTCGCGCTCGCCGACGTCGCACGGCAGCCCACGCTCGGGGCCAGCGCGCAATACACCGGCGTGCGCATCCCCGAGACCTTCGTCGAACCGCCGATGGGGGGCGACCTGAAGTTCAGCCCCGTCGTCATGCTCGACTTCAGGTACGCGCCCGACCTGTGGGGCGGCCAGCGCGCCGCCTACGAGGCCGCCGTCGGCCAGGCGCGCGCCGCGGAAGTGGACGCGCAGGCCGCCCGCGTGGCGCTCGCGGCCAACATCGCGACCGCCTACATCGCGCTCGACCAGGCCCATGCCGCGCTCGACGTCGCCGACGCCGAGCGGGCCCGCGCCACGCAGTTGGCGACGCTGGGCCGGCAGCGGGTCGAGGCCGGCCTCGACAACCGGATGCCGCTCGAACAGGCCAACAGCGCCGTCGCCGCCGCGGCGCAGCAGGCGGCCGCCGCGCAACAGCAGGTGGATGCGCTGCGCAATGCGATCGCGGCGCTGCTGGGCAAGGGCCCCGATCGCGGCCTGTCGCTCGCGCGCCCGCACCTGCGCACCGCGACGCCGGGCGTTCCGGACGTGCTGCCGAGCGAACTGCTCGGCCACCGCGCCGACGTCGTCGCCGCGCGCTGGCGCGTCGAATCCGCGGCGCGCGGGATCGCCGCGAGCAAGGCCGCGTTCAAGCCGAGCGTCAACCTCAGCGCGATCGTCGGCCTCGCCGCGCCGCACCTCGACGACCTCTTCGGCAGCAAGGCCGTGCTCGGCTTCGGCGGCCCCGCGCTGAGCCTGCCGATCTTCGACGGCGGCGCGCTCCGCGGCCGGCTGGCGAAGAGCGACGCCGACTACGACCTCGCGGTCGCCGCCTACGACCAGGCCCTCGCCGGCGCGCTGCGCGAAGTCGCCGATGCGCTGCAGGCGCTGCGCTCGCTCGACGCGCAGCTGGCCGGGGCGCAGCGCGCGCGCGACGCCGCGTCCGCCGCCTGGGAGATCGCCGTGAGCCGCCAGCGCGCCGGCATCGGCAACCGCCTCGACGCGCTGGTCGCGCAACAGCCCCTGTTGCGCCTGGACCAGCAGCTCGCCGCGCTGCGCGCGCAGCGCCTGCAGGCCGCGGTCGAACTCGACCGCGCGCTGGGCGGCGGCCTCGCCCTCGAAGCCCCCCGCGCCGCCGACGTACCCGACAACGACTCCAACCTCGCCAGGGCCTCCACGCCATGACCACCGAAATCAATCCCAACGCGCAGGCCGGGCCTGCGACCGTTCCCGGCAACGGCAAGCGCAAGCGCGCGTTGCTGGCGGTCGCCGCCGTCGTCGCCATCGGGCTGCTCGCATGGCTGCTGTGGTACCTCTTCGTCGGCCGCTGGCACGTCGAGACCGACGATGCGTACGTGCAGGGCAACGTCGTCGAGATCACGCCGCAGGCCGGCGGCACGGTCGTCGCGATCAACGCCGAGGACGGCATGAAGGTCGTGGCCGGCCAGGTGCTGGTGCAGCTCGATCCGAACGACGCGCGCGTCGCGCTCGAGCAGGCGAAGGCCAACCTCGCCGGCACCGTGCGCCAGGTGCGCGGCCTCTACAACGCGGTCGAGGCCGGCCAGGCCGACCTGCGCGCGCGCCAGGTGGCGCTGCAGAAGGCCCGTGCGGACGTCGCGCGCCGCGAGGGCCTCGTCGCCAGCGGCGCCGTGTCGGCCGAGGAACTCGCGCACGCGCGCGAAGCGCTCGCCGCGGCGCAGGCCGCGGTGTCCGCGTCGAACGAGGAGCTGTCGCGCAACCGCGCGCTGGTCGACGCCACCAGCGTCTCCAGCCAGCCGCAGGTGGAAGCCGCCGCCGCCGCGCTGCGCGGCGCCTACCTCAACCTGCAGCGCGCGGCGATCGTCGCGCCGGTCACCGGCTACGTGGCGCAGCGCAGCGTGCAGCTCGGCCAGCGCGTCGCGCCGGGCACCACGCTCATGACCGTGATCCCGCTCGAGCAGGCGTGGGTGGAGGCCAACTTCAAGGAAACCCAGCTCGACAAGCTGCGCCTGGGCCAGCCGGTGAAGCTGACCTCCGACGTCTACGGTGGCGCCGTCGAGTTCGACGGCAGGCTCGGCAGCCTGGGCCTGGGCACCGGCAGCGCGTTCTCGCTGTTGCCGGCGCAGAACGCGAGCGGCAACTGGATCAAGATCGTGCAGCGCGTGCCCGTGCGCGTCGAGCTCGATCCGAAGCAGCTCGCCGAGCATCCGCTGCGCCTGGGCATGAGCATGGCGGTGGACGTGTCGGTGCGCGACCAGGACGGCAAGGTGCTGCCCGCGGCCCTGCCCGCCAGGCCCGTGCTCGAGACGCAGGCCTACACGAAGCAGCTGGCCGACGCCGACGCCCTGATCCGGCAGATCGTCGCGGCCAACCTCGGCCGCCACGGCTGAGCCGCCTGCATGGCCTCTCACACGGCCAACGCCGGCGCCGGCCCAGCCGGCGGCGCCGCGCCCGCAACGCCGGCGGCGGCGCATTCGGGCCACTACACGCCGCCCAACCTCGCGCTGGCCACGCTGGGCCTGTCGTTGGCGACGTTCATGCAGGTGCTGGACACCACGATCGCCAACGTGTCGCTGCCCACGATCGCCGGCAACCTCGGCGCCAGCGCGAACCAGGCGACCTGGGTCATCACGTCGTTCGCGGTCAGCAACGCGATCGCGCTGCCGCTGACCGGCTTCCTCGCGCGCCGCTTCGGCGAGCGCCGCCTGTTCGTGTGGGCGACGCTGCTGTTCTCGCTGGCGTCGCTGCTCTGCGGCCTGGCCCACACGATGGGCCTGCTGGTGCTGGCGCGCGCGTTCCAGGGCTTCGTCGCCGGCCCCATGTACCCGATCACGCAGGCGCTGCTGATCTCCATCTGGCCGGCGCACAAGCGCGGGCAGGCGCTGGCCCTGCTGGCGATGGTGACGGTCGTGGCCCCGATCGCCGGCCCGATCCTCGGCGGCTGGATCACCGACAACTACAGTTGGGAATGGATCTTCTTCATCAACATTCCCATCGGCATCTTCGCCAGCATGGTGGTGCGCAACCAGCTCGCGGGCCGCGCCGAACGGCTCGACCGGCCGAAGATGGACTACATCGGCCTCGCCACTCTGGTGCTGGGCGTGGGCGCGCTGCAGATCGTGCTCGACCTCGGCAACGACGAGGACTGGTTCAACTCGACCAAGATCGTCGTGCTGTCGATCGTCGCCGCCGTGTCCCTGGCCGTGTTCCTGATCTGGGAACTCACCGATCGCGACCCGATCGTCGACCTGCGGCTGTTCCGGCACCGCAACTTCACCAGCGGCACGATCGCGATGGTGGTGTCGTATGCGGCGTTCTTCAGCGTCGGCATCCTGGTGCCGCTGTGGCTGCAGCGCAACCTCGGCTACACGCCGATGTGGGCCGGCTTCGCCACCGCGCCGATCGGCTTCCTGCCGATCCTGCTGACGCCGTTCGTGGGCAAGTACGCCGGGCGCTTCGACCTGCGCCTGGTCGCGAGCCTGGCCTTCGTCGCGCTGTCCGCGACCAGTTTCATGCGAGCGGGCTTCAACCTGCAGGTGGACTTCCGCCACGTGGCCGAAGTGCAGCTGCTGCAGGGGCTGGGCGTGGCGCTGTTCTTCATGCCGATGCTGCAGATCCTGCTGTCGGACCTGGCGCCGGGCGAGATCGCCGCGGGCTCCGGCCTGGCGACCTTCGTGCGCACGCTCGGCGGCAGCTTCGCCGCGTCGATCACCATCTGGGCCTGGAACCAGCGCACCACCATCCACCACGCGCGGCTGACCGAGCACATCCCGGCCACCGACACCGCGATGCAGCACATGGTCGCGACGGTCGGCCAGGGCGATCCGCAGCGCGGGGCGCTGCTGCTGAACCAGATGATCTCGCAGCAGGCCACCCAGATCGCGTTCAACGAGATCTTCCACTTCCTCGGGTGGATGTTCCTCGCCGTGATCGTGTTCGTGTGGATGGCGAAGCCGCCGTTCGGCGGCAAGCCTGCGCCCGGCGCCGGCGGCCACTAGCGCTTCCGGGCGGGCGCTGCCCGCCCTGCGCCCTGCGTCAGGGCGTGCCGAAATGCCCCAGCGGCGCCCCGGCGAGCAGGTGCATGTGCAACTGGTACACGGTCTGCCCGCCGTCGCCGTTGCAGTTCACCACCAGGCGGTAGCCACGCTCCGCGAAGCCTTCCCGTTTCGCGTACGCCGCGGCGGCGAGCGCCAGCCGGCCGACGATCGCCGCCTGCGCCGGCTGCAGGTCGTTGACGGTGGCGACGTCGACCTTCGGCACGAACAGCACGTGCACCGGCGCCTGCGGCGCGATGTCGCGGAACGCGATGACGTCCTCGTCCTCGTACACGATGTCGGCGGGGATCTCCCGGCGCATGATCCTGTGGAAAATCGTGTCGCCCATCCTTCCTCCTCCAGTCCGTGCGCGGCGGCCGCGTCACCGCGCCCGGCCGTCACGGCATCTCGGCGCGGCTTCCGAACGCATGCGACAGGGTCCCGCGGTCCACGTACTCGAGCTCGCCGCCCAGCGGCAGGCCGTGCGCGAGGCGGCTGGGCCGCACGCCGTGCTGGCGCGCGAGCTGCGCGAGGTAGTGGGCGGTCGCTTCGCCCTCCACCGTCGGGTTGGTCGCGATGATCAGCTCCTGCACGCCGCCTTCGGCCAGCCGCGCGGACAACCTGTCCAGGCCGAGCTCGCGCGGGCCGATGCCGTCGAGCGGGCTCAACCGCCCCTGCAGCACGAAATACAGGCCGCGGTAGCCGGTCGCCTGCTCGATCGCGAGGCGGTCGGCCGGGGATTCGACCGCGCACAGCAGGTGCGCGTCGCGCGCGCCGCTGGCGCAGGTCGCGCAGGTGTCGGCTTCGCTGAAGTCGCGGCAGCGCGCGCAATGGCCGACGCGCTCGACCGCCGCCGACAACGCGGCGGCGAGCTGCCGGCCGCCATCGCGCTCGCGTTCGAGCACGTGGTAGGCCATGCGCTGCGCGGACTTCGGGCCGACGCCCGGCAGCACGCGCAAGGCTTCGATCAGTTGTTCGAGCAGGGGTTCGGACATCGGTTCGGCAGGTCGGGCGCGGTCGGCGGCGTCAGAACGGGAGCTTCATTCCCGGCGGCAGCGGCATGCCGGCCGTCGCGGCGCCCATCTTCTCCTGCGATGCGGCGTTGACCTTGTTGACCGCGTCGTTGAACGCGGCGGCGACGAGGTCTTCCAGCATCTCCAGGTCCGATCCCGCGGCGGGATCGATGCGCAGCCTGCGGCACTCCATCCGCCCGGTGAGCGTGACGGACACGAGGCCGCCGCCGGCGTTGCCGGTCACTTCCAGGCGCGCGAGCTCTTCCTGCGCGCGCTGCATGGTCTCCTGCATCTTCTGCGCCTGCTGCATGAGCTGGGCGATGTTTCCGCGCATTTCGGGGCCTCTATTCGTCGTGGGGGCGGATCGAATCCGGGACCAGCGTGGCGCCGTGGCGCTGCATCAGCGCCTGCACGCCGGGGTCGGCCAGGAACGCCGATTCGGCGGCTTCCTGGCGCGCGCCGCGTTCGCGCGTGTCGCGCTGGTGCAGCGTCTCGGCCGCGGCGGGTACGGCGGCGATCTCGAAGCGCAACTGCGGTTCGGCGCCGAGCGCGGGCGCCAGCGCCTGCGCGAGCGCGCGGGTGGAACTGGGGGTCCGCAGCATTTCGTCGCCCGGCGGCAGCGCGAGCCGCACCACCTCGCCGTCGTGGCCGAGGAACGCGACGTGCGCGGCGAGCTGCTTCGCCGGGCCGGCGAGGCCTGCGGCGGCGACGATGTCGAGCCAGCCGGCGGCGTCGAGCCGCCGATCGGGCGCGGGCGCAGCCATCGGCGCTGGCGGTGC
>JANINR010000011.1 GCA_024508915.1 Lysobacteraceae bacterium | reverse complement strand
CGCGCCGGCCAGCGGGTGTCGGGCGTCGCCGGCGGGATCGCCTGCGCGCCGGCGACCTGGCGGGCGAAGGGGGCGAGGTGGCGCAGCGCGCTGGCGTAGACCCGGCGCTTGAACACCACCACGTGCTCCATCGGGTACCAGAAATCGACCCAGCGCCAATCGTCGAACTCCGGCTTGTCGGTCGCGTCCAGGCGCAGGTCGGCCTCGGTGCCGGTGAACTGCAGCAGGAACCACACCTGCTTCTGCCCGATGCAGACGATCCGGTCCTGGCGCCGGACCGCGCGGTGCGGCAGGCGGTAGCGCAGCCAGCCGGGCGTCACCCCGAGCACCGCGACGTGATCGGGGAGCAGGCCGGTCTCCTCGCGGAGCTCGCGGTACATGGCTTCCAGCGGCGTCTCGTCGGTGTTCATCCCGCCCTGCGGGAACTGCCAGCCGTCGCGGCGCACGCGCCTGGCCCAGAACACCCGGCCGTCCGGATGCATGAGCACGATGCCCACGTTGGGGCGATAACCGTCCGGATCGATCACGATGCGGACTCCAGAATGCACTGCGCCCGACTCTGCCACGGGGTCGCGGAGGCCACAAGCGGGGCGGCGGCGGGCCCGGCCCCGAATTGACGCCGGGCCGCGGCACGTGGAAAATTGCGGGTTCGCCGCGCCGCAATGGCCGGCCATGGGCAGGCCCCGCGGGCCGCCCGGCGCTTCATGGCTATGTAGCTCAGACGGTTAGAGCGCGAGACTCATAATCCCGAGGTCGGTGGTTCGATTCCACCCATAGCCACCACTTCCGCGCCGCGACTATTCCTGCTCCGCCTGCAGCCGCAGCCACTGGACGAGCTGGCGCGCGTGCGGGCCCTCGAGGTGGATGAAGCGCGCGCCGGTGCACAGCAGGCCGTTTTCGTCGAGGCGGGAATCGAGCACCTGCAGGCCGGCGACGATCGTCGCGCGGCGGCCCTGGCCCATGTCGAGGTCGAAACGCACCTGGTACAGGGTGTCCTCCACCAGCGGCTCGGCCAGCAGCAGCTTCAGTCCGCCTGCGGACATGTCCATCGCGCGGCCGAGCACGCGCTCGGCGAGCAGGTCGTGCACGGGCGGGCTGCCCGGGAGCCGGTGGCGCCGGCTGCGCCGCGCTTCGCGGCCGAGGTCGCGGCTCACGACGGCGCTCCCGCGACGGTTGCCGGCGTGCGCATCACCCACGCCTGCCCGGACGCGACCAGGCGCGCCAGCATGTCCACCTCGAACATGATCTCGCGCTTGTCCTCCGGCATCGACAGCAGCAGGCGCGCGGGATCGGGCAGCTGTTCGCGCACGCACAGGTGCAGGAAGCTGCCGTCGCCGGCGGAAAAGCCGAGCATCGCGCCCGGGTCCAGCAGCAGCAGGCGATCGAAGCAGCGCTGCTCGCGCACGCCGCGCTCGCGCGGTCGCGCGCTGGCCGGAGGATTCGCCGCCTCCGCTGCGGTGACGGCCGGCGCTGCCGCATCCGCGCCCGCGCCTTCGCGCGCATCCAGGCCGGTTTCCAGCGCGGCATCCGCGCCGGTGCCGGACACGATCGGCGCAGGCGGTTCCGCCTCGGCGGCGCGCGTGGTGAGGCCGGCGACGAGCCGGTCGGCATCGCCTTCGCCGTAGCCGACGGCAGCGATCGCCCGGCGCAGCCAGCGCCCGGCATCCTCCGGCGTTTCGTTGCCGGCGCGCGCCGCGTCGAGCATGGCGTCGGCGACGCCGATGCACTCGCTCCACTGGCTGGAATCGCGTCCGTGCTTCAGCAGGTAGCGCGCCATCGCGAAGATCGCTTCCTGGCGCTCGGCCTGCATGCGCGCCGGCAGCACCGCCTGCGGCGCCAATGCCTCCGCGGCGCGGTTCACCGATTGCAATGCGTCCTTCTCGGAGACTTCGGCCACGGCCGTCGCCACCGGCGTCGCGCCGCGGCGCAGCGGCACGTAGGCGAGGCCGGGCAGGATCCCTGCGGCGTCCACGAGCGCATCGAACGCCTCGGCGAAGCGCGGATACTGGTCCATGAACTCGACGTCGTAGAGGCGGTACAGCGCCATGCGCGCGTGCGGGCACAGCCCGACCTGCGTCGCGGCTTCCCCCAGCGCGCGGCAGAAGGCGCGCGGACCCACCGGCAGCGCGTCGGCGTCCATCGCCGGGCGCGCGAACAGCACGCCGAAGCGCTGTCCGAGCAGGAGCAACGGGAAACTCGCGCGCGAGGCGTGCCTTCGCGCGATCGACGCGAGCGCCGCTTCTTCGTCGATGCTGTCCTCGTCCTGCAGGCGCAACACCTGCGGGCGGCCCGGCACGATCGCCTCGACGATCCTGCCCGGCGGCGCCAGCGCCAGCGCTTCGCACCCGGCGCGCAGCGAGGCGAGCACCGCGGGAAGCGCCTGGCCCTTGCGGTAGGTCAATGCGCGCTGCGCATCGCGACAGCAGGCGGGCTGCTCGAAAATCGACACGACCGAAGACGACAGCGCCTCCTGCAGGCGCTGCAGCAGTTCGTCGATGTCATCGCCCAGCAACGCGGGCAACTGCGCAAGCAGCTGCCCGACGATTTCGCCGGAGCGGAGCGGAATCCCCTGCACGTCCTGCTCCCCGGGCGGCCCCCGGTCCACGCGGCCATTCTCCCACGCCCAACGGAGGCCGGCGCAGCCGCCGGCCGGGCGGATCAGTGCCGCCCGTCCGAGCCCCTGGCGCGGAGCCAGCGCCCGAGCCGCTGCGCCTGCGCGCCCTGCAGGTGGATGAAGCGCAGCCCCGCGGTCTCGCCTTCCGGGCCGCGCCGCTGGTTCACCACCTGCATGCCCGCCTCCAGGGGAACCCGGCCTTCGCCGGGCACGTCGATGGCGAAGTGCACCTGGTACAGCGCGGCGTCGACCAGCGGCGCGGAGACGAGCAGCTTCATGCCGCCGGCCGACAGGTCGACGACGAGCCCGAGGACCTGGTCGGTCATCGCGTCGACGACCGGGGTCGGCGAATCGGGCGCATGCCGCGTCCCGCGGCGCGCTTCTGGCATGGACGACGCGGGGACGCTCATGCGCCGGCGCTCCGGCCGGCGGAAGGCCGGCCGTCGTCGGCGCCCGGTGCGACGGGGGAGGCCGCGTCGCCCGGCGCGGCCGGGGCATCCGCCTCCACGGGACGGCTGCGGATCACCCAGGCCTGGCCTTCCGCCATCTGCCGGGCCACGGCATCGATCTCGAAGAGCGCCTCCTGGCCGTCCTCCGTGGCGAGCAGCAGCAGGCCCGGCTCCGGGTAGAAGTAGCGCAGGCGCGTCCGCACCATGCCGTCGCGCGAGGAGAATCCGAGCTGGGTGCCGATCGACAGCGCCGCGAGGCGCTCGCGGCAGCGCTGCTCACGGGCGCTGCGGGTGGCGGCGCCCCGCGCCTGCGATGCGGTCGCCGTCGCGGACTGCATGCTGGTCAGGCCCTCCGCGAGCCGCCGCGCGTCTTCGTTGCCGTAGCCGACGGAACGCAGCGCGCCTTCGATCCAGCCGCGCGCCTCCGGCGGCGGCGGCTCCTTCCGCGCCGCGGCCTCGAGCACGGAACGCGCCGTGTCGACGCACGCTTTCCATTCGCTCGAACCCTGGCCATGCCGCAGCAGGTAGCGCGTCATCGCCGCGATGGTTTCGCGTCGTTCGCTCGCGAGCGCCTCGGGGACGCGCCCGGATTCGCGCAGGCGCGCGACCGCCTCGTTCACGATGCGCGTGGCTTCGGCATCGGCCGCGGAGCGGGCGGTGTCGCTTCCCGCGGGCGTCGCAACGCCACGCCCGGCATGCCCGGGCACGTCCCGCGGCCGCAGGGGAACGAACGCGAGCCCGGGCAGCACGCCTGCGCGATCGACGCTGGCGTCCATCGTCTCGGCGAATTCCGGGAAGCGGCGCATGAAGCCCATGTCGTACACGGTGTAAAGCGCGATGCGCGCCTCCAGCGAGAGGCCGGCGCGCCGGGCGGCGCCGGCGAGCGCGCGGCCGAACGCCTGCGGCCCGACCGGCAACACCGCCGCGTCCTGCGGCGGCCGCCCGAGCAGCACGCCGAAGCGCTGCCCGAGCAGCAGCAGCGGCAGGCTCGCCCGATGTTCGTGGCGGGCGCCGATCGCGCCCAGGCGCCCCTCCTCGTCGAGCACGTCCGCATCCACCAGCGACAGCCGCCGCTGCGCGGGCGCGGCCGGGGCGACGGTCGGCTGCGGCGCGCGCGGATCCATCAGCGCCAGCGCCTCGCGCTTCAGGCCTTCGAAAAACGTTGCGGCGAACAGCGCACGCCCCTCGGCGAGCCGCCGCCGCGACTCGATCCACGCGTCGCGCGAGGCGCCGAGCCCCGCCTGCAGGACGCGCCGGGCGTAGTGGTCGTCCAGTTCGACGAGCATCGCGTCCAGCGGCTGCGCGAGCAGCGCCGGGAGGGAATCGACGAGGTCTGCAACGATGCGGCGCGCGCGGGCGGAGGGCTCGCTCATGCCTTCAATGAAAGGCCGCGCGGTGCAAGGGTCGCGTGAAGGAAGCGCTAGAATGCCGTCATGGAAATCTTCAAGCGCTTCACGCTGGAAGCCGCGCACCGGCTGCCGAACGTGCCGGACGGGCACAAGTGCGCGCGCCTGCACGGGCATTCCTTCCAGGTGGAATTGCGCGTCGAGGGCGAGCCGGGCGCGGAAAGCGGCTGGGTGATGGATTTCGCGGACCTGAAAGCCGCGTTCGCGCCGCTGCATGCGCAGCTCGACCATCGCTACCTGAACGACGTCGACGGGCTGGAGAATCCGACGAGCGAGCGCCTCGCCGCCTGGATCTGGGAGCGCCTCAAGCCCGCCGTGCCGCTGCTGAGCGAGGTCGTGGTGCACGAAACCTGCACCTCCGGCTGCCGCTATCGCGGGCCCCAACCCTAACGGAACCTGTACGGGCCGGCAAAGGTTGATCCAGGTCATGTGAACCCTCGCCCGGGTCGGGGACAATGGCCCCGCAGAAAAATCCGGGGTTTTCCATGAATGTCTCGATTCCGGCGGCCTCGGCCGCCGGCGAAGCCGCGCCTGCGCCCGTCCACCGGGTCGCCGGAACCTACAACGACCGGGTCGTGGCCCAGTTCGCGATCGCGACCGTGTTCTGGGGCATCGTCGGCATGGCGGTGGGCGTGTTCATCGCCGCGCAGCTGTACTGGCCGGCGCTGAACTTCGACACGCCGTGGCTGACCTACAGCCGTCTGCGGCCGCTGCACACCAACGGCGTGATCTTCGCCTTCGGGGGCTCGGCGCTGTTCGCCACCTCGCTGTACGTGGTGCAGCGCACCTGCCACGTGCGCCTGGTCTCCGACCGGCTCGCGCAGTTCGTGTTCTGGGGCTGGCAGGCGGCGATGCTGGGCGCGGCGATCACCCTGCCGCTCGGCATCACCCAGGGCAAGGAATACGCCGAGCTGGAATGGCCGCTCGACATCCTGGTCGCGGTGGTCTGGATCAGCTACGGCGTGCTGTTCTTCGCCACCGTCGCGAAGCGCCACGTCAAGCACATCTACGTCGCCAACTGGTTCTTCGGCGCCTACATCATCGGCGTCGGCCTGCTGCACATCGTCAACAACCTGGCGATCCCGGCGGGCCCGTGGAAGTCGTACCCGGTGTACAGCGGCGCCGTCGACGCGATGGCGCAGTGGTGGTACGGCCACAACGCCGTCGCCTTCCTGCTGACCGTCGGCTTCCTCGCGATGATGTACTACTTCGTGCCGAAGCAGGCGCAGCGCCCGATCTACTCGTACCGGCTGTCGATCGTGCACTTCTGGGCGCTGATCTCGATCTACATGTGGGCCGGCCCGCACCACCTGCACTACACCGCGCTGCCCGACTGGGCGCAGTCGGTGGGCATGGTGTTCTCGGTGATCCTGCTGGCGCCCTCGTGGGGCGGCGCGATGAACGGCATCCTCACGCTCTCGGGCGTGTGGCACAAGCTGCGCACCGACCCGATCCTGAAGTTCCTGATCGTGGCGATCAGCTTCTACATGATCGCGACGTTCGAGGGCCCGCTGCTCTCGATCAAGACCGTGAACTCGCTGAGCCACTACACCGACTGGACCATCGGCCACGTCCATGCCGGCACGCTCGGCTGGGTGGCGATGATCACGGTGGGATCGATCTACTCGCTGTGGCCGCGCCTGTTCGGTCTGCAGGGCATGTACTCGACGAAGCTCGTGGACGTGCACTTCTGGCTGCACACGCTGGGCGTGGTGTTCTACATCGTCTCGATGTGGATCGCCGGCATCACCCAGGGCCTGATGTGGCGCGCCACCAACCCCGACGGGACGCTGACCTACAGCTTCGTCGAGTCGCTGGTCGCGACGTATCCCTATTACCTGGGACGGCTGCTCGGCGGCCTGCTGATCGTGGCCGGCATGTGCCTGATGGGCTGGCACATGTGGCGCACGCGGCAGATGGTCCGCGAGCCCGCGCCGAACCCGGTGCTGCCACCGCACGCCGCCGAAGCGACGGCCTGAGGACGAGACATGGGAAACATGAACTCACCGCTGGCACACGAGAAGCTCGAGAAGAACGTCGGCCTGCTGGCCGTGCTGGTCGCCGTCGCGGTGTCGCTCGGCGGCCTGGCGGAAATCGTGCCGCTGATGTTCCAGGCCGAGGCGATCAAGCCGCTGCCGGGCGTGAAGCCCTACCCCGCGCTGCAGCTCGCCGGCCGCGACGTCTACATCCGCGAGGGCTGCTACGGTTGCCATTCGCAGATGGTGCGCACGCTGCGCTTCGAGACCGAGCGCTACGGGCACTATTCGCTCGCCGGGGAGTCGGTCTACGACCGCCCGTTCCAGTGGGGCTCCAAGCGCACCGGTCCCGACCTGGCCCGCGTCGGCGGCCGCTATTCGGACGACTGGCACCGCGTGCACCTCGTCGATCCGCGCGCGGTGGTGCCGGAATCGAACATGCCGGCCTTCCCGTGGCTGGAGAAGAACGTGCTGGACGGCGAGGAGGTCGCGTCGCACATGCGCGCGCTGCAGCGCCTCGGCGATCCCTACACCGACGCCGAGATCGCGGCGGCGCCGGGCGAGGTGTCCGGCAAGACCGAACTCGACGCCGTCGTGGCCTACCTGCAGGGCCTCGGCAAGCACGCGCCCAAGGGGGAGTGAGCACATGCTGTCCGGAATCATGACCTCGCTGCTGTTGCTGCTCTTCGTCGCGCTGTGGGCCTGGGCCTGGCAACCGCGCCTGCGGCGCGGCTTCGAAGACGCCGCGCGCCTGGCGGTGGACGACGCCGTGCCTGCGGGCGAGCGTCGCGACGCCGGCGCCGCGGATCCGGAGCCGCGCGCATGAGCACCGGCTGGAACTGGTACGTCATCGCGTTGCTGGCGTTCAACCTGCTCGGCTGCGCATGGCTGCTGTGGTGGACGGCGAAGCGCCGCCCCGGCGACCCGAAGCCGGAGGACACCAGCCATTACTGGGACGGCGACATCACCGAATACAACAAGCCGATGCCGCGCTGGTGGATCAACGGCTTCTTCATCGCGATCGCGTTCGGCATCGGCTACCTGCTCTGGTACGGCGGCCTCGGCACGTATGCAGGCATGGGCAAGTGGAGCTCGCAGGGCGAGCACGCGCTCGAAAAGGCCGCGGCCGACGCGCGCCTGGAGGAGACGTTCGCCGCGTACCGCGGCAAGCCGCTGCCGGAGCTCGCGCGCGACCCGCGCGCGATGGAACTGGGCCGCTCGATCTTCGCCAACACCTGCGCGACCTGCCATGGGTCGTCGGCGCAGGGCGCGGTCGGCTATCCCAACCTCACCGACGACATCTGGCACTGGGGCGGCGCGCCCGACCGCGTGCTGCAGACGGTGCTTGACGGCCGCGAGGGCGTGATGCCGCCGTGGGGCACCGTGCTCACCGGCATGGGCGGCCCGAACGCGGTCGACTACGTGATCGCCTACGTGCGCGCGCTGAAGGATCCGGCGCTGATGCGCAACAACTACATGGCCGCGCAGGGCAAGCAACTGTACGACGGCGTGTGCGTCGCCTGCCACGGCGTGGAAGGCAAGGGCAACCCGGAGATGGGCGCGCCCGACCTCACCGACGCGTACTGGCTGTACGGCGACAGCCGCGAAGCGCTGCGCAGGACCATCGCCGACGGCCGCCACGGCGTGATGCCGGCGCACCGCAACCTGCTGGGCGAGACGCGGGCGCGGCTGGTGGCGGCGTGGGTGTGGTCGCTGTCGAACCCGCCCCCCGCGGCCGTGGCTGGCGCGGGCGCCGCGCAGGCCGCACAGTAAGGGCATGCCCGTAACGTCCGCGCCCCCGGAATTCGACCACCCGCCGCGCCCGATGGTGCAGCGGGTGGGCGCGATCCTGTGGCCGAGCTTCTTCGCCGCGGGCGTGGCGACGATGGTGTTCTTCGCGTTCGTCGACCCGCTGGAACTGCGCGACCTGACGTTCCCGCACCTGCCGCTGACGCGCGGCGCCGGCTACACGGTCGGCTTCTTCACCTTCTGGCTGGCGACCGCGTCGTCCAGCTTGTTCACCTGGATCCTGCTGCGGCCTTCGAGCCGCTTCAACGGACCCAAGACCGGGCGGTAGAAAGCTGTGGCGAAAGGCATCGACATCGACCTGCTGGATCCTTCCGGCGAGCAGGGCGGCGACTCCCTGTACGTCAGCGAGCGGAAGGTCTATCCGCGCGACGTCTCCGGCCGGTTCGACCGGCTGCGCAAGCTCGCGGTGTTCTGGCTGCTGGGCATGTACTACGTGTTCCCGTGGCTGTCGTGGAACGGCCGCCAGGCGGTGCTCTTCGACCTGCCCGCGCGCAAGTTCCACGTGTTCGGACTGACGTTCTGGCCGCAGGACTTCAGCCTGCTGGCGATGCTGCTGGTGATCCTCGCCCTGGTGCTCTTCTTCGCCACCGCGCTGGCCGGGCGCCTGTGGTGCGGCTACGCCTGCCCGCAGACGGTGTGGACGGAGACGTTCCTGTGGATGGAGCGCTGGACCGAGGGCGACCGCGCGAAACGGATGAAGCTCGATGCCGGCCCGTGGACCCGCGAAAAACTGCTGCGCAAGGGCGCCAAGCACCTGCTGTGGCTCGTGTTCGCGCTGTGGACGGGCTTCACCTTCGTCGGATTCTTCACCCCGATCACCAGCCTCGGCGCGAGGATCTGGCCGTTCCAGTGGAACGGATGGGAAAGCTTCTGGGTGTTCTTCTACGCGCTCGCCACCTGGGGAAACGCCGGCATCCTGCGCGAGCAGGTGTGCAAGTACATGTGCCCGTACGCGCGCTTCCAGAGCGCGATGTTCGACCGCGACACGCTGATCATCGCCTACGACCCGATGCGCGGCGAACCGCGCGGCCCGCGCCGCCGCGGCCTGCCGGGCGTGCTGGCGCGCGCGCGCGGCCTGCTCGACGTGCGCACGGCCTACGACTACGTGTTCCGCGCCAGCAGGCACCCCAGCGCCGCGCAGGCGCGGCTGCAGGCGGCGGGGACGGTCATGCTGGGCGCCGCCGGCGCCGAGGCCGCGCCGTTGCCGAAGTTCGCGTTCGAGGAACTGGGCGACTGCATCGACTGCACGATGTGCGTGCAGGTCTGCCCCGTCGGCATCGACATCCGCAACGGCCTGCAGTACGAGTGCATCGCCTGCGGCGCGTGCATCGACGCCTGCGACGAGGTGATGGACAAGGTCGGCATGCCGCGCGGCCTGATCCGCTACACCACGCAGAACGCGCTCGACGGCGGCCGCGTGCGCGTGCTGCGCCCGCGCATCGTCGTCTACGCCGCGCTGCTGGCGCTGCTGGCCTCGGCCTGGGCCTGGGGCGTGGCGCACCGCAGCCCGCTGATCGCCGACGTGCTGCGCGACCGCAACGCGCTGTACCAGCTTCACGGCGACCGCGTGGACAACGGCTACACGCTGAAGCTGGTCAACAAGACCGATGCCGACCGCACGTACCGCGTGCGGATCGAGTCGAAGGACGCGTCGCTGGCGCTGGCCGGCGCCCCCGTCGAGGCGCGGGTGCGCGCGGGCGAAGTGCTGTCGCAGGCGATCGAGGTGGGTGCGCCCGCGGGCATCCGCGGCCGCCATCCGCTGGTGTTCGTCGTCGAGGCCGACGACGGCAGCGCGACGGTGCGCGTGGACAGCACCTTCTTCGGACCGATGTAACGCGGGCAGCAGGAGCAGGAGGAGCAGGACAATGGACGAGCAGCGACCCGATTCGCCGTGGCGGCAGCCGGTGGTCTGGCTGATGGTGGCGCTGGTGGCGGCCGCGGTCGCCGGCGGCGTGGTGATGGTGCGCGTCGCCGGCGGGGACGGCAGCGTCGACGCGGTTCCGGACGACGTGCAGCGCACCGGCCAGGCGCAGCAGGCCGACCTCGGCCCTGACGAGCGTGCCGCCGCGCGCAAGCTCAGCGCGCTGGCGCGCATCGATGCGAAGGGCGGCTTCGTCGAGGTGGTGCCGGTGGGCGGCGACTTCGACCGCGAGGCGCCGCTGCGCCTGCGCCTGCACCATCCATTGCGCGCTTCGGAAGACCAGGTGCTCGAGCTCGCACCGGGCGGCGCGGGCTGGCGCGCCGACGCCCGCCCCGCCGGCGACCACGACTGGAACCTGCAGCTCGAACCCGCCGCCGATGCGGATGCGTGGCGCCTGCGCGGCCGCCTGCCGCGCGGCCAGCTCGCGGTGCTCCTGCATCCGGCGCTGGACGGCCCGCAACCCTAACGCCATGGACGCCCGCGCGGCCTGCCACCATTGCGGCGAAGCGTTGCCGCACGCGCCGGTGCGCGCGACCCTCGACGGCCTGGAACGCCTGTTCTGCTGCGAAGGCTGCGCCGCCGCGGCGCGCTGGATCCGCGACGCGCGCCTCGACGATTACTACCGGCTGCGCAGCGCACCCGCCGGGCGCGTCGACGCCGATGCGCCGGCGCTCGCTGCGTGGGACCGCGAGGACCTTCTGTCCGCCCACGCGCGCGACACCGCGGGCGGGCGCGAGATCACCGTGCTCACCGACGGCATGCGCTGCGCGGCCTGCGCGTGGCTGATCGATCGCGCGCTCGCGCGCGAACCCGGCGTGCTCGAATCCAGCGCCAACGCCGTGACCGGGCGCATCCGCATCGCGTGGGACCCGGCGCGCACGCCGCTGTCGAAGCCGTTGTCGCGGCTCGCGGCGCTCGGCTACCGTCCCTACCTCGCGACGGGCGAGGCGCGCGAGCGCGAGCGCCGCGCCGAGCGCAATCGCGCGCTGCTGCGCATCGGCCTCGCGGGCCTGGGCGCGATGCAGGCGATGATGTTCGCCGAGGCGCTGTACCTCGACACGCGCGGGCAGATGCCCTTGCCCACGCGCGACTTCTTCCGCTGGATCACCTTCCTGGTCTCGACCCCGGTGGTGTTCTGGGCCGGCTGGCCGTTCATCGCCGGTGCGCTGAACGAATTGCGCGGGCGGCGCCCCGGCATGGACACGCTGATCGCGGGATCGAGCCTCCTCGCCTGGGCCGCCAGCACCTGGGAGACGATCCGCGGCGGAACGCACGTCTGGTACGACGCCGCGGTGATGTTCGTGTTCCTGCTGCTGGTGGCGCGACAGCTCGAACAGCGCGCGCGCGGCATCGCCAGCGCGCAGGTCGATGCGCTGGCGCGCGCGCGGCCGGCGTTCGCCACGCGCGAGCTGCCCGACGGCAGCCGCGAATCCGTGCCGGTCGACGCCCTCGCGGTCGGCGACCTGGTGCGCGTCGCGGTCGGCGAGCCCGTCCCCGCCGACGGCGTGCTGCTCGACGCGGAGGCGCACTTCGAGGAATCGCTGCTGACAGGCGAATCGGCGCCGGTGCCGAGGCGCGCCGGCGATCCGGTGTTCGCCGGCACCGCCTGCCGCGAGCAAGCCGCCCGGATGCGCATCACCCGCGTCGGCGCCGGCACGCGGCTGGCGGAACTTGCGCGGCTCGTCGAGCGTGCACAGGCGCACCGCCCCGCCCTCGCCCGCAGCGCGGAGCGCATCGCGACCTGGTTCGTCTCGGGCCTGGCCGTCGCCGCGGTCGCGGTGTACGCCTGGTGGCGCGTGCACGATCCGGCGCGCGCCTTCGAGGTCGTGCTGGCGCTGCTCGTGGTGAGCTGCCCGTGCGCGCTGTCGCTGGCGGTGCCCGCGGCGCTGGCCGCGGCGCACGGCGCACTCGCGCGCATGGGCGTGCTCCCGGTGCGACCGGAAGCGCTGGAACGGCTTGGGCTCGCCACCGACGTCGTGTTCGACAAGACCGGCACGCTCGGCGACGGCAGGCCGCGGCTGGAACGCGTCGAGGCGTGCCGCGGCATCGACGCGCAGGAGGCGCTGCGCGTCGCCGCGGCGCTGGAGCGCGACAGCAGCCATCCGCTCGCGGCCGCGTTCGCCGATGTGGCGGACGTTGCCGCGGCCGAGCGCGTGCGCGCGATCGCGGGCAGCGGCGTCGAAGGCATCGTGGACGGACGTCGCTGGCGGATCGGGACCGCGGCGTTCGCGACCGGCGAAGGCGACGACGGCGGCGTCTGGCTGGGCAGCGACGACGGCGACGGCGGCGGCGCGCGTGCGCGTTTCGTGTTCGCAGAGCGCGAACGCGCCGGCGCCGCGGTCGCCGTGCAACGCCTGCGTGCGCAGGGCCTGGCCCTGCACCTGGCCAGCGGCGACGCCGACGCCCCGGTCCGGCGCTTCGCCGAGGCGATGGGCATCGACGCGGTGCATGCCCGCCAGTCGCCCGAAGCCAAGCTGGCGCTCGTGCGCACGCTGCAGCGCGAAGGTCGCGTGGTCGCGATGGTCGGCGACGGCCTCAACGACGCGCCCGTGCTCGCCGGCGCGGACGTGTCGCTGGCGATCGGCGACGGCGCCGCGCTCGCGCAGCGCTCCGCAGACCTCGTGCTGTCGGGCAGCTCGCTGGAGGGCGTGCCCGCCGCCGTCGACCTGGCCCGCCGGACCCGGCGCATCGTGCGCGAGAACCTGGCCTGGGCCTTCGGCTACAACCTCCTCGCGCTGCCGCTCGCCGCTGCCGGCCTGGTCACGCCATGGCTGGCGGCACTGGGCATGGCACTCTCCTCGCTCGCCGTCACCGCGAATTCGCTGCGGCTGGCGAGGGTCCGCCCCGGGAGTCGCGCGCCGCGATGAACATCCTGCTGTTCCTCATCCCGCTGAGCCTGCTGCTGATCGGCATCGCCGCCTGGATCTTCGTGTGGGCCGTGCGCCACGGCCAGTTCGAGGATCTCGACACGCCCGCGCTCGACGTGCTGCGCGACGAACCGCCGCCGCCGGACGGTGCCGCCGGCGAGCCCCGGCGCGACGACGCGGAGCGCGGCGATGCCGGTTGACTGGCTCGCGCTCGGCGCGGCGTGGCTGGCCGGCCTGCTCGGCGGCGCGCACTGCGTCGCGATGTGCGGCGGCATCGCCACCGGCTTCTC
>JANINR010000010.1 GCA_024508915.1 Lysobacteraceae bacterium | reverse complement strand
CATCGCCGGCCTGCGCGGCGGCGAAGCGGGCGCGCCGCGCGTGCTCGCGCTGCACGGCTGGCTCGACAACGCGGCGAGCTTCGTCCCGCTTGCCGCGCACCTGCGCGGCATCGAGCTGGTCGCGCCGGACCTGCCCGGCCACGGCCGCAGCGGGCACCTCGCGTCCGGCGCCGACTATTCGTTCGCGACGGCGGTGCACGGCGTGCTCGACATCGCCGACGCGCTCGGATGGGACACGTTCTCGCTGCTCGGGCATTCGATGGGCGCCGGCATCGCCAGCCTCGTCGCCGCGGGGGCGCCGGAACGCGTGCGTCGCCTGGTCGCGATCGAAGCCCTGGGCGCACTGGCGGAGGATCCGGAACGCACGGCCGCGCGCCTGCGAGACGCGGTGGCCGCGACGCGCGCGCTGGCCGGGAAGCGCCTGCGACTGTTCCCCGACATCGCGACGGCGGTGCGCGCGCGCATGCAGGGCGTCACCGGCAGCGCGCTGTCCGAACCCGCCGCGCGCCTGCTGGTCGAGCGCGGCCTGGCGCCGGTGCATGGCGACGGAGGCACCGGCGGCCTCGCGTGGAGCAGCGATCCGCGGCTCACGCTGCCGACGATGGTGCGGATGACCGAAGCGCAGGTCCGCGACCTCGTCCGCGGCATCGCATGCCCGACGCGCGTGATCCACGCCGATCCGCCGCAGCCCTACCTGCCCGAACCGCTGCGCAGCGAGCGCGCGGCATTGCTGCCGCGCGGCGAACTGGTGGTGCTGCCGGGCGGCCACCACCTGCACATGGAACGACCGGCGGACGTGGCCGCCGCCATCGGCGATTTCCTCGAAGGCGCCTGAGCGCGCAGGCCGGACGGCCGCCGCGCGCAGGCGGTCAGGGCGACGGCGTGGCGGCCGTGCCGCGCTGCGGCAGCAGTTCCAGCTGCATGCGTATGCCGGCGGGTGCGGGTGCCAGCCATGCGACCACGGCGCGTCCCGTCTTTTCCCAGGCCTGCCCGCGGCCCTCCGCGGGTCGGCGCACCGCCGCCGCGGTCCAGCCAGCGGCGAGCATGTCCGCACGGAACCGGGCGGCCGCGTCGTCGACCGTCGCGCCCGGGACGTCCAGCTCGACGGTCGTGACGGCGCCGCTGTGCTGCACGCGGACGACGGTATGCGGCTGCGGCAATGCGACGTCGCCGGGGAAGTCGGCGGGTAGCGCCGCCTCGCCGCCGATGGCGATGCGCACGTCCTTGCCGCCCTGGTTCAGGGTGACCGTCTGGGCGGTGGCGCCCGCGGACAGCCCGGCCGCGGCGACGGCCAGGAGCGTGCAGGCGACGAGTGCGCGGCGGGGGCCCATACCGGGCAGCATACGGAGTCCCGACCCGGCAGCGGACACGCGCCGCGCCGCGTTGCGCCGGCGGTTCAGTGAAGGAGCGCGCGCAGCGCCGCCTTGGTCCGGCGGCCATGGGCGTGGAACCAGTCGCGTTCGTCGCGCCAGGCCGGGAAGCGGGATTCCACCTCGTGCCAGAACGCGCGCGAGTGGTCGGGGCGCAGCAGGTGGCAGAGCTCGTGCACCAGCACGTATTCGAACGCCGACGGGCGGGCGAGCACCAGCGCGAGGTCGAGCGCGACGCTGTCGTCGGGCGAGAGCGAGCCCCACTGCGACGACATCACCTTCAGCAGGATGCGGCGCGGCGGGCGCGGCAGCGACGGCAGGTAGCGCGGCAGCCAGCGGCCGACGTCGGCGCGCGCTTCGCCCTCGTAGAAATCGCGCAGCGCGCGCCGGATGCCGGCGGCGCCGGCCTTCGCCGGAACGGTGAACAGCAGCCCGTCGTCGTCCTGCTGCAGGCGCGCGTAGCGGCCTTCGCGCCAGCGCAGCGGCAGCGGCTGCGCGCGCAACGGCAGCGATGCGGTCGTGCCCGGCAACAGCGTCGCGGCGGCATCGGCGGCGTAGTGGGCGAGCTGCTCGGCGACCCAGTCGCGGTGCTCGGCGAGGAACCGGTCGCCGGCGACGAGGCTCGCGCGCGGCGGCAGCGTCAGGCGCGCGCCGCGTTCGTCGACCGACAGCTTCAGCCGCCGCGCGCGCGGATCGCGCACGCGCGCCACCGGCACGATGCGGCCGTCGTCGAGCGCGAGTTCGACGCTGTCGCGCTCGATGCTGCGGAATCGTTGCATGCGGCTATTGTACGAACGGCGTGTCGGAGCTGCGTCAGCGGCGATCGCGGCTCACCCCGGGCTTGCGGCTCAGGCCTCGGCCTTCGAGAGCTTCAGCGCCGGCTCCAGCACCGCGAACAGGCGCTTGAGCTCGCCCGCCATCAGCGCGAAGCGCGCATCCAGCTCCGCATGCAGGTCGTCGCGCTCGGTCGATTCCAGCCCGTCGACGGCGCCGTCGAGCAGCTTGAACTTGCGCACCACCAGGTCCTCGCCGAGGACGAACGAGACGTGGTCGTCGAGCATGAGCGCCAGTCGCGTGACCTGCTTGCCGGCTTCCAGGTGCTTGCCGATCTCGTCGCCGGTGAGCTCCTGGCGCTGGCACTTCACGACGGCGCCCTTGTCGGCGGCATCCTTGAGCTCGCATTCATCGCCGAGCGAAAGTCCGTCCGGCAGCGGCTCGCCGGCGATCCAGCCGGTGAGCACGGCGCGCGGCGCGACCTCTGCGTTCAGCGGCAGCGCCGGGAAGCTGCCCAGGGCGTTGCGGATCTCCGACACGACGTTCTCGGCCTGCTTGCGCGAGGAACTGTCGACGACGCACAGGCCGTGCTCGAGATCGAGGATGGCGTCGGTGCGGCCGGGGCGCACGAACGCGCGCGGCAGCAATTCGTGCACCAGGTCTTCCTTGAGCCGCTTGCGCGTGCGCCCGCCGGGACGGCGGCCTTCCTTCCGCTCCAGCTCGGCGAGTTTCTTCTGCAGCAGGTCGTTGACGACGGCGCCGGGCAGCAGCTTCTCCTCGCTGCCGACGCTGAGCCAGATCGCATCGCCGATGCGGTGGGACAGCGCTTCGGCGTCCCGCCCGAACGGGGGAATGAAGCCGCGCGACGACAGCTCCAGCGCGCCGACCGGCTTGAGCATGCAGGCGGCGAGTCGGGATTCGAGGTCGGACAGGTCGAGGGACGGGGCGAAACGGAACAGCGTCAGGTTGCGGAAGAACATCGAATTCCAGGAATGTGTGCGGGAACGGCGCGAGCCGCGGGGAAGGTCAGTCGTCGAGTCGCGTGGCGTCGTCGGGCGCGTCGTCGGGCGGCGCCCCCGCCAGCCATGCATGCGCGTCAGGCGGCGCGCCGCCGCCGCGCGCGCCGAGCGCGAGGAAATCGAACAGCGCCGGGTCGCTCAGCTGCGACGGACGGATGTCGCCCAGCGCGCGCGCGATGGTCTCGATCCGCCCCGGCGATTCCTTCTCCCACGCCTCGAGCATGCGCTTGACCTGCTTGCGCTGCAGGTTCTCCTGCGAGCCGCAGAGGTTGCACGGGATGATCGGGAACCGCCGCGCCTCGGCGTAGACGGCGATGTCTTCCTCGCGCACGTAGGCCAGCGGCCGGATCACCACGTGCCTGCCGTCGTCGGACAGCAGCTTCGGCGGCATGCCGCTCAGCTTCGCGTGGAAGAACAGGTTGAGGAAGAACGTCGCCACCAGGTCGTCGCGATGGTGGCCGAGCGCGATCTTCGTGAAGCCGTTCCGTGCCGCGTAGGTGTACAGCGCGCCGCGCCGCAGCCGCGAGCACAGCGAGCACATCGTCTTGCCCTCCGGCACCACCCGCGCCACGACCGAATAGGTGTCCTGCTCGATGACGTGGAAGTCCACGCCGGTCGAGCGCAGGTAGTCGGGGAGCACGTGTTCGGGGAACCCGGGCTGCTTCTGGTCCAGGTTCACCGCCGTGATCGAGAACCGCACCGGCGCCTTCTTCTGCAGCTGCAGCAGGATGTCGAGCAGCGTGTAGCTGTCCTTGCCGCCCGACAGGCACACCATGACCTTGTCGCCGTCCTCGATCATGCCGAAGTCGGCGATGGCGCGGCCGACCTGGTGGCGCAGGCGCTTCGCCAGCTTCAGCTGCTCGCGGCGCGCGCGGTCGGCGCGCGCCGGCGGTTCGGCGAGGGGGATGACGACGGACATCGCGCAATTCTACCGTCCGCCCGTCCGTCGCACCCGGCCCGTGCGTGGCGACGGCGGGTTTGCCTTAAGCTGCGCGGCGTGAACCAGCCCGCCGACCCCGCCGAGCTCGCCCGCATGGCCGGACGCCTGGCGGCGCTGCGGTTGGAGCACCGCGACCTAGACGCGGCCATCCTGCGGCTGCAGGCAGACCTCCAGGCCGACGAACTCGCGGTCAAGCGGCTGAAGAAGCGCAAGCTGCAGCTGAAGGACCTGATCTCGCGACTGGAAAGCGACCTGATTCCCGACGAGCCGGCGTAGCCGCTACGGCGTACCGCCGAGCGCGGCGAGCAGGCGATCGGGCCACCGCACCAGCGGACTTCCCGGCGGCACCGCAGCCAGCATCCGCGCGCGGCAGCTGCGCGCGGCGGCCTGCGCCGCGGCCCGGTCGCCGCGCGCGGTCGACAGTTCCGCCTGCAGGCAATCGACCCGCGCCGGGGCCAGCGGTCCCGCTTCCGGGTCGTCCGCCAGGGTCCGCAGCATCGCGAGGTAGCGCTCGGCCTGCGCGAACTCGCCGAGCGCGACGTGGGTCGCGCCGTAGGCCTGCCAGCGCGCCTCGCGCAGCGCCGGCGAGACCTCGTGGCCCTTGTCGGCCGCCTTCGCCAGTTCGGCGTCGAACGCGGCCATGATCGCGCGCGCCGCGGTGGCGTCCCCCGCCTTCGCGTGCGCCGTCATCGCCAGCATGGCGGCATGGACGGTGCGGCCCTCCCAACCGATCTGCGGAAGCAGCGCGCGGTAGACGCGGTCCGCGCGCGCGCGCACCGCCCCCCAGTCGTCGATGCTCGCTTCGTACTGCGCGAGCACCAGGTCGTAGGACTGCATGTTGCTGTGCGCGCCGCCGACGGTACGCTCCGAGAGGCGCCGGGATTCCCGCAGCCGCGCCATGCCCGCTTCCGTCCTGCCGTTCCTCAGCAAGGCCAGTCCGTACTCGGCGAGGACATTGGCGCGGCGCCAGTTCGCCTGGCCCTTCAAGGCATCCAGTGCGTCGCGATACGCGCGCTCCTGTTCCGCGAACCGTCCCAGCCGGCCGTAGGCGCTGGCCATCGTCCAGAGCGCGTCGGCGAGCAGCTCGTCGCCGCCGCGGCCGGCGCGCAGCGCGCGGACCACCGGTTCCAGTCGCTGCAACGCGCGACGGTTGCGCAGGAAGCGGATGTCGACGGTGGCCAGGTCCACGTCCAGCGCCTCCGTGGGCAGGCCCGACGCCGCCAGCGCGCGGCGCGCGCGTTCGCACGTGGGGGCGCTGCGCACGTAATCGCCCGCCCAGATTTCCGCGCGGCATGCATCGCGACGCGCCGCCGCGATGGCGGCCGGATCGCGCGGCACGGCCGCCTCCAGCCGTTCGACCTGCTTGCGGTACTCGCGCGCGCCGTCGCTCCACAGCGCCATGGTCTGGTAGGCGGAACCGATCGCGGCATGGATGGCGGCCGCGACGGCGGGCTCCCCTGCGAACCGCGCATCGACCGTGCCGGCGGCGCGGTCGATCGCCTCGCGCAAGGTCACCGGCAGCCGGCCCTGGGCGGCGTCCACGTCGGCCTGCCCGAGCAGGTCGCGTACGAGGAAATCGGCGACACCGCGCGCGCGCGCGGCTTCGCGGTCCGCGCGCGCGGCTTCCGCGACGGCGGTGCGGCGCGCCATTTCGGCATCCCCGTACATGCCCAGCGCACCGACGAGCCCGACGCTCGCCGCGACGGCCGCCGTCAGCCACAGGCGCCGCCGGCCGCGTTCGTGCTGCAGGGCCTGCTCGCGCGCCGCCGCGCCCGCGCGTTCGCGTTCCTCGAGCGCACGGGCCGCCCTTCTCGCGTCGAGCGTGCGCAAGCGTTCGGCGAGCGCGCGCGCGTCCAGCTGCCGGCGTTCCGGGTTCGACGCCGCCGCGAGCGCGATGTCCTCGCGCAGCAGCGGATCCTCGACATCGTTCTCCCAGCCGGGCGCCAGCGGCCGGCGCAGGTTGCCCACCACCATCTGGTAGAGCAGCACCCCGAGCGCGAACACGTCGCTGCGCACGGTCGGCGCTTCGCCCGCGATCACTTCCGGAGCGAGGTACATCAGGCTGCCGGCGCGCGCGCCGCCGGTGCCCACCAGGGTGAGGGTCAACCCGAGTTCCGCCAGGCGCGGCGACAGCGCCGCTTCGCCCGCGCCGAGGTCGGACAGGACCAGCCGTCCGCGCCCGTCGGCGTCGACCTGCGGGTACAGGTTCTCCGGCTTCAGGTCCTTGTGGATCACGCCGATCTCGTGCAGCCCGGCCACGGTCTCGCACAGGCTGGCGAACAGGTCCAGGCGCAGCGCAAGCCCGACCTGCGGCAGACCGCCCTGCGCCGCGCCCCAATCCGCGAGCTGCCCCTGTTCGAAATAGGGCAGCTCGACGAAGAAGGGCGGCTGGCGCAGGTTCCAGTCGAGCACCAGCGCGATGTCCTGCGCGTCGGCCTTCACCGCCCGGATGTAGCGGGTGAGCGCGATCTCGCGCTTGAGCCCATGCACGCCGCCCTCGCCGCGCGCGAACTTGAAGGCGTGCGACTCCCCGGCCTGGGAGCGGGCGAGGAAGATCACCCCCGAGCTGCCGGCACCGAGGCGGCGTTCGAGTCGCCAGCCCGAGCGATGCGGCACCGGGTCGCCTTCGCGCAGGCGCAGCGCTTCGTCGGGGTGCACGACCACCGGACCTGGCGAAGGCTGCAGCTGCACCGCGGCCGCCAGCCGGTACCCGTATCCGTGGACGACCCGGATCGACTCGCCATCCCCCGCCAGCGCCTGCCGGAGCCGGGAAATGGCCTTGGCCAGCGAATTCTCGGACACGACGCGGCCCGGCCAGCCCGCCTCCAGCAGTTCGTCCTTGGTGACGATCTCGCCGGCATGCCGCAGCAGCGCGAGCAGCACGTCGTAGCTGCTGCGGTCGAGCTCGACCTCGGTCGACCCCACGCGCAGCTGCGCCGTCGTTTCGTCCAGGACGACCTGGCCGAACCGCCAGGTGCCCGCCCGCACCTGTCCGCCGGGCGCGCCCGTTGCCTCGTCCATCGCCCGACCCCGACGCCCCCGACCTCGGCCAGCTTCCGGCAAGCGCGACGGCGCAGCAAGCGGCTTTCAGAAGGTTTCAGGAATTTTCCCGGCGCGGGAAAGACCCGATGCCCCGGGCGCTGGCCCACTGCGCGTCGACGCCGGGGCACGCCCGGCAGCGCTGGACGGACAACGTGTTCGAAATGGTCGCCACGCGGGATCGGGCCGACACGCGCCGCTGGGAAGACGTGCTCCGGCGCGCCCAGCGCATCGCATCGGAACGGCTTGCGCAGGCCGGCGGGCCCGAGGGGTTCGGTCCGCAGGGCTACCTAGACTGGCTGATGGTCGAGGCCGCCGTCGCCGTGCTCTGCGCCGGCGCCATGGACGACCTCGCCGCCTGGCACGGCAGCGAGCCCGGCCTGCGCGGCGCCGCGCAGGCCTGGGCGGTCGAGCTGCGCGGGATGGCGCGCCTGGCCGCCGCCGACCTGCGGGCGGCCGGGGGCGTCGCCTCGCCCACGCCGCCCCTGGTCGAGGAATGGCGCGTCTTCCTCGAGGACGCCAGCGGATCGCAGCGCGCGGGCGAAGCACTGGGCGCGATCGCCCTGCAGTCGCGCCTCCTGCCGGGTCGCGCCGGCCCGGCGCTGTCCGCCCTGCTCGCGCTGCCCGTCGTGCGCGCCGCGCCGCAGTACCTCGCGCGCCGCCGGCAGCCGGAACCGGACGCCGTGCGCGTCGCGCGCGACGGGCTGCTGGGCGCGTATGCAGGCGCCGCCCTCGCGGCCGGGGCACGGCGCGCCTCCGCCTGGTCCCTCGATGCGCTCGCCATCGCCCAGACAAAGTCCCGCGGCTGAGCGTCGCGGTTTTCGTGCAACAGCAACCGTGGGGAAACACATGACACATCCGAATGGAAATCGCAGCCGCAACCGCGCGGCATCACGGCTGGCGCTGGCGCTGCTCGCCGCCATGGCCGCACCCGCGTGGGCGGCCGACCCGGTCTGCGTGGATGCCGCCGGCAACCCGATCGCGCCGGCACCGTCCACCAACCAGGGCAGCGAGCACGGCTCGGACAACGCGACCTGCACGGTCGAGGCCTCGGCCTACGGGCGCAGGAACAACGCCAGCGGCGCCGACAGCGTCGCCATCGGCAACGGCAACATCGCCCGCGCCGACGGCAGCAACGCGCTCGGCAGGTACAACATCGCGGCCGGCGCCGGGGCCTCCGCGGTCGGCGACAACAACCAGGCGCTCAACAACTTCGCCCAGGCCTTCGGTCAGGGCAACCAGGCCGCAGGCATGGCCGGCAGCGCGTTCGGCGCCGGCAACAACGCGTCGGGCAACTACGCGAGCGCATTCGGCAACGCCAACACCGTCGCGGGCGCCGAGGCCAGCGCATTCGGTTTCCGCAACAGCGCGAGCGCCGAGGGCGCCACCGGCCTCGGCTGGCGCAACACCGCCTCCGGCGTCGGCAGCGTGGCCGTGGGCGTGCGCACCGTCGCCGCCGGCCAGAACAGCCAGGCCTTCGGCAACTGGGCCGATGTCGACGGCAATGGCAGCCCGACGATGGACCTGGACCTGGACGGGAACGGCAGCAACGAGAGCAGCTCGGAAGTGACCGTCGCCTGGGGCGCCTTCAGCACCGCGATGGGCGTGGCGTCGCGCGCAACGGGCGCGGGCGCGATCGCGGCCGGCTACCGCAACGTCGCGTCGGCGCAGCAGGCCACGGCGGTGGGCCTGTTCAACACGGCCTCCGGCGACTACGCCAGCGCGTTCGGCAACAACAACGTCGCGTCCACCAGCAATTCGGCCGCGATCGGCACCGGCAACACCGCGAGCGGGCTGGAGTCCTATGCCGTCGGCGGCTTCAACGAGGCGACGAACGCCGGCGCCACCGCCGTGGGCAGCGTCAACGTGGCCAGCGGCAACCGGAGCGTCTCGGTCGGCCGCCTCAACATCGCCACCGGCGCGCGCAGCGTGGCGCTGGGCGAACTTGCCCTCGCCGGCGCGGACGGTGCATTGGCGGTGGGCAGCTGGTACGACCGCGACGGCGACGGCGCGGTGACGCTCGACCTCGATCTCGACGGCGACGGCATCAACGAAGCCAGCAGCGAAGCGACCGGCTCGACCGGCAAGTACGCGGTCGCGGTCGGCGGCGGCAACCTGGCGGCCGGCGAAGGCAGCACGGTCATCGGCGTCGACAGCCGCGCGTACAACATCGGCAGCACCGCGATCGGCTTCGGCGCCGTGGCCGACCGCGACTACGCCGTATCGGTGGGCCAGGCCGGCGCGGAGCACCAGATCATCCACGTGGGGGCGGGCACCGCGGACACCGACGCGGTCAACCTCGCCCAGCTGTTCCCGATGGTCTCCGCGCTGGGCGGCGGGGCCGCCTACACGGGCGGCACGTTCACGGCACCGACGTTTTCGATCCAGGGCACGGACTACGGCACCGTGGCGGCGGCGTTCGCGGCGGTCGACTCCTGGATGACCGCGCATGCGAGCGGCGGCGGCGCGGGCCCGGCCGGCGACAGCGCCTACCAGGTGGCGGTGAACAACGGCTTCGTCGGCACCGAGAGCCAGTGGCTGGCATCGCTGGTCGGACCGCAGGGGCCCGCAGGTCCTGCCGGTGCCACGGGCGCCACCGGCGCCACCGGCGCCACCGGGGCGACGGGCGTCGCGGGTGCTCCGGGCGCCACCGGCGCGCAGGGACCCGCGGGTCCCGCCGGCGCCGATGGCGCGGATGGCGCCAGCGCGTACGAAGTCGCGGTCGCCAACGGATTCGCCGGGAGCGAAACGGAATGGCTGGCGACGCTCGGCGGCGGCAGCGGCGGTGCCTGCGGCAGCGAAGCGATCGCGTGCGGCGACGGCGCGCAGGCCGCGGCCGATGGCGCCGTCGCCGTCGGCCGCGACGCGCAGGCGCTCTCGACGGGAAGCGTGGCGATCGGCGACGGCGCCGTCGCGGCGTCCTCGGTGGCGGTCGGCGCCGGTGCACAGGCGCTGGGTACCAACACCACCGCCGTCGGCGACGCCGCGCTGGCGTCCGGCAACTTCGCGGCGGCCTACGGCAACCATGCGCAGGCGACCGCCGACGACAGCGTCGCGCTGGGCAACGGCTCCGTGGCCGACGCCGTCGGCACGGTGTCCGTCGGCACGGCGGGCGCGGAACGGCGCATCACCAACGTCGCCGCCGGCACCGGCGCGACCGACGCGGCGAACGTCGGCCAAGTCGCGACCGGCGACGCCGCCACGCTGGCGGCATCGAAGACCTACGCCGACGGGCGCGCGTCGAACGCGGTGTCGACCGCGAATGCGTACACCGACAGCCGCTTCGCCGCCTGGACCGACGGCATGCTCCAGTTCGGCCAGCAGGTCGAGATGCGCTTCGCGCAGACCGATGTGCGCATCGACCGCATGGGCGCCATGAACAGTGCGATGGCGGCCGCGGCGATGAACACGGCCGGCCTCCCGGGACTCAACCGGGTCGGCGTCGGCGTCGGCTCGCAGGGCGGCAAGGCTGCGCTGGCGGTGGGCTACCAGCGCCTGGTGGCGCCGAACGCGAGCGTCTCGCTCAGCGGCGCGTTCTCCGGCGGCGAGCGCAGCGTCTCCGCGGGCGCGGGCTTCAGCTGGTAGGGAGGGAGCGGATCGCCCGCCCGCGGCGGGCGATCCGCGTTTTCGCCGCGCGTCAGGGCCGCGCGGTCGCCGCGTCGCCCTGCTGGGCCGGGCTGATCTTCTCGATCGTGTGGCGCAGCTCGCGGCCGAGGATCACCTTCGCATCGCGGGCCCACACCGACAGGCGCTCGTCGAACACGAGCTTGCCGTTGTCGTCGGTCCAGACCAGCCGCAATTCGCGCAGCTTCTGGATGAAGCCGCGGAACAGCGACTTGTCGAAGAACTCCGGCGCCGCCGGCGCGTACAGCAGGCTCAGCCGCTGCGCGGCGAGGTGGCACAGGCCCTCGAGCTCGCCCGCGCCGAGCGTGCCCGGGCCGTTCTTGGCCAGCACCGAGATCGCGATGTAGTAGCGCTCGAACGCCTGCTGCAGCGGATGGCCGATCGCGCGCAGCCGGAACACTTCGTCGCTCTGGCCCGCGTTGCGGGCGAGGATGCCGCCTTCGTCCTCGCTCACGCACTCGAGCAGGCCCTCGCGCAGGAAGACGTCGATCGTCCGTTCCAGCCGCGCCGCGAATTCCTCGTCGCTCCACGGCAGGAACAGCTCCGCCTTCAGGAACGGATACATCGACTGGCCCAGACGCAGCACCGAGGCGCGCGGCATGCGCCGGTTGTGGTGGAAGCAGCACGCGATCCAGCCCGAGGCCGTGAACAGGTGCAGCACGTTGTTGCGGAAGTAGCTCAGCTGCACCGCGGTGGCCGCGTCCACCGAGATCACGTCGCCGAGCGGGTGGGCGACGCGCGCGAGCATGCCGATTTCCTCGCCGTGGGCGACGATCTGTTCCGGCGTGTGCGGCGTCACCGTGACGCGCTCGCCGTAGGGCACCTCGGCGAGCAGGGTCTTCGACAACGCGATCTGCGCCAGCAGGTCGGCTTCGCCCATCGCGTGCTTCGGCGTGGACAGCAGTGCCAGCGCCAGCAGGTTGACCGGGTTCACGTCCGCCGCGCGGTTGACGTGCTCCTGGATGCGCTGCGCGGCCGCCTCGACGGTGTCCGACAGCCAGTCGGGGCGGTCGTTCTCGTCGAGCGGCTTGCCGTCCCAGTCCGGCGCGTGCTCGGCGAGGATGTCGTTGAGCAGGATCGGCTCGCCGAAGTTCACCACCACCTGGCCGTAGTTGCTGCGCAGCACCTTCGGGATGCCGAGCAGCAGGCCGAGGATGGATTCCTTTTCCTTCGGCTTGCCGGTGAGCTCGTCCTGGTAGCTGTCGCCTTCCATCAGCTTCTCGTAGCCGATGTAGACGGGCTGGAACATGACCGGCCGCGTCGGCTGCCGCAGGTAGGCGCGGACCGTCATCGCCAGCATGCCGCCCTTCGGGCGAAGCAGCCGCCCGGTGCGCGAGCGGCCGCCCTCGACGAAATACTCGAGCGAATAGCCGCCGGCGACGAGCTGCGCCACGTACTCGCCGAGGATCGCCGAATACATCGCGCTGCCGCGGATCGAGCGGCGGATGAAGAACGCGCCGCCCTTGCGCAGCAGGGTGCCGATCACCGGCAGGTTGAGGTTGATGCCGGCCACGATGTGCGGCGGCACGATGCCGCGCGTGTACAGCAGGTAGCTCAGCAGCAGGTAGTCCATGTGGCTGCGGTGGCTGGGCACGTACACCACTTCGCGGCCCGGCGCGTCCTGCTTCAGCAGGTCGAGGTGGTGGACCAGCACGCCGCGGTAGATCCGGTTCCAGACCGAGGTCAGCAGGAACGACGCCGAACGCACGACCGGGTGCGAGTAGTCGGCGGCGATCTCGTAGGCGATCGCATGCGCCTTCTTCCATGCGGCCTCGAGGCTGCTCTTGTCGCGGCGCGCCTGGTCGGCGATGGCGTCCCGCACGGCCTCGGCGGCCAGCACCTTGTCGACCAGCAGCCGTCGCGTCGACAGGTCCGGGCCGATGATCGCCTCGCGGATCCGGTGGAAGTGCGTGCGCAGCACCCGCGAGAGCTTGCGCACCGTGCGCTCGGGCTCCAGGCCTTCCTCGAGCAGTTCGCGCACCGACACCGGCGCGGCGAACTGCACCAGCGTGTCGCGGCCGTTGAGCAGGATCGCCAGCAGGCGGCGGAAGCGGCCGACCAGCGCCCAGTTCTCGGAGAACAGCACCTGGAACCAGCCGCTCTGCTTGTCCGGCGAGCGGCCGACGAAGATCGAGACCGGCACGAGGCGCACGTCGAGCGCCGGATCGGCGCGGTGCGCCTCGATCAGCCGCGCCAGCGAGCCGGAATGGCTCTTCACCGCCACCGGGGGCTTGTTCGCGGCGAGGGCGGCGGCGCGGTTGAGGGTGCTGCCTGCGTTGCGGCGCGACAGCGCGACGTAGGCGCGCTTGCGCCCGAGCGGGTCGCCCGGCAGCGGCCGCAACGGCGAAGGCAGGTTCGCCTGGCGGCAGGCGCGCTCGAGGATCAGCGCATTGGACAGGCCGTAGTCCTCGAGCACGTAGCAGACCGGGCCGTCGAACTGCAGGCTCTCGGCGGCCGGCTCGATGCGCAGCCCGATCCAGGGTTCGAGCAGCTTGCCGAGCAGGCGCGACCACAGCGGGCGGCGCCGGCTCGGGCCGCCGCGGCGGGCATGGGCGGGCGCGGCGGGCGG
>JANINR010000009.1 GCA_024508915.1 Lysobacteraceae bacterium | reverse complement strand
CAGACGGCGCGGCGACGTCGGTGGCGGGCGACGCGGGCGGCGCGGGCGATGCAGCAGCGCCGGCCGCCGCCGGATCCGAGGTGGCCGCCGGCGCGGAGCCCCGCGCCACGCGGACGCCGCGCGACTTCATCCACGCGCTGAACTCGTCGGCGGTCATGTTGCGGCCGTTCTGGTTCATGTTGAACCGCCACGGCGTGTTGTCGTACTGGGTGCGCGGCTTGTATGCCGCCGGGTCGTCCGGGCTGACCACGCCAGGCGCCGGGGTCACGATCGCGACGTCGCGACAGGCTTCGATGCGGATGCGCAGCAGCACCTGGTCCAGCGACTGCGACTCGTCCCAGGCCTGCGCCAGCACGCTCGCGGGCGTGCCGAGCGGCGCGCGCGCAGCCGCCAGCTCGGCCGCGACCGGCGCGACCAGTGCCGCCTGCGCGGGCTGCTGCGGCGTCGGGCAGGTCACCGCCGCCATCGCGCTTCCGCTGCCGCCCAGGGCCAGCAGGAGGATCGCTCCCGTCTTTCGCATCGCTTCCACCCCTCTCCACCGGACGCGCCGAGTGTAGGCGGATGCGACGTGAATGTCAGTGCATGCGCGCGGCTGCACGTGCGGCGCCGGAAAAGACGAAGCCCGGCACGAGGCCGGGCTTCGGGTATCGCGTGGCGCCGACGCGGGTCGGCGCCATGGAGCGCGTCCTCAGTTCTGGACGTTGAGCTCGGTGCGGCGGTTCTGCGCGCGGCCTTCCGGATTGTCGGAACCATCCGGGTTGGTGTTCGGCGCGATCGGACGGCTCTCGCCGTAGCCGTTCGGGCCGACCAGGCGCGACGCGTCGATGCCGTTGCCGGTCAGGTAGTCGTACACCGCCTTGGCGCGGCGCTCGGACAGGCCCTGGTTGTAGGCGTCGGTGCCGATCGAGTCGGTGTGGCCGGCGACCTCGACCTTCAGGTCCGGGTAGCGCTTCAGGATCTCGATGGCCTCGTTCAGGATGGCCACCGCGTCCGGACGCAGCGTGGACTTGTCGAAGTCGAAGTTGACGCCCTTCAGGTCGATCGAGACCGGCACCGGGCAGCCGTCCGGACCGATGGTCTGGCCGGCCTGCGAACCGGGGCACTTGTCGTCGCAGTTGTTGACGCCGTCACCGTCGTCGTCCATGTCCGAGCAGCTCGGCGCGGCCGGGGCCGGCGCGGGCACCGCGGTCACGGGCTCCGGGCCCAGGGCGATGGTCATGCCGACCGAGGCCAGCATGTCGGTGAAGTAGTCTTCCTGCGAACCGGCATTGGCCTGCACGTCGTCGAAGTCGACGCGGGTGCCGATTTCGGTGCGCATGTCCACGCGGCCGAAGTCCCACTGCAGGCCGACGCCGAGGTTGGCGGCCAGGTTGGAATCCTCGTGCTGGTACGGGAAGCCGCCCGGCGGGGTGGCCGGATTCAGGCTCACGTACTCTTCCTCATGGCGCTGCCAGCCCAGGCCCATGCGGACGTAGGGCCACCACTTGGAGTCGGCATTGCGGAAGTGGTAGCGGGCATCGGCCGACACGCCGTACTGGCTCCACCACAGGTCGGCGTTTTCCTTCTTGTCCGGGTTCTGGTAGTTCAGCTCGGCTTCGAGCGACCAGTTCGGGTTCAGGAAGCGTCCGAAGCCCAGCGTCGCGAACTCGGTGTCCTGGGTGTTGCGATCCTTGTCCTGGAAATTCACGCCGACGCTGCCGGAAACGTACCAGCGGTCGTCGAACGTCTGCGCCGAAGCCGCCTGGGCCACGCCGAGCCCCGCCAGCAACGCTGCGCAGAGGAGTTTCTTGTTCATGTTCAGCTCCTTTGATCGTGAAGTAGTTCTTTAAATCGTTGTGCCTGCAGCGTGGATTCGCTGTTAGACGGCCGTCCCGCACACCATCCCGTGCAGGTTAATGCTGGCCCCGTGAAGGCCTTGTTAACGGTCCTATAACAGTTTACTGCCGCGTCCTACACCCTGTACAGGTTCATGAACTGGTCGACCGGAAGCGCATCGAAGCGGGCCGGATCGGCCCCCAGGGCCATGATCCGGTCGACCTGGCCGGCCGGAAGATGGGCGCGCAGGGCCGCCTCGCACTTGGCCATCAGGACCGGGATGCCCTCGCCGCGGCGGCGGCGGTGGCCGATCGGGTAGTCGATCGAGACGAGGTCGGTGCTGGTGCCGTCCTTGAAGAACACCTGCACCGAGTTGCCGATGTAGCGCTTGTCGGGGTCGAAGTAGTCCTTCGTGAACTGCGGGTTCTCGCTCACCACCATCTTCGCGCGCAGGGCGTCGATGCGCGGGTCGGCCGCCACGTCGTCGTTGTAGTCGCTGGCGGTCAGGCGGCCGAAGATCATCGGCACGGCGACCATGTACTGGATGCAGTGGTCGCGGTCGGCGTAGTTCGCCAGCGGGCCGGTCTTGTCGATGATGCGCACGCCGGCTTCCTGGGTGCGGATCTCGATGCGCTCGATGTCGTCGATCCGGTCCTTCACCGCAGGGTGAAGCTTCATCGCGCACTCGACCGCGGTCTGGGCGTGGAACTCGGCCGGGAAGCTGATCTTGAACAGGACGTTCTCCATCACGTAGCTGCCGAACGGGCGCTCGAACTCGAACGGCTTGCCGCCGAACGCGACGTCGTAGAAGCCCCAGGTCTTCGCGCTCAGCGCGCTCGGGTAGCCCACGACCTGCTTGTCCACCGCATTCAGCGCGTGGATCACGGCACGGCGGCAGGCGTCGCCCGCGGCCCAGCTCTTGCGCGGGCCGGTGTTCGGCGCGTGGCGGTAGGTGCGCAACACGCCGTTGTCGATCCAGCTGTGCGAGACCGCGGTGACGATCTCGTCCTTGCCGCCGCCGAGCATCGCGGTGGCGACGGCGGTCGAGGCCAGCCGGACCAGGATGACGTGGTCGAGGCCGACGCGGTTGAAGGAGTTCTTCAACGCGTAGCAGCCCTGGATCTCGTGCGCCTTGATCGCGGCGGTGAGGACGTCGCGCATGGTCATCGGCTCGCCGCCGTCGCGCAGGCCCTTGCGGCTCATCCAGTCGGCCACGGCGAGGATCGTGCCGAGGTTGTCCGACGGATGGCCCCATTCGGCGGCCAGCCAGGTGTCGTTGAAGTCGAGCCAGCGCACCTGGGTGCCGATGTTGAAGGCGGCCTGCACCGGGTCGAGCTCGAAGTTGGTGCCCGGCACCGTCGCGCCGCCCGGCAGGGTCGCGCCCGGCACGATCGGGCCGAGGTGCTTCACGCAGCCCTCGAACTTCATCGCCAGCATCGCGCAGGCCAGCGAATCGAGGAGCATGTAGCGGGCGGTGTCGTAGGCCTCCTGCGAGTCGATCCGGTAGTCGACGACGTAGTCGGCGATGTCGACCATGGGCTGGTCGGGCTGGGGTCGGACCGCGGAACGGACGTCGTGGTGGCTCATGCGCTGGGCTCGGCTCAGGGGAGCCCGCTATTTTGCCGCATTCCGCGCTGGCGGGACCCCTGCTCCAGCCCTTGGGGGCCGGCCTGGCGGCCGACCCCTACGGGTTGGGGCCGACGACCCCCGTTCAGGCTGGGTTGGGTTTTGTGCCCTTACCGTGCGCCGACTTTTTCTTGCCCGCCGCCTCGTGAGCGGGCACCGGCGCCGGTTCGCAATCCCGCGATCCCTTGCGCCCGGGCATCAAGGCGTGCCGCAGAGCCGCCGCCCTCCCCAGTACGCCAGGCTGGCCAGCGTTGTGAAACCCGTTTGACACGAGCGGGAGCAGCATCGCGGGCCGGCGCAACGGAGCAAGGAGCCCCCCATGAAGCTTGCCTGGATCCTCTGGCTCGCGAGCGTCCTCCCGCCGCCCGCAGCCGACTCGCTGTGCCTGAGCACCACCGTGTACCTGGAAGCGCGCGACCAGTCGGTCCGCGGCCAGCAGGCGGTGGCCGAAGTGGTGATGCGCCGCCGCGACAGCGGCCTGTGGGGCCCGGACCTGTGCTCGGTCGTGACCGCGCGCAAGCAGTTCGCGCCCTCGCTGGTCTCGCCGCGCACGCGCCTGTCCAATGCCGACGCGTGGGCCGAGGCGGTGACCGTGGCGCTGGAATCCGAGCGCAACTGGTCGCTGCCGCCGGGCGAGCGCCGGGAAATCGTGCCGGGCGCGAGCCACTTCGCCGCCACGGCGATCGCCGCGCCGAGCTGGCGCACCGCCTACCAGGTGGCGACGATCGGCGACCACACCTTCTTCAAGGTGCAGTCGCTGCGACCGCGCAAGTCCTGACGCGCGCAACACTGCTTTCCGCAGGGCCCGATTGCCGGGCCTTCGCGCGTCGCCGCATAGTGGGTGGATTCCATCGATGGAGTTCCCCCGCATGAAGCTCTATTACTCCCCCGGCACGTGCGCGCTCGCCGACCACATCCTCCTCGAATGGATCGGCAGGCCTTACGAGGCGGTGCGCGTGTCCCGCGAGGAACGCAAGGCGCCCGCCTACCTGGCGATCAATCCGGCGGGCGCGGTGCCCGCGCTCGAGCACGACGGTTGGGTGCTGACCCAGAACGCCGCGATCCTCGGCTACCTCGCCGACCTCGCGCCCGACGCCGGCCTGCTCGGCGACGGCAGTCCGCGCGGCCGCGCGGAAGTCACTCGGTGGCTGGCGATGGTCAATTCCGACATCCACCCCGCGTTCAAGCCGCTGTTCGGCGCCACCGCCTGGCTCGAGGACGAAACGCTGGTCGCGAAGAGCAAGGACCTGGCGCGCGCCACGCTGCGCGGCCTGTTCGAGCGCGTGGACGCGCAGCTCGCCGGGCGCGACTGGATCGCCGGCACGCGCTCGATCGCCGACCCGTACCTGTACGTGGTGCTGCGCTGGGCGAAGGCGCAGGGCGTGGACCTGTCCGGCTTCGGCAACCTCGAGCGCTACTTCGCCGCGATGCAGGCCGATCCGGGGGTGCGTCGCGCCCTGGAGCAGGAAGGCCTGGGCTGAGCATTCCGGCCCGCGCCTCGCGGAGCGGCTGAAAAAGAAGGGCGCCCATCGGGCGCCCTTTTTCGTTCTCGTCGCGGTGCGGCGGATGCGTCCTCAGGGACGGCGCTCGAGCGCCGCGAGGTCCTTGGCCTTGGGCATCAGGTCCTGCTTCGACACGCCCAGCCACATCAGCAGCGGGCAGGCCACGAAGATCGAGGACAGGGTGCCGATGATGATGCCCATCATCTGCGACTCCGCCATGCCCTGCAGCGAGCCGCCGCCGTAGATGTACAGCGCCAGCACGGTCAGGAAGGCGACGAAGGAGGTGATCACCGTGCGCGACAGGGTCTGGTTGACCGACGCGTTGAGGATCTCGCGCGGCGACGCGCGCATGCCGCGGAAGTTCTCGCGGACGCGGTCGAATACCACGATCGTGTCGTTGATCGAGTAGCCCATCACCGACATCACGCCCGCCAGCACGGTGAGGTCGAACTCGTGCCCGCTGATCGCGAACCAGCCGGCGACGACGACCACGTCGTGGAGCGTCGCGATGATGGCCGCGACCGCGAACTTCCATTCGAACCGGAACGAGATGTAGGCCAGGAAGCCGATCACCACGAACAGCATCGCGTAGATGCCGTTCTGGGCGAGTTCCTTGCCCACCTGCGGGCTGATCTCCGCGCTGCTGCGCTTCTCGGCGGGGTTGCCCGGCAGCGAGGCGGCCTTCGCGACCGCGTCGCCGATGCTCTCGGTGTCCGCGCCGGCCGTGCCCTCCTCCTTCGGCGCCTGCAGGCGCACCAGCAGGTCGGCGCCGCTGCCGAAGGTCTGGACCACGGCGTTGTCGAAGCCCGCGCGCTCGAGGTTGTCGCGCACGGTGTCGACGTCGGGGGCCTGCGGGTAACGCAGCTCGACGCCGACGCCACCGGTGAAGTCCAGGGCGAAGTTGAAGCCCTTGGTCGCCATGCCGCCGAGGGCGACGATGAGCAGCAGGGTCGACAGGCCCGCCGAGATCCAGCGCAGGCGCATGAAGTCGATGTTGGGGCTGTGCGGGAAGATGCGGAACTGCATGGGTCGTCTTCCGTCAGATGGCGATGGACTTCAGCTTGCGCCGGCGTCCGTAGATGAGGGTGGCGATGCCGAGCGAGACCGAGACCGCCGTGTACATGGAGGTCACGATGCCGGCGATGAGGGACACCGCGAAGCCCTTCACCGGCCCGGTGCCGAACGCGAACAGCGCGATGCCCGCGAGCATCGCGGTCAGGTTCGCGTCGACGATCGTGCCCGACGCGTGCTGGTAGCCGGAGACGATCGCCGCCTGCGGCGGCAACCCCGCCCGCAATTCCTCGCGGATGCGTTCGTTGATCAGCACGTTCGCGTCGACCGACATGCCGACGGTGAGCGCGATGCCGGCCAGGCCGGGCAAGGTCAGCGTGGCGCCGAGGAAGGACATCACCGCGACGACCATCAGCAGGTTGATCAGCAGCGCGATGCAGGTGATCAGGCCGAACATCCGGTAGTAGACGAGGAAGAACGCCAGCGCGAACAGGAAGGAGTACTTCACCGCGGTCAGGCCGCGCTCGACGTTCTCCTTGCCCAGGCTCGGGCCGACCACGCGCTGCTCGACGAAATCCATCGGCGCGGCGAGCGCGCCGGCGCGCAGCAGCAGGGCGAGGTCCGCGGCTTCCTTCGGGCTGTCCAGGCCGGTGGTCTGGAACTCCTTGCCGAACACGCCCTGGATCGTCGCGACGGAGATGACCTGCTCGCTCGTGCGCGTGGTGCGCACGTCGTTGCCTTCGGCATCCTTCGTGACCTCGGGGATGCGCTCCACGTAGACCACGGCCATCGGCTTGCCGACGTTCTCGCTGGTGAAGTCGAACATGCGCTGGCCGCCGATGCCGTTCAGGCGGACCGACACCGCCGGCGTGCCCGACTGCTGGTCGTACAGCGACTTCGCGTCGACCAGCTGGTCGCCGGTGGCGATGACGCGCTTGTTGAGCAGGATCGGGACGGGCTTGCCGTCCGGGCCGATGTCCTTGCGGTAGTACAGCTTGGCTTCCGGCGGCACGCTGCCGGTGCGGGCGGCGTCGTAGGCGTTGCCGTCGACCACGGCGCGGTATTCCAGGGTCGCGGTCGCGCCGAGGATGCGCTTGGCCTGCGCGGTGTCCTGCACGCCGGGCAGCTGCACGACCACGCGGTCGGCGCCCTGGCGCTGGATGATCGGCTCGGCGACGCCGAGCTCGTTGATGCGGTTGCGCAGCGTGCCGACGTTCTGCTCGATGGCGTCGGAGGTGATCTGCTGGATCTCCTTGTCCGGCACCTTCACCGTCACCGTGTTGCCGCTCGCGTCGAGCTGCATGGTGGGCATGGACTTCGCGATCAGACCGACCGCCGCGTTCGCGTCCGTGCCGGGCGCGAGCGTGGCCACGATCGCGCTGTTCGCGCGCCGTTCCACCGACTCGTAGCGCACGCGGTTGTCGCGCAGCAGGACGCGGACGTCCTCGGCATAGGCGTCCATGCGCTTGTCGATCGCGGCCTTCTCGTCGACCTGCATCAGGAAGTGCACGCCGCCCTGCAGGTCGAGGCCCATCAGCATGCGCCGCGCGCCGATCGCATCGAGCCAGCCGGGCACGGTCGAGGCGAGGTTCAGGGCGACGACGTAGTGCTCGCCGATCGCCGCGTTGAGCACGTCGTTGGCCTTGGTCTGCGCGTCGACGCTCGGCAGGCGGACCAGCAGCTCGCCGTCCTTCTCCAGCTCGACGGCCTTGGGCGCGATGCCGGCCTTGCCCAGCTCGGCCTCGACCTGCGCCTTGAGCTTGGCGTCGACCTGGTAACCGCGGTTCGCGGTGACCTGCACCGAGGGATCCTGCGGGTAGATGTTCGGCAACGCGTAGAGCGTGCTGAGCAGCACCACGAACAGGATGACGAAGTACTTGAAGCGGCCGTATTCCAGCATCGGAGGATCCCGCGAGTGTGGCGCCGGCTCAGGCCGACTTGAGCGTGCCCTTGGGCAGCACGTTGGCGATGGCGCCCTTCTGCACGCGGATGCGCACGTTGTCGGCGATCTCGACGGTGACGAAGTGGTCGCCGATCTCGCGGACGATGCCGGCCACGCCGCCGTTGGTGATCACCTCGTCGCCGTTGCCGAGCTTCTCGAGCATGCCGCGATGCTCCTTCTGCCGCTTCATCTGCGGGCGGATCATCAGGAAGTACATCACCGCGATCAGCAGCAGCGGGAACATCAGGGTCGACAGCAGGCTGCCGGAGCCGGCGGCCGGCGCGGCGGCCTGGGCGTGGGCGGGGGCGATCAGGAAGTCCAGCGGGCTCATGGTTCGGGTCCGGTCGGGAAAAATAGCGGGGAATTATGCCACGCGGCCGCCTTCCGGCGGGCCGGGCCGGTCAGGATGCGGCGCCGGGGGGCACGGCCCTGGCGGCATGGAAGGACTCGCGGAAGGCCGCGAAGGTTCCCGCCTCGATCGCCGCGCGCATTTCGGCCATCAGCCGCTGGTAGTACCAGAGGTTGTGCAGGGTGCCCAGGATCGGCGCCAGCATCTCGTTGCAGCGGTCCAGGTGCCGCAGGTAGGCGCGGCTGTAGCCACCGGCGCAGGCGGGGCAGCCGCAGCCCTCCTCGATCGGGCGCGTGTCGCGCTCGTGCTTCGCATTGCGGATCCGCAGCGTGCCGGTGGACGTGAAGTAGTGGCCGTTGCGTGCGTTCCGCGTCGGCATGACGCAGTCGAACATGTCGACCCCGCGCGCGACCGCTTCCACCAGGTCCTCGGGCCGGCCCACGCCCATCAGGTAGCGGGGGCGGTCCTCCGGCAGCTGCGGGACGGTGTGGTCGAGCATCGCGTTGCGCTCGGCCTCGGTCTCGCCGACCGCCAGCCCGCCGATGGCGTAGCCGTCGAACCCGATCGCCTGCAGGCCTTCCGCCGATCGCGTGCGCAGGTCGCGGTGCACGCCGCCCTGGACGATGCCGAACAGCGCTGCGTCGTTGCCTTCGTGCGCGCGCTTCGAGCGCTCGGCCCAGCGCAGCGACAGTTCCATCGACTGCTCGACGACGCGCGGATGCACGGGCTGCCCGTCCTTGCCGTTCACCGGCGGGCACTCGTCGAAGATCATCACGATGTCGCTGTCCAGCACCTTCTGGATGCGCATCGATTCCTCCGGCCCGAGGAACACGGTCGAACCGTCGGTCGGCGCCTGGAACGTCACGCCCTGTTCGGTGATCTTCCTGCGGTGCGCCAGCGAGAACACCTGGAAGCCGCCCGAGTCGGTGAGGATCGGCCCGTCCCAGCGCGCGAAGCCGTGCAGCCCGCCGTGCGCTTCGATCACGTCGAGCCCGGGCCGCAGGTAGAGGTGGAAGGTGTTGCCGAGGATGATCTGCGCACCGAGGTCGCGCAGTTGGCCCGGCAGCATGCCCTTGACCGAACCGTAGGTGCCGACCGGCATGAACGCCGGCGTTTCCACCACCCCGCGCGGGAACGCGAGCCGGCCGCGGCGCGCCGCGCCGTCGGTGGCGAGCAGCTCGAAGGACATGCGGCTCACCGGCCCTCCTCCGCGCGCGGGAACAGCAGCATCGCGTCGCCGTACGAGAAGAAGCGGTAGCGCTCGCGCACCGCGTGCGCATAGGCCTCGAGGATGCGCTCGCGGCCCGCGAACGCCGACACCATCATCAGCAAGGTGCTCTCCGGCAGGTGGAAGTTGGTGAGCAGCGCGTCGACGCTGCGGATCCGGTAGCCCGGCAGGATGAAGATCGCGGTTTCGCCGGACAGCGGGCGCAGTTCGCCGTCGCCGCCGAGGGCGGATTCGAGCGCGCGCACCACGGTGGTCCCCACCGCGACGACGCGTCCGCCGCGCGCGCGCGCCGCGCGCACCTGCTCGACGAGGCGCGCGCCGACTTTGATCCACTCGCTGTGCATGCGGTGCTCGCCGAGGTCGTCCACGCGCACCGGCTGGAAAGTGCCGGCGCCGACGTGCAGCGTGACGTGCCCGAACTCGACGCCGCGCGCATGCAGCGCGTCCAGCAGGGACTCGTCGAAGTGCAGGCCGGCGGTCGGCGCCGCGACGGCGCCCGGCTCGCGCGCGAACACGGTCTGGTAGCGCGCCGCGTCGGCGGCATCGGGCGTTCGCTGGATGTACGGCGGCAGCGGCAGGCGCCCGGCGACCTGCAGCCATTCGTCCAGCGCACCGGACACATCGAAGCGGAGCCGGTAGAACTCGCCTTCGCGTCCCAGCACCTCGGCTTCGCCGCCACCGTCGAGCACGATGCGCGTGCCTGCGCGCGAGGGCTTGCTCGCGCCCAGCTGCACGCGCGCCTCGTTCCCCGGCAACAGGCGTTCGACCAGGATCTCCACCTTGCCGCCGCTCTGCTTGCGGCCGAACACGCGCGCCTGGATCACGCGGGTGTCGTTGAACACCAGGAGGTCGCCGGCGCGCAGCAGTTGCGGCAGGTCGCGCACGACGCGGTCGGCGAACGGCGCCGGCGCCGGCGGCACGACCAGCAGGCGACTGGCCGAGCGCTCGGGCAAGGGCGCCTGCGCGATCAGTCCAGGCGGCAGGTCGTAATGGAAGTCGGATTTCTTCACGGTCAACGTTCGAATTTCGTGGAAAGCACCAGCGACGAGGTCGTGCGCTCCACGCCCGGCAGCGCGCCGATGCGGTCGGTGAGCACGTCCATCTCGCCGACGCCCGGCACCACCGCCACCGCCACCAGGTCCCAGCCGCCGTTCACCGACTGCAGGCTGCGCACCTCCGGCATCGCGCGCAGCGCTTCGACGACGGCGGGCATCTGCTTCGGGAAGACGGTGACCATGATCAGGGCGCGGATCCGGTCGCCGGCGAAGTCGTCGCCGATCCGCACGGTGTAGCCGGCGATCACCCCCATCCGCTCCAGCCGCTCGATCCGGCTCTGCACCGTGGTCCGCGACAGCTGCAGCCGGCGGGCGATCTCGGTGGTCGGCGCCCGCGCATTCTCGCGCAGGAGGGACAGCAGGGCCTCGTCGGCTGGCGTCAGGCTCGCCATGTTGCTGGGTCCGGTTCGGCAGAATGCCGAAATCTACAGGGAATCTGCGCAGATCGCACCTGCCGTCCGCCGAAAACTTCCCGATAATAGGAGGCTTGCCGCGCCCCACGGCGCCGGCCCCACCTGCTGCAAGAGGACCTCGCCATGGCCGCCGACACCCTGCTCATCGGGCAACTCGCCCCGCTCCGCGCCCGCAAGGGCGAGCGCCGCACCACCGGCCTCGACGACGCGACCGTGCTGCGCTTCGCCGCCACGCATCCCGACCTGGGCGCCGCCATCGCCGCCGCCGCGGACGAGTTCGCGCGCGTCGCGGGCGACGCGTCGATCCGCGACCTGCTCGACCTCGACGAAGACGCGCAGGTCGCCGCCGTGCAGGCCGATTTCGTCAACTTCTACCCGCAGGACGCGGTCAACCCGTACGTCGCGCTCGCCGCGCGCGGCCCCTGGGTCGTGACCCTGAAGGGCGCGGTGCTGTACGACACCGGCGGCTACGGCATGCTCGGCTTCGGCCATGCGCCGCAGGTCGTGCTCGACGCGATGGCGAAGCCGCAGGCGTTGGCCAACATCATGACGCCGAGCCTGTCGCAACTGCGCTTCACCGCCGCGATGCGGCGCGAGATCGGCCACCGCCGCCAGGACGGCTGCCCGTTCGCGAAGTTCATGTGCCTCAACTCCGGTTCGGAAGCCGTCGGCCTCGCCGCGCGCATCGCCGACACCAACGCGAAGCTGATGACCGACCCGGGCGCGCGCCACGCCGGCCGCGCGGTCAAGCGCCTCGTGGTGAAGGGCAGCTTCCACGGCCGCACCGACCGCCCCGCGCTCTATTCCGATTCCTCGCGCAAGTCCTACCTCAAGCACCTCGCCAGCTTCCGCGGCGAGGACAGCGTGATCGCGATCGCGCCGTACGACCTCGAGGCGCTGAAGAAGGCGTTCGCCGACGCCGATGCGAACGGCTGGTTCATCGAGGCGATGTTCCTCGAGCCGGTGATGGGCGAAGGCGACCCGGGCCGCAGCGTGCCGGTCGAGTTCTACGCCGCCGCGCGCGAATTGACGAAGGCGCACGGCGCGCTGTTCCTCGTCGATTCGATCCAGGCCGGACTGCGCGCCGCGGGCTGCCTCTCGATCGTCGACTACCCCGGTTTCGAGGGCCAGGAAGCGCCGGACATGGAGACCTACTCCAAGGCGCTGAACGCCGGGCAGTTCCCGTTGTCGGTGCTCGCGACGACCGAGCGCGCCGCCGCCATCTACGCACGCGGCACCTACGGCAACACGATGACCGCCAACCCGCGCGGCCTCGATGTCGCCTGCGCGGTGCTCGCGCAGCTCACCCCGGAACTGCGCGCGAACATCCGCGACCGCGGCCGCGAGGCCATCGCCGGCCTCGAAGCGCTCAAGGCCGAGCTCGGCGGCCTGATCACCAAGGTCCAGGGCACCGGCCTGCTGTTCTCGTGCGAGCTCGCGCCGCAGTTCAAGGGCTACGGCGCCGGCTCCACCGAGGAGTGGCTGCGCGAGCGCGGCCTCGGCGTGATCCACGGCGGCGAGAACTCGCTGCGCTTCACCCCGCACTTCGGCATCGGCGCGGACGAATTGCAGCTCGTGCTGCAGCTGGTGAAGCAGGCCTTGCTCGAGGGCCCGCGCCAGCAGCAGGCGGCCTGAAGCCGGGATACCATCGCGGCCTGCTCCGAGGGGAATGCCGCGATGGCCATCGTCCAGGTCACGCACCCGCTGGTCCAGCACAAGCTGGGCCTGATGCGGCGCGCCGACAACAGCACCAAGACCTTCCGCGAGCTCGCCGGCGAAGTCGCCGCGCTGCTCACCTACGAAGCCACCGCCGACCTCGAGACCGAGGACGCGGTGGTCGACGGCTGGGCAGGCCCGGTGCCGGTGCGCCGCATCAAGGGGCGCAAGGTCACGCTCGTGCCGATCCTGCGCGCGGGCCTGGGCATGCTGCCCGGCGTGCTCGAGCTGATCCCGGCCGCGAAGGTCAGCGTCGTCGGCATGCGCCGCGACGAAGCGACGCTGCTGCCGGAGACCTACTACGAGAACCTGGTCGGCGACATCGCCGACCGCACGGTGATGATCCTCGACCCCATGCTCGCAACCGGCGGCACGCTGGTGGCGACGATCGACATGCTCAAGGCCGCGGGCGCGACGCGGATCCGCGGCCTGTTCCTGGTGGCGGCGCCGGAAGGCCTGCGCGTCCTGCAGGCCGCGCATCCGGACGTGGACGCGTACGTCGCCGCGGTCGACGAGCGCCTCAACGAACACGGCTACATCCTGCCCGGGCTCGGCGACGCCGGCGATCGCATCTTCGGGACGCGCGTGCGCTGAGGAGTCGCCTCGTCGCGCCCCGGATGCGCCGGCGCGTCAGTCGCGGTCGCCGCGACCGCGCCGCGCCTGCCTGCGACGCGCGAGCAGCACCGACACCGCCGCCGCGAACAGCAGGGCCGCAGCGAACCAGCGATGCCCGTCTCCCTCGCCTGCTTCGACGCTGCGCGCGACGTCGCCGCCGG
>JANINR010000008.1 GCA_024508915.1 Lysobacteraceae bacterium | reverse complement strand
TGCGGCAGCAGCCGGCGGGGCGCCCGCCGCGGCCCGTCCTTCGGTGCCCGCGCCGGGCGACGCCGAGCGCGCCGCCTACGAGGCCGCGTTCGACCGCCTGAAGGCGGGCCGCTACGACGAGTCCGCGCGCGCGTTCCAGCAGTTCGTCGTCCAGTATCCGGACGGGCCGCTCGCGCCGAACGCGGTCTACTGGCTCGGCGAGAGCTATTACGCCACCCAGAACTACGAACTCGCGGCGCAGCAGTTCCGCTCCCTGCTCGAGCGCTTCCCGGCGCACGACAAGGCCGCCGGCGCGATGCTGAAGCTGGGCCTGTCGCAGTACGGGCTCGGCCAGCAGGACGCCGCCCAGGCCACGCTGGCGCAGGTGGTGCGCAGCTGGCCGGGCACGGACGCCGCGCGCACCGCGCAGGACCGGTTGCAGGCGATGCGGCTGACCTCCGCGCGCTAAAATGTCCTCATGAGCATTGTCGCCCCCGAAGCGGCCGCCGCCGCGACGGCGGCGGACCGGCTCCGCATCACCGAAATCTTCCTGTCGCTGCAGGGCGAAGCCCGCGATGCGGGCTGGCCGACCGTGTTCGTGCGCTTGACCGGTTGCCCGCTGCGCTGCGGCTACTGCGACACCGCCTACGCCTTCCACGGCGGCGAGTGGCGCGACATCGACGCGATCGTCGCCGAGGTGGCGACGCACGGGGTGCGCCATGTCTGCGTCACCGGCGGCGAACCGCTGGCGCAGAAGCGCTGCCTCGCGCTGCTGCGCCGGCTGTGCGACGCGGGCTGCATCGTGTCGCTGGAAACCTCCGGCGCGGTCGACGTCTCCGGTGTCGATCCGCGCGTCTCGCGCGTCGTCGACGTCAAGACGCCGGGTTCGGGCGAAGTCGCGCGCAACCTGTGGGACAACCTCGCCCTGCTCACCGCGCACGACCAGGTGAAATTCGTGCTGTGCGACCGCGCCGATTTCGACTGGGCCTGCGCCGTGGTCGCCGAGCATCGCCTGCACGAGCGCTGCGACGTGCTGTTCTCGCCCAGCGCGGCGCAGCTGCCGGCGACGCAGCTGGCCGACTGGATCGTGGCGGAGAAGCCGCCGGTGCGCTTCCAGGTGCAGCTGCACAAGCTGTTGTGGAACGACGAGCCCGGCCGTTGAAGCGATGACACGGAGGCGGATGCGATGGATGCGCGCGTGAACGACCCGGCGGTGGTGCTGGTGTCCGGCGGCATGGACTCGGCGGTGGTGCTCGCCATCGCGATCGAGCAGGGCTTCTCGCCGCATGCGCTGAGCGTGCGCTACGGGCAGCGCCATACCTCCGAGCTCGATGCCGCCGACCGCGTCGCGCGCATGCTCGGCGCGGTCGCGCACAAGACGGTCGACGTCGACCTGCGCAGCATCGGCGGCTCGGCGCTCACGGACGACGCGATCGCGGTGCCCGACGACGCCGACGGGCACGTCATCGGTGCGTCGATCCCGTCCACCTACGTGCCCGCGCGCAACACGATCATGCTGTCGCTGGCGCTGGGCTGGGCCGAAGTCGTCGGCAGCGCCGACCTGTTCTGCGGCGTCAACGCGGTGGATTACTCCGGTTATCCGGACTGCCGCCCGGAGTTCATCGACGCCTTCGAGCGCCTCGCCAACCTGGCGACGAAGGCCGGCGTCGAGGGCGCAGGTTTCCGCGTCCACGCGCCACTGCTGCACATGTCGAAGGCCGACATCGTGCGCGAAGGCCTGCGCCTGGGCGTGGACTTCTCGCAGACGGTGTCCTGCTACAGCGCCGACGCGCAGGGCCGCGCCTGCCGCCACTGCGACGCCTGCCGGCTGCGCGCCGAGGGCTTCGCCTCGGCCGGCGTCGCCGACCCCACCCGTTACCGCTAGAATCCCCGCTGCCGGGCGCGTCCCGGCCCGTCTTTCGTGGGCCGTTAGCTCAGTCGGTAGAGCATCGGACTTTTAATCCGCTGGTCGATGGTTCGAATCCATCACGGCCCACCACCCATTCACGCCGGGATCGGGTTGCGTTCCGCGTCGAGCCGGATCGTGCGGTCGGCGATGCCCGGCAGGGTCCGCATCGCCTGCCGGCTCACGCGCTCGAAGAACTGCACGAACCGCATCACCTGCGCATGCGACATCGCCTGGCGGTCGGGATGCCGCGCCTGCAGCGTCTGCTCCTGCTGCCAGCGCCACTGCGGCACGATGTCGAAGCCCGGGCCCTGCAGGAACAGCAGCCGCGGCAGCCGCCGCCAGAGCGGCGGATAGTCCTTCGCGAGCGCGGCATTGCTCCAGCGCCGCCAGGTGCCGTCGGGGTCCTCGTTGCGCTCGAGCGCGTTGAGCGGATCTGCGAGCGCGGCGTCGTCTTCCGGCGGCACCTTCAGGAACCAGCCCTCGAGGACCACCAGGTCGGCGCGATCCACCACGGGCCACTGCGATTCGGGGAGTCTGTCGTCGGCGATCTTGTCGAAGCGGGGCAGCGCGGTCGGACGGCCTGCCGCGAGGCCGTCGAGCACGTCGCAGGCGAGCGCCACGTCGTGGGTGCCCGGCACGCCGCGGGTCGCGCACAGCGGGTGGACCTCGCGCCCCAGGCGCTGGCGCGCCGCGTGGCCGAGGTAGAAGTCGTCGATGGAGAGCGGCACCAGCGTGCGGCCCTGCGCGGCGGCCAGGTCCGCGAGCTGCGCGGACAACGTCGACTTGCCGGTGCCCTGCAGGCCCGCGATGGCGAAGACGGGGCTGCCGGCCTCGCGGGCGACCCGGTCGATGCCGGCGACGAAATCCGGGGCATAGCCTGCGGCGGGCTTGTGCGGGGAGTCCATCGCGCCACAATAGCGCAATGGACGACAACGCCGCCGACCCCCTCTTCACCGAAGCGATGGCCGAGTTCGCGCGCCTGTTCGAGGCCGCGGGCGCTGCGGGCGAGCCCGATCGCACCGCGATGACGGTGGCGACCGCCACCCTCGACGCCCGGCCCTCGGCGCGCACCGTGCTGCTGAAGGGTTTCGACGCGCGCGGCTTCGTGTTCTACACCCACCTCGACGGCCGCAAGGGCCGCGAGCTGCAGGCGAACCCGTACGCGGCGCTGCTGTTCCACTGGCCGCGCGTGCAGCAGGGCGTGCAGGTGCGCATCGAGGGCCGCGTGCACACGGTGCCCGACGACGAGGCCGATGCCTACTTCGCGACGCGCGCGCGCGGCAGCCAGCTCGGCGCGTGGGCGTCGCTGCAGTCCGAAACGCTCGACGCGCGCGACACCTTCGAAGCGCGGCTGGCCGAAGCCGGGAAGCGCTTCGAAGGCCGGGACGTCCCGCGCCCGCCGCGCTGGACCGGCTTCCGCGTGCGCCCGCGCTGGATCGAGTTCTGGTACGCCGCCGAGTTCCGCTGGCACGAACGCCGCGTCTACGAGCGCGACGTGGCCTGCCGCTGGTCGACGCGGATGCTGTACCCGTGATGCGGCCGCGATGACCGCTGCGGCCGGCCCACGGCGGATCGTCTGCCTCACCGAGGAACCGACCGAAGTCCTGTACGCGCTCGGCGAGCAGGACCGCATCGTCGGCATCAGCGGCTTCACCGTGCGCCCGCCGCGGGCGCGGCGCGAGAAGCCGAAGGTCAGCGCCTTCACCAGCGCGAAGATCGACGAGATCCTGGCGCTGCGGCCCGATTTCGTCGTCGGCTTCTCCGACATCCAGGCCGACATCGCGGCCGCGCTGGTGCGCCGCGGCGTCGAGGTCTGGATCTCCAACCACCGCAGCGTCGACGGCATCCTCGACTACGTGCGGCGGCTCGGCGCGCTGGTCGGCGCCGCCTCGCGCGCCGAAGCGTACGCCGGCGAACTCCAGCGCGGCCTCGATGCCCTCGCGGCCGCATCCGCGCGCCTGCCGCGAAGGCCGAAGGTCTACTTCGAGGAATGGGACGAACCGCCGATCACCGGAATCCGCTGGGTCGCGGAACTCGTGCGCATCGCCGGCGGCGACGACATCTTCCCCGAGCGCGCGCTCGAGCCGCTGGCGAAGGCGCGCATCCTGGAGGACGCGTCGGAGGTGGTGCGGCGCGCCCCGGACATCATCCTCGGCTCGTGGTGCGGCAAGAAATTCCGCCCGGAAAAGGTCGCGGCGCGGCCGGGGTGGGACGCCATCCCCGCGGTGCGCGACGGCGAGCTGCACGAAATCAAGTCGCCGGTGATCCTGCAGCCCGGCCCCGCGGCGCTCACCGACGGCGTCGCCGACATCGCCCGCATCGTCGGCGCCTGGGCGGCGACCCGCCGCTGATCAGTCGTTGGCGGCGGAGAGCGCGCGGCCGCGGTCGGTCGCGGCCCGGATCGCCCGGGCGACGAGCTCGCGGAACCTGCCGGCCTCGAAGGCCTCGATCGCCGCCTGCGTCGTTCCGTTGGGCGACGTCACGCGCCGCCGCAGCTCCGCGGCATCCGCATCGCCTTCGGTGAGCATGCGCGCGGCGCCGAGGATCGTCTGCAGCACGAGCGTGCGCGCGGCATCCGCCGGCAGCCCTTCCGCGATCGCCGCGGCCTGCATCGCTTCGGCGAGCAGGAAGACGTAGGCCGGGCCGCTGCCCGACACCGCGGTGACGGCGTCCATCAGCGCCTCGTCGTCGATCCACACCGTGTCGCCGGCGGAAGCGAGCAGGCCCTGCGCGGAAGCGCGGCCGGCGGCGTCGACGTTCCCGTTCGCGAACAGCCCGGTCACGCCCGCGCCCAGCAACGCCGGGGTGTTCGGCATGCAGCGCACGACGGCGATGCCGCCGCCCAGCCAGCGTTCGAGCTGCGCGGCGCCGATGCCCGCGGCGATGGAGACCACCAGCGGGCGCGCGGCCTGCGCCTGTCCGGCGAGCGACTCGCACACCGTGCGCATGACCTGCGGCTTCACCGCGAGCACCCAGGTCCCCGCGCCATCGACCGCGCCCGCGCCGTCGGCGAACACGCCGACGCCGAAGTCGCGCGCGAGCGATTCGCGCAACGCTTCCACGGGCTCGGCGACGCGGATGGAAGCGGCAGCGATGCCGCGCGCGACCAGGCCGCCGACCAGGCTGCGGGCCATGTTGCCGCCGCCGATGAAGGCGATGGGGCTGTCGGTGGTCATCCTGGATCTCCGGAGGGAGGTCGGGCGCCGAACAGCGCGGTGCCGATGCGCACCATGGTCGCACCTTCGGCGATCGCGAGGGCGGCGTCGTCGCTCATGCCCATGGACAGCGTGTCCGCGCCCGGATGCTCCTTGCGCAGCGCCTCGAACAGCGCGCGCATGCGGCGGAAGGCGTCGCGGCGCCGCTCCTCTTCGGGGAAGGGGGCGGGGATCGCCATCAGGCCGCGCAGGGCGAGGCGAGGCAGCGCGGCGACCGCGGCGGCCAGTGCGGGCACGTCGCCCGGCGCGCAGCCGTGCTTGCCGGGTTCGGCGTCGATGTTCACCTGCAGCAGCACCGACAACGGCGGCCGGGCCGGATCGCGCGCGGCGTCGAGCGCCCGCGCCAGGCGCGCGCTGTCGACCGACTGTACCCAGTCGAAGAGGTCCGCCGCGAGGGCTGCCTTGTTGGTCTGCAGGTGCCCGACCAGGTGCCATTCGACGCCGGGCTCCGGAGGGACGAGCGCGGCCAGCGCCGCGGCCTTGTCGCGCGCCTCCTGCACGTAGTTCTCGCCGATCGCCGGACGCTCGCCCGGGCGCTCGCGCCGCCATGCCGCGACGAGTTCTGCGACGGCGGTCACAGGCTGTCGCTTGGCCACGGCCACCAGGCGCGGCGATGGCCGCCGACCGGCCCGCGCTGCGTTGTCGAGCGACTGCAGGACCGTGGCCAGGGCGCTATGCGGGGGCGTTTCCATTGTGCCTATACTGCCAAGGCACGTGCGCCCCGATCCAGTGCGCGCCGCAAGGGGAACCGGAACGATGGACATCGCCGAGCTGCTGGCCTTCTCGGTCAAGAACAAGGCCTCCGACCTGCACCTGTCGGCGGGGCTGCCGCCCATGATCCGGGTGGACGGCGACGTGCGCCGCATCAACATCCCGGCGCTCGACCACAAGCAGGTCCACGCGCTCGTCTACGACATCATGTCGGACAAGCAGCGGCGCGACTACGAGGAGTTCCTCGAGGTCGACTTCTCGTTCGAGATCCCGGGCCTGGCGCGCTTCCGCGTCAACGCATTCAACCAGAACCGCGGCGCCGGCGCCGTGTTCCGCACCATTCCGTCCGAGGTGCTCACGCTCGAGCACCTGGGCTGCCCGAAGCTGTTCCAGGACCTCGTCGACCAGCCGCAGGGCCTGATCCTCGTCACCGGGCCGACCGGTTCGGGCAAGTCGACCACGCTCGCGGCGATGCTCGACCACATCAACAAGAACGAGTACGGGCACATCCTCTCGGTCGAGGACCCGATCGAGTTCGTGCACACCTCGCAGAAGTGCCTGGTGAACCAGCGCGAGGTGCACCGCGACACGCACGGCTTCAGCGAGGCGCTGCGCTCGGCGCTGCGCGAGGACCCGGACTACATCCTCGTCGGCGAAATGCGCGACCTCGAGACGATCCGCCTCGCGCTCACCGCCGCGGAAACCGGCCACCTCGTGTTCGGCACGCTGCACACCTCGTCGGCCGCCAAGACCATCGACCGCATCATCGACGTGTTCCCCGCCGGCGAGAAGCCGATGGTGCGCTCGATGCTGTCGGAATCGCTGCGGGCGGTGATCTCGCAGGCGCTGCTGAAGAAGATCGGCGGCGGCCGCACCGCGGCCTGGGAGATCATGGTCGGCACCCCGGCCATCCGCAACCTGATCCGCGAGGACAAGGTCGCGCAGATGTACTCGGCCATCCAGACCGGCCAGCAGGCGGGCATGATGACGCTCGACCAGCACCTGCAGGACCTGGTCAAGCGCGCGGTGATCAGCAAGCAGCACGCGCGCGAATACGCCAAGGACAAGCGGCTGTTCGACTGACGTCGGCGCCACGGGAGCACGCAGATGAGCACCACCACCCCCGCCGGCAGCGGCATCGACTTCACCTCGTTCCTGAAGCTGATGGCGCACCAGAAGGCCTCGGACCTGTTCATCACCGCGGGCATGCCGCCGTCGATGAAGCTGCACGGCAAGATCGCGCCGATCACGCAGAGCCCGCTGACGCCGCAGCAGGCGCGCGACCTGGTGCTGAACGTGATGACGCCGCCGCAGCGCGAGGAGTTCGAGCGCACCCACGAGTGCAACTTCGCGATCGGCGTGGCCGGCGTGGGCCGCTTCCGCGTGTCCTGCTTCTACCAGCGAAACCAGGTCGGCATGGTGCTGCGCCGGATCGAATCGAAGATCCCGAGCGTGGACGAGCTGGCGCTGCCGCCGATCATCAAGACGCTGGCGATGACCAAGCGCGGCATCATCATCTTCGTCGGCGCGACGGGCACCGGCAAGTCGACCTCGCTCGCGGCGATGATCGGCTACCGCAACCAGAACTCGACCGGCCACATCATCACGATCGAGGACCCGATCGAGTTCGTGCACAAGCACGAGGGCTGCATCATCACCCAGCGCGAGGTCGGCATCGACACCGAGAGCTGGGAGGCCGCGCTGAAGAACACGCTGCGCCAGGCGCCCGACGTGATCATGATCGGCGAGGTGCGCACGCGCGAGGGCATGGACCACGCCATCGCCTTCGCCGAAACCGGCCACCTGGTGCTGTGCACGCTGCACGCGAACAACGCCAACCAGGCGATGGACCGCATCATCAACTTCTTCCCCGAGGACCGGCGCAACCAGTTGCTGATGGACCTGTCGCTGAACCTCAAGGGCGTGGTCGCGCAGCAGCTGATCCCCACGCCCGACGGCAAGGGCCGGCGCGTGGCGATGGAGATCCTGCTCGGCACCCCGCTGGTGCAGGACTACATCCGCGACGGCGAGGTGAGCAAGCTGAAGGAGGTCATGAAGGAATCGACCAACCTCGGCATGAAGACCTTCGACCAGGCGCTGTTCGAGCTGTTCCAGGCCGGCGAGATCAGCTACGAGGACGCGCTGCGCTACGCCGACTCCGCCAACGAGGTGCGCCTGCGCATCAAGCTGGCGCAGGGCGGCGACGCCAAGACGCTGTCGCAGGGCCTCGAGGGCGTGGGCATCTCCGACGTCAAGTAGGGCGCGGGCGCACCCGGCGCAGCACCCCGACGACGTCCTGCATCCGGTCCTTGCAGACCCAGGCGTCCGCGCCGCGCGCGCGATCGTCCGCCGGGCGGTCCTCGGCGACGAATCCCGACAGCACCACGAACGGCAGCGCGGGATCGTGCGTGCGCGCCATCGCCAGCGCTTCGCCGCCGGAGAAGCCGGGCAGGTCGTAGTCGGAGACCACGACATCGGGCGCGAACCCCGCGAGGGCCGCGGCATAGGCATCGCGGCCGGACACGCGCCGCAGGTCGACGTCCAGCCCGGCGCCGGCCAGTTCGATGGCCAGCAAGTCGGCGTCGTCGGCGGAGTCCTCGAGCAGCAGCAGTCGGAGCATGGCCAGCGTGGGGCGCGCATGGCGGCGCGGGGTCCGGGCATCCTAACCTCGCCGGCGGCCGGCCCCAACCCCGGGGCCACGCTAGAATGACGGCATGGACGCCGTGCCGACCCTCGCCAACCAGCTGCTGGTCGCGCTGCCTGCGCTGGACGACCCGAATTTCTCCCGCAGCGTCACCCTCGTGTGCCAGCACGACGCAGAGGGCGCGATGGGCGTGATGGTCAATCGTGCGTCGGAGTACACGCTCGGCGAAGTGTTCCGGCAGATGGGGATAGAAAGCGACGACGCCGAGCTGTGCGCGCGGCCCGTGGTCGCCGGCGGACCGGTGCATCCGGAGCGCGGCTTCGTGCTGCACGACGGCGACCGCGAATGGGATTCGAGCCTCGCCATCGCCGAGGGCCTGTACGTCACGACGTCGCGCGACGTGCTCGAGGCGATGGCGCGGGGGGAAGGACCGCCCGCGGCGACCGTCGCGCTCGGCTGCGCCGGGTGGGGTGCGGGGCAGCTGGAACACGAACTCGTCGAGAACAGCTGGCTCACCGTGCCCGCCGATGCGGAGCTGCTGTTCCGCACGCCGCTGGAAGCGCGCTGGCAGGCGGCCGCGGCGCGCATCGGCGTGGACCTTGCGCGCCTGACCGATTATTCCGGCCATGCCTGACGACACCCTCCGCCGCGACGGCACGGTGCTCGGCTTCGACGTCGGCGCGCGCCGCATCGGCGTGGCGGTGGGCAGTCCGTTCGGCCACGGCGCGCGCGCGATCGCGGTGGTGGACGTGCATGCGACGGGGCCGGACTGGCCGGCGATCGATCGCCTGCAGCGCGAATGGCGCCCCGACGGTTTCGTCGTCGGCGACCCCATGACCCTCGAAGGCGGCGACCAGCCGATCCGCCGCGTCGCCCACGCGTTCGCCGGCGAGCTGCGCGCGCGCTACGCGCTGCCGGTGGTGCTGGTCGACGAGCGTGCGAGCTCGATCGAAGCCGCGCAGCGCTTCGCCGCGGACCGCGCCGAGGGCCGCAAGCGCCGGCGCGACGCCGCCGCGCTCGACGCGGTCGCCGCCGCGGTGATCGTCGAGCGCTGGCTCGCCGCCCCGCAGGACGCCATCCCCGTGCCCCCGACGCCCTCCACGCCGCCGCCCGCCGCATGACCCGCCACGAACAGATCGCGCCCGACGGGCGCCTGCGCCACCTGCTCGACCTCGAAGGCCTGCCGCGCGCCGCGCTGGAGCGGCTGCTCGACCGCGCACAGGCCCTGCATGCCGACGCCTACGGCGGCACCGCGCTGCGCGCCCGGCTCGCCGGCAAGGCCGTCTGCAACCTGTTCTTCGAACCGTCCACGCGCACGCGCTCGAGCTTCCGCCTGGCCGCGACGCGGCTGGGCGCGGATGTCCTCGATTTCGACGCATCGACGTCCTCGACCAAGAAGGGCGAGACGGACGCCGACACGCTGCGCACCCTCGAGGCGATGGGCGTCCACGCCTTCGTCGTCCGCCACGCGGTGGACGGCGCGGTCGCGGCGCTGTCGGCCGTCGCCGCCCCGGGCACGGTGCTGGTGAACGCCGGCGACGGCCGCCATGCCCACCCGACCCAGGGGCTGCTCGACATGCTCTCGATCCGGCAGGCCAAGGGCGCGGACTTCGCCCGGCTCAAGGTCGCGATCGTCGGCGACGTGAAGCACTCGCGCGTCGCGCGCTCCGACCTGCACGCGCTCCGCACCCTCGGCGCCGGCGAGATCCGGGTCTGCGCGCCCGCCGCGCTGATGCCGGGCGCGTCCGAACTGGACGGCTGCCGCGCGATCGATGGCCTGGACGAGGCGCTGCACGGCGCCGACGTGGTCATGACCCTGCGCCTGCAGCGCGAGCGCATGGAGGAGGGGCTCGTGCCTTCGATCGAGGAGTACCGGCGCGACTACGGCATCACCGCCGCGCGACTGCGCGGCGCGGCGCCGGATGCGGTGGTGATGCATCCGGGCCCGATGAACCGCGGCATCGAAATCGACGCGGACGTCGCCGACGGACCGCAATCGCTGGTCCTGCGCCAGGTCGCGAACGGCGTCGCCGTGCGCATGGCCGTCCTCGAGGAGCTGCTTGCATGATTCGACCCGGCATCCACCGCGCCACGATCCATCGCGCCACGATCATGGTTGCCGCCTGTCTCCTCGCAGCGGCACCGGCCTTCGCGCAGGCGAGCGGCGATTACGATCCGCGCGCGCTGTTCGCGCCGCTCGTGCTCCCCCAGCCCGCCAACGCCTTCCGCGGCGGCAGCGGCAAGCCCGGACCGCTGTTCTGGCAGAACCGCGCGGACTACGACCTGCGCGCGACGATCGACACCGCGAACAAGCGCCTGCTCGGCGACGCCGCCATCACCTACGCCAACAACAGCCCCGATGCGCTCGACGCGCTGTGGCTGCAACTGGACCAGGACATGTACCGCGCCGATTCCCGCGCGCAGCGTGCGCGGCCGCGCCGCGGCGAGCCGCACGCGACGCAGGGCTTCGAGATCGCCTCGGTCGAGGTCGAGCGCGACGGCCGCCGCGCGCCGGCGACCTGGCTGGTCGACGACACGCGCATGCGCGTGGACCTGCCGGCGCCGCTCGCCGGCCACGGCAAGACGCTGAAGCTGCACATCCGTTACGCCTACGACATCCCGGGCCCCTGGGGCGGCCGCACCGCCGTCACGCCGAGCAGGAACGGCGACATCTACGAGGTCGCGCAGTGGTATCCGCGCATGGCGGTCTACGACGACCTGCGCGGCTGGGACACGCAGCCGTACCTGGGCTCGGAGTTCTACCTCGAGTACGGCACGTTCGATTACGCCGTCACCGTGCCCCGGGATTACATCGTGGCCGGGTCGGGCGCGCTCGCCAACCCCGCCGAGGTGCTGACGGCGACGCAGCAGCAGCGGCTGGCGAAGGCGGCGCAGAGCGACCGGACCGTATACGTCGTCACCCCGGAGGAGGCGGGCGCCGCTGCGAGCCGCCCGGCGCGTCCCGGCACGCAGACCTGGCGCTTCCACATGGAACACACGCGCGACGTCGCGTTCGCCGCGTCGCCGGCGTTCGTGTGGGATGCGGCGCGGATCAACCTGCCGGGCGGCAGGCATGCGATGGCGATGTCGGTCTACGCGGCCGAGGGCGTGGGCCCCGACCGCTGGGACCGCTCCACCGAATACATGAAGGCCGCGGTCGAGCATTTCTCGCAGTGGTATCCGTATCCGTGGCCGGCCGCGATCAACCTGGGCGGGCACGGCGCGGGCATGGAGTATCCGGGCATCGTGTTCGACGGCTTCGACGACCAGGGCAAGCCGCTGTTCTGGGTGAGCGCGCACGAGATCGGCCACACCTGGTTCCCGATGATCGTCGGCTCCAACGAGCGCCGGCACGCGTTCATGGACGAAGGCTTCAACACCTTCATCGACGTGTATTTCTCCGATGCGTTCAACGGCGGCGAATTCGCGCCGAAGCGCGACGGCGAATACGCGCCGAAGGGCGGCAACCCGGTCGACGAGATCCTGCCGCTGCTCGCCGACAAGGACGCGCCCACGCTGATGGCGCTGGCCGACGCCACCGCCGAGAAGTACCGCCACCCGGTCGCGTACTTCAAGTCCGCGCTCGGGCTGGTGCTGCTGCGCGAGCAGATCCTCGGGCCGGCGCGCTTCGATCCGGCGTTCAAGGGCTACATCGCGACCTGGGCGTACCGGCATCCGTCGCCGTCCGACTTCTTCCGCTACATGGAAAGCGCGGCGGGCGAGGACCTGTCGTGGTGGTGGCGCGGCTGGTACTTCGAGAACTGGCAGCTCGACCTGGGCGTGCGCGACGCCGCCTACGTCGACGGCGACGCGGCGAAGGGGCTGAAGGTCGTGCTCGAGAGCCGGCAGAAGCTGGTCATGCCGGCGACGTTGCGCATCGACTTCGCCGACGGCACTCGCGAGGACCGGCGCGTGCCGGTGGAGGCCTGGATGCAGTCCGGCACGCCGTCGCTGACCCTCCCGATCGCGAAGCCGGTGGCGCGCCTCACCATCGATCCCGACGCGAAGCTCCCCGACGCCGACCGCGGCAACAACGCCTTCGCGGTGCGCTAGCGCACCAGCACCAGGGTCGCCAGCCCGAGGAAGCTCAGGAAGCCCATCACGTCGGTGACGGTCGTGAGGATCACGCCGCCGGCGAGTGCCGGGTCGAAGCCCATGCGCTTCAGGGTCACCGGGACCATCACGCCGGCGAGCGCGGCGAAGAACAGGTTGATCGTGAGCGCGCTCGCGATCACCAGCGCCAGCGGCCATTCGCGGAACCAGACGAACACGATCAGCCCCAGCACCGTGCCCAGCGCGAGGCCGTTGAGCAGCGCGACGCGTACTTCCTTCCAGATCAGCACCTGCACGTTGGATGCGCCGAGCTGGCCGAGCGCGAGGCCGCGGATCACCAGCGCCAGCACCTGCGTGCCGGCGTTGCCGCCCATGCCGGCGACGATCGGCATCAGCACGGCGAGGGCCACGATGTGCGCGATCGTGCCTTGGAACTGGCCCACCACCGACGCCGCGAGGAACGCGGTGCACAGGTTGATCCCCAGCCACACGAGGCGGCGGCGGGTGGCGCGCTTCACCGGCGAGAACAGGTCCTCGTCCTCGTCGAGGCCGGCGGCGCCGAGGGCCTGGTGCTCGGCCTGCTCGCGGATGATGTCGACGACGTCGTCGATGGTGATGCGGCCGAGCAGGATGTTGCCGTCGTCCACGACCGGCGCAGAGATCCAGTCGTGGTCGGAGAACATCCGCGCGACGCGCTCGTCGGAGGCGCCGACGTCGATCGCCGGCTGCTCGTCGTCGAGCAGCGCGTTGATCGGCGTGTTCGCCTCGTGCGTGAGCAGCGCCTGCAGCGCGATCCGGCCGAGGTACTGGTGGCGGCGGCTGACCACGTACAGGTGGTCGGTATGGTCGGGCAGCTCGCCGCGCAGGCGCAGGTAGCGCAGCACGACGTCGACCGTGGTGTCGGTGCGCACCGTCACCACGTCCGGGTTCATCAGGCGGCCGGCGGTGCCTTCGGGATACGAGAGCACCTGCTCCAGGCGCTCGCGGTTCTCGCGGTCCATCGAGCGCAGGACCTCGTCGATGACCGCCTCGGGCAGGTCCTCGACCAGGTCGGCGAGGTCGTCGATGTCGAGATCCTCGACCGCGGCCACGATCTCGTCGGGATCCATGTCGGCGATCAGGCCTTCGCGGACTTCGTCGCCGACGTGCAGCAGCACCTCGCCGTCGTCCTCCGGATCGACCAGGCCCCACACGACGTTGCGCTGGCCCGGGGGCAGCGATTCGAGCAGGTTGCCGATCTCGGCCGCCGAGAGCGTGTTGACCAGGCGCTTCACCGGCCCGAGGCGGCCGCTGTCGAGCGCGTCCGAAAGCAGGCGCAGCTGGCGTGCGGTCTTGTCGTGGCGGACGGCTTCGGCCATGGCGGTCCCTTCGGGGCGAGCCTTGCGACGGGCTGGCCGGGGGTGGCGGTCGCGTCCGCTCGGGGCGCGACGGTGCTTACGCGTTCATGCCGCCATTATCGCCCGCGGACGCCGCCTTTTGCATCCACGCCTCGATGCCGGCGCGGTCGCGCGCGCGCAGCAGCGCCGGCAGTCGGGCGCGCAGCGCGCCGAGGTCGGCGCCGCGGATCGCACGGCGCACCTCGAGCAGGGTCGCCGGATGCAGGCTGAACTCCTCCAGCCCCAGCGCCAGCAGCAGCGGCACGAAGGCCGCGTCGCCCGCCATCTCGCCGCAGACCGCCACCGGCTTGCCGCGCGCGCGGGCCAGCCGGATCACGTCGTGCAACAGGCGGATCACCGCCGGGTGCAGCGGCGAATAGAGTTCGGCGAGCGCGTCGTTGTTGCGGTCCACCGCCAGCAGGTACTGGACCAGGTCGTTGGTGCCGATGGACAGGAAGTCGAGCGCGTCCGCGAAGCCGGGCAGGGCGATCGCCGCCGCGGGGACCTCGATCATGGCGCCCAGCGGGATCGTGTCGGCGACTTCGTGGCCGGCGGCGCGGGCCTCGTCCATCGCCGTGCGGAGCAGGGCGCGGACGGCGAGCACTTCCTCGCGCGCGGCGACCATCGGCACCAGCACGCGCACCGGCCCGTAGCCGGAGGCCCGCGCGATCGCGCGCAGCTGGGTCGCGAACAGGGCGCCGCGCGCCAGCGACAGGCGCACGCCGCGCAGGCCCAGCGCCGGGTTCGGCTCGCCCTCGAGCACCAGGCCGGTCCGGTCCGCCTTGTCGGCGCCGAGATCCAGGGTGCGGATCGTCGTGGTGCGGCCGGTCATGCCCAGGACCAGGTCGCGGTAGGCGCGGAACTGCGCGTCCTCGTCGGGGAGCACGTTGCTGCCGAGGAACAGGAATTCGGTGCGGTACAGGCCGACGCCGGCTGCGCCCAGCGCGTGCGCCTCGGCCACGTCCTCGCGCGATTCGGCGTTCGCCCACAGGCGGATGTCGACGCCGTCCAGCGTCCGCGAGGGCACGCGCCGCAGGCGGTTGAGCTGCTTGCGCTCGCGCGCGAGTTCGCGCAGCCGCGCGCGGTGCGCCCGCAGGTCGGCGGGCCCCGGCTCGAGCACGACGAGGCCGCTCGCGCCGTCCACCGCGAGCACGTCGCCTTCGTTGATCTTCTGCAGCGCGCCGGCCGCGCCGACCACGAGCGGCACGTGCAGGCTGCGGGCGAGGATCGCGCTGTGCGAGAGCGGGCTGCCGCCGGTGGTGACCACCCCCATCACGCCCTGGCCGTGCCACTGCGCGAGTTCGGCGGGACCCACGTTGTCGGTGACCAGGATCTCGCCGGCCACGCCTCGCACCGGCGCGCCGTCGCTGCCATCGCGGTGCAGCGCGGCGTGGAGGCGGCCGATCACCTGGTCGATGTCGTCGATGCGGCTGCGCAGGTAGGCGTCGTCCATGCCCTCGAACACCGCCGCGATGCGGTTGCGCTGCACGCGCAGCGCGTAGTCGGCGGAATACGACTCGTCGCGGACCAGCTGGTCGAGCCCGTGCAGCAGCTCCGGGTCGTCGAGCAGCAGCGCGTGCAGGTCGAGGAACTCGCCGGCCTCGGGCACCAGCGCGTCCTGCAGGCGCTCGCGCAGCGCCTGCATCTCGGCGCGCACGACCGCGATCGCGGCGTGCAGGCGGGCGAGTTCGGCGGCGCTGTCCTCGACGCGCTCCTCGGCGACCTCGAAGACGTCGGGCATGCGCAGGCGGGCGCGCCCCAGCGCGCTGCCGCGCGAGGCGCCGTGCCCGTGCAGCTCGCGCCGCATCAGCCGTCCTCGTCGAACAGGCGCGCGAACAGCGCGGCGGCCGCGTCCGCCGCGGCGGCCTCGTCCTCGCCTTCCACCCGCAGCAGCACCGGCGTGCCCTGGCCCGCCGCGAGCAGCATCACGCCCATGATGCTTTTCGCGTTGACCTCGCGGCCCTTCGCCGACAGCGTCGCGTTGCTGCGGAAGCCCGACAGCACCTGCACGAGCTTGGCCGTGGCCCGCGCATGCAGGCCGAGGCGGTTGGCGACGGTCAGTTCGCGTTCGATCACGGGCGGTCCTTCGGCAGGGGCATCACATCTCGTCCAGGATCACGCCGTTGCGGGCGCCGGCGGCGGCGACGGCGGGCAGTTCGTCCAGGGGCAGCTCGGCGTAGTTCATCACCCGCAGCAGCATCGGCAGGCTCAGCGCCGACACGCGGCGCACCGGCGTGCCCAGGCGCGACAGGCGCGCGGCGACGTTGGACGGCGTTGCGCCGTAGAGGTCGGTGAGCACCAGCACCCCGTCGCCGCCGTCGACGCGGCGCAGCGCGGCGCTTGCCGCGGGCAGCACGGCGTCGGGATCGTCGCGGAAGCCGACCTCGAAGGCCTCCGCCCGCAGCGGCGGCGCCGGCATCAGGCGGCCGAGCACGGCCAGCAGCGCGGTGCCGATGCCTTCATGGGTGACGAGCAGGATGCCGACGGGCATGCGGCCTCAATCCAGTTCGCGGTGGTGGACCGCCACTTCCGCCCAGCCGCGCGCGCGGCAGTGCTCGGCGAGGCGCTCGGCGAGGTACACGGAGCGATGGCGCCCGCCGGTGCAGCCGAAGGCGATCGTGGCGTAGCTGCGGGTGCCGGACTGCATGCCGGGCAGCCAGCGGTCGAGGAACGCGGCGACGCCGTCGGCATACGCCGCCACTTCGGGGTCGCGCTCCAGGAAGTCGCGCACCGCGGCATCGCGCCCCGACAGGGGGCGCAGCGCCGGGTCCCAGTGCGGGTTCGGCAGCACGCGCGCGTCGAACACGAAATCGGCGCCGGGCGGCAGCCCGCGGCGGTAGGCGAAGGATTCGAACAGCAGCGACAGCGACTCCTCGCCGCCGAGGCCGAACTCGGTGATCACCTGGCGGCGCAGCTGGTGCACGTTGAGCGCGCTGGTGTCGATGACGACGTCGGCGATCTGCCGCAGCGGGCGCAGCACCTGGCGCTCGAGCGAGATCGCGTCCGCCAGCACGAGGCCGAGCTGGCTCAGCGGATGGCGGCGGCGCGTGTCGGCATAGCGGCGCAGCAGCACCGCGTCCTCCGTGTCGAAGAACACCAGGCGCGGATCCATGCCCATCGCGCCCACCGCCGACAGCCAGTCGGGGATGCGCGCGAGGTCGCTGTGGCGGTTGCGCACGTCGATGCCGACCGCCAGCTTGCCCGGCGACTCGTCCGCCTCGGCGACGCTGCGCACGAACGACGGCAGCAGGTCGGCGGGCAGGTTGTCGACGCAATAGAAGCCGAGGTCCTCGAGCGTGCGCAGCGCGACCGACTTGCCCGAACCGGACATGCCGCTGACGACGATCAGCAGGGGCGGGGGCGTGGCGCTCACGTCGCGTCGCCTTTCACGAAGCACGCTCCAGGAAGTGGCTGTGGCGGGCCATGAACGCCGCCGCGGGGTCGACGCCCTTCGCGCGCAGGATGTGCACGCGCGCCGCGGCCTCGGTGAGCACGGCGAGGTTGCGGCCGGCCATGACCGGGATGGTGATCGTCGGCACGTCGAGGTCGAGCACGCGGCGCGAGCCGCTGTCGCCGGTGAGCCGCTCGAGCCCGCCCGGCGCGGGTTCGGACATCGGCCTGGTGAGGTGCACGACGAGCCGCAGGTACTTGTTCCGCTTTACCGCGGTGTCGCCGAACATGTCGCGGATGTTGAGCACGCCCAGGCCGCGCACCTCGAGCAGGTCCTGCAGCAGCTCGGGGCAGGTGCCGTCGAGCACGTCGGGCGCGATCTGGGTGAATTCCGGCGCGTCGTCCGCGACGAGCCGGTGGCCGCGGGTGACGAGCTCGAGCGCGAGCTCGCTCTTGCCCGAGCCCGGTTCGCCGGTGATCAGCACGCCGATCGAGTAGATCTCCATGAACACCCCGTGCAGCGTCACCCGCGGCGCGAGCGTGCGCGCCAGGTGGTACTGCAGGTGGTTCAGCAGTTCGTGGCCGCGCTTGGGCGAGGACCACAGCGGCGTCCCGGTTTCCTCGGCCGCGATGCGCAGGTCCTCGGGGCAGGACTGGTCCTTGCTGATGACCAGCGCGAGCGGCGCGAAGTGCACGATCTTGTGGATCGTCTCCCAGCGCTGGCGCGAGTCCAGGCCGTCGAGCCAGGACAGTTCCTCGGTCCCGAGGATCTGCACCTTGTTGGGGTAGATCGCGTTGAGGTAGCCGGCCAGCGACGGGCGGCGCGCGACGGTGTCCACCGATTCCAGCCGCCGCGACGCGCCTTCGGCGCCGGCGATCCAGCGCAGTTCGAGGCGTTCGCGCTGCTGCTCGAACAGCTCGCCTGCGCTGATGGTGCCCGCGGTGATCGCCGCGCCGTCCACGCGCATGCCGTCGGTCGATGCGTTCACGCGGCACCGTCCAGCAGCAGGGCGCGCAGCGTCGCCACGTCGGGGGCGGCGCGCAGCGCTTCGCGCCAGCCGGCATCGGCGAAGCGCTCGGCCAGTTCCGAGAGCAGCTGCAGGTGCTGCTGGGTGAAATGCTCCGGCACGGCCATCGCGAACACCAGGTCCACGGGCTCGCCGTCGCCGGCGTCGAAATCCACCGGCGGGTCCAGCTTCAGGAACGCGGCGCGGGCCTCGCCGTAGGCCGCGCAGCGGCCGTGCGGGATGGCCACGCCATGGCCGATGGCGGTGCTTCCGAGGCGCTCGCGCTGGCGCAGGCACTCGGCGACGAGGGCGGTGCGGTCGCCGTCCGCGTCCCCGGCGAGGAGGCGGGCGGCTTCGTCCAGCACGCGGTCGCGGTCGGGGGACCCGGCCAGGAAGGCGATGCGGTCGGGGCCGAGCAACGGGGACAGGGGCATCGTCGTCCTGGCGCGGCCGTCAGGCGAAGTCGCCGCTGCGCGCCGCACTCTCGTTGCGGCGCACGCTGTCCACCTGCTTTTCCTTGTGCTTGACCAGCAGGCGGTCGAGCTTGTCGGCGAGCAGGTCGATCGCCGCGTAGATGTCCACGCCGATCGCGTCCGCATGCAGCACGCCGCCCGGGAAGTTCACGGTGCCTTCGGCGCGGTGCTCGGTCTTGTCCACGCTCAGCAGCGCGCGCATGTCGAGCGGCTGGTCGAAGTGGCGGCCGAGGCGCGCGAACTTGGTTTCCGCGTAGTCGCGCATGGCGGGGGTGACGTCGATCTGCTGGCCGTGGGTCTCGATGCGCATCGGAACCTCTCCTCGCGTTTTGCCGGGGGGAAGGACAGCATCGCCCGGTTCGGGGCGGCATGCCGTGAAAACAATGTTAAACCCGGACCCGGTCCTGCGACGAGGGGATGTGCATCGCCTCGCGGTATTTCGCGACCGTGCGGCGGGCCACGGGAACCCCCGCCGCCTTGAGCGCGTCTGCCAGGCGCGCGTCGGAGAGCGGGCGCCGCGGATCCTCGGCGTCGACGAGACGGCGGATCATCGCCTGGATGGCCGTGCTCGACGCCTCGCCCCCGCCGCCGGTGTCGATGCCGGAAGCGAAGAACGCCTTCAGCGGCACGGTGCCGCGCGGGGTACGCACGAACTTGCGTGCGACCGCGCGAGACACGGTGGATTCGTGCACGCCCAGTTCGGCGGCCACTTCGCGCAGGGTCAGCGGCCGCAGCGCCTGGTCGCCGAATTCGAGGAAGCCGGACTGCTGGCGCACCAGGCAACCGACGACGCGCAACAGGGTCTCGCCGCGCGCCTGCAGGTTCCGCAGCAGCCAGCGTGCCTCCTGCAGGCGGCCGCGCAGGTAGTTGGCGTCGGCGGGACTGGCCGCGCCGATCATGCCTTCGTAGCCGCGGTGGATGGACAGGCGCGGCAGGTGGCCGTGGTCCAGGGCCACCTGCCAGACGCCGCGTTCGCGCCAGACGACGCAGTCCGGAACGACGTAGGCGTCCACCGGGACGGGGCCGACCTGGCCGCCGGGGCGCGGGTCGAGGCCGCGCAGCAGGGCGACGGCCGCCTCCATGTCCGCCTGCGACACGCCGAGTTCCGCGGCGAGGCCGGGGATGCCCGCCCGCTGCAGGCGGTCGATGCGGTCCCGCGCGACGCGCAGCGCCAGGGCGCGGCCCGGCGTGGCGTCGGGCAGGGCCTGGAGCTGCAGCGCCAGGCACTCGCCCAGGTCGCGCGCGCCGACGCCCGGCGGATCCATGCGCTGCACCTGCCGCAGGACGGCCAGCACTTCTTCGGGGCTGGCGGCGGTCTCCGGCAGCAGGGCCGCGGCGACGGCGTCGAGCGGCTCGCGCAGGTAGCCGTCGTCGTCGATCGCGTCCACGAGCGCCAGGCCGATGCGCAGGTCGCGCGGCGACAGGTGCGACAGGTGCAGCTGCCAGCGCAGGTGGTCGTGCAGCGTCTCCTGCTCGGCGACGCGTTCGGCCGGATTGTCGGGACCGTCGGCCTCGTGGCCCGGCCGGGCGCCCCAGTCGTCCGGCGTGCGTTCCCAGTCGGGTTCCGCCCCGGTGCCGGCGTCGCCGGACGTCGCTTCGCCGCCGTCCGCATTGTCGGTGCCGCCGGGCGCCTCGCCGGCCGGGCCCGCGTCGCGCGCGCCGCCATCCTCGGCCCAGTCGAGCAGCGGATTGCTCTCGAGGGCGGCCGCGACCTCGGCTTCCAGTTCGGTCGCCGACAGCTGCAGCAGGTGCAGCGCCTGCCGCAACTGGGGCGTGAGCACTAGGTGCTGGCCGAGCGACGCCTGCAGGCGCGGCTTCATGCGGGGGACGTGGGCGTGGCCGTCATCACGACAGCGTAACGCGGACCGGGCTCAGAGGCGGAACGATTCGCCCAGGTAGACGCGGCGCACGTCCGGGTTGGCGAGCAGCGCATCGGGCGTGCCCTGCGCGAGCACGCCGCCGTCGCTGAGGATGTAGGCGCGGTCGCAGATGCCCAGCGTCTCGCGCACGTTGTGGTCGGTGATCAGCACGCCGATGCCGCGGTTCTTGAGGTGTCGGACGATGCGCTGGATCTCGCCGACCGAAATCGGGTCCACGCCGGCGAACGGCTCGTCGAGCAGCATCAGCCGCGGTTGCGCGGCCAGTGCGCGCGCGATCTCGACGCGACGCCGCTCGCCGCCGGACAGGCTCTGGCCCGGCTGGTCGGCGACGTGGGCGACCTGCAGTTCGTCCATCAGCGACTCGAGTTCGCGTTCCCGCCCGGCCTTGTCCAGGTCGCCGCGCAGCTCGAGCACCAGGCGCAGGTTGTCGGCGACGCTCAGCTTGCGGAACACCGACGGTTCCTGCGGCAGGTAGCCGACGCCGCGCTTGGCGCGCAGGTACATCGGTTCGGCGGTGATGTCGACGCCGTCGAGCGCGATGCGCCCGGCGTCGGCGGGCACCAGCCCCACGATCATGTAGAAGCAGGTGGTCTTGCCCGCGCCGTTGGGGCCGAGCAGGCCGACGACCTCGCCGGCGTCGAGCGTGAGCCCGAAGTCCCGCACCACCTCCCGCGAGCGATAGCGCTTGCGCAGGCCCTCGGCGACCAGCATCTAGGCGCCGCCGCCCTGCGCGGACTTCGGCAGGATGCGCACCTTGACCTTGCCGCCGCCCTCGCCGCCGCTCTCGACGTTGCCGGTCTTGAGGTTGTAGACCACGCGCTGGCCGCTGAGCGTGCCGCGCGGGTTCGAGATGCTGACGTTGCCGGTGAAGACGACGATTTCGGTCTTGAGGTTGTAGTCGACGCTGTCGGCGCGCGCGGACATCGGCGAGCCGTCGTCGAGCTGCTGCCTGAGCGCCACCGGGCCGCCGGTGAATAGGGCGCGCGAGGGGTCGCCGCCGGCGAGCGTGATCGTCGCGCTGCTCGACGTGATGTCGAGGCTGCCCTGGGTGATGTGGACGCCGCCCGACAGCTGGTTCACCGAGTCGCCGCTGAGCGTGCCGACCTGGCGGCCGGCTTCGATGTCCATCGGCTGCTGGCGGTCGCTGCTGCGCGCCAGCGCGCCGCCGGCCGGCAGGGCCGCCGCGACGGCCAGCAGCATCCCGGCCAGCGCCGGGACGGCGGGGCGGGACGGGCCTATCGAGGTCTGGCGGGCGTCATTGCGGGACATAGCGGGTGTGCACCTGCGACTTGAGGACGTAGCGCTTGCTGGCCAGGTCGGTTTCCAGGCCGCGACCGCGCAGTATAGAACCGGGCTGGGTGATGGTCACGAGCGCGGCGGAGGTGGCCAGGTCGCGGTCGGGGTAGACGTTCAGTTGCTCGGTGTTCATCCCCACCTTGCGCTCGCCGGGCGGGCTGGTCACCTGGACGTCGCCGACCAGCCGGAGCTCGTCGCCGTCGGGGGAGATCCAGCCGTCGCGCGAGCTGACGCGCCAGTAGCGGTCGTGGCGGTCGGGCAGCAGGAAGACCGGCGTCGCCATGCGCATGCTGCGCTCGTCCGGGTTGCGCAGCATCGACGGCGCGCGCAGGGTGAAGGATTCCTGGCCCTGGTCGTCGAGGGCGACCAGTTCGAAGTCGTGCAGCACGTAGTCGGGGCGCCCGTTGCCGGCGACCACCGGCAGGTCGCTGCCGGACTGGCGCCACAGCGCCCAGCCGGACACCAGCGCCGCGACGAGCAGCAGCAGGGTGGCGCCGACGCGGCCGCTCACGCTGGGGAAGTTCACGGCAGCAATCCCGCGAGCAGGCCCTGCGCGTCGAGCAGCAGGTCGCAGAACTCGCGGGCCGCGCCTTCGCCGCCGCGCGCGCGGCTGCGCCAGTGCGCGTGGTCGAGCGCGAGCGGATGCGCGTCGGCCGGCGCGGCGGCGAGGCCCGCCGCGCGCATCGCGGCGACGTCGGCGAGGTCGTCGCCCATGAACGCGACTTCGTCCATGCGCAGGTTGCGCGCCAGCGCCAGCGACTGCACGAACGCGAGCTTGTCCTTCACTTCGGCATGGCATTCGGCGCCGAGCTCGGCCGCGCGCCGCGCCGCCACGGCCCCCGGGCGCGCGGTGACGAACGCGACCGCGATCCCGGCGCGGCGCAGCAGCGCGAGGCCCTGGCCGTCGCGGACGTGGAAGGCCTTGGTTTCGCCGCCGGCCGCGTCGAGGTAGAGGCGCCCGTCGGTGAGCGTGCCGTCGACGTCGAAGCAGGCGAGCCGGATCCGCGCGGCGCGATCGCGCACGTCGTCCATCCTCACACCACCCGCGCGCGCAGGAGATCGTGGATGTTGAGCGCGCCGACCACGCGGCGCTCCGCGTCGAGCACGAGCAGGGCGTTGATCTTGTGCGCCTCCATCATCCGCGCGGCCTCGACCGCGAGCGCATCGCTCCCGATCCACTTCGGCGTGCGCGTCATCACCGCGTCGATGCGGGTGTTGCGCAGGTCGATCGCGGCGTCGTCGAGGCTGCGGCGCAGGTCGCCGTCGGTGTACAGGCCGAGCAGGCGCCCCGCGTCGTCGACGACGGCGGTCATTCCCAGGCGCTTGCGGCTCATCTCCACCAGCGCTTCGCTCAGGCTCGCCTCGGCGCGCACGCGCGGGATCTCGTCGCCGCCGTGCATCACGTCGGTGATGTGCAGCAGCAGGCGGCGGCCGAGGCTGCCGGCGGGATGCGAGCGCGCGAAGTCGTCGGCGGTGAAGCCGCGCGCCTCGAGCAGCGCGACCGCCAGCGCGTCGCCGAGCGCGAGCGCCGCGGTGGTGCTGGTGGTCGGGGCGAGGTCGAGCGGGCAGGCTTCGGCGGGCACGCTGACGTCGAGGTGGATGTCGGCGGTGGTGGCGAGCGTCGAGTCCGGCCGGCCGGTCATCGCGATCACGGCATTGCCCTGGCGCTTGAGCGCCGGGAGCAGCATCAGGACCTCGTCGGTCTCGCCGGAGTTGGACAGCGCCAGCACCACGTCGTCGTCGGTGACCATGCCCAGGTCGCCGTGGCCCGCCTCGCCCGGGTGCACGTAGAACGCGGGGGTGCCGGTCGACGCAAGGGTGGCCGCGATCTTGCGGGCGATGTGCCCGGACTTCCCCATGCCGGTGCAGACGACGCGTCCGCGGCAGGCGAGCAGCCGCCGGCAGGCGGCCGAGAAGGCGCCGTCGATCCGGCCGGCGAGCGCGAGCAGGCCGTGCACCTCGACCTCCAGCACGCGGCGGCCGCTGGCGGCGAAATCGAAATCGGCGGGGACGGTCGAGACCGCGGCAGGCATCGGGGCGCTCGGGCTTCGGCTAGACTGGAGGGCCGATTTTACGCGACTTTGCCGCACCTCCCGAGACTCCCGATGAACGCCCGGCCATGAACGCAGACCTCCTCCAGCAACTGATCGAACAGGGCCTTCCCGGCGCCCGGGCCCGGGTGTCGGGCGACGACGGGGTGCATTTCGAGGCCACCGTGGTCTGCGAGGCCTTCCGCGGCAAGCTGCCGCTGGCCCGCCACCGCATGGTCTACGCGACCCTCGGCGAGCGCATGGGCGGCGAGATCCACGCGCTCGCGCTGAAGACCCTCGCTCCCGAAGAAGCGGGCGCCTGAGCATGCAGAAGATCGTGGTGGAAGGCGGCGTGCCGCTGCACGGCGAGGTCCGCGTGTCCGGCGCCAAGAACGCGGTGCTGCCGATCCTGTGCGCGGGGCTGCTCGCGGACCAGCCGCTGCTGGTGCGGAACGTGCCGAACCTGCAGGACGTCAAGACCACGATCCGCGTGCTCGCCGAACTCGGCGCCGGGATCCACCTCGACGACGCGTTCAACGTCGACATCGACCCGCGCACGGTGCGCAGCCACGTCGCGCCCTACGAGCTGGTCAAGACGATGCGCGCGTCCGTGCTGGTGCTCGGGCCGTTGCTCGCGCGCCACGGCGCGGCGGAGGTCTCGCTGCCGGGCGGCTGCGCGATCGGCTCGCGCCCGGTGGACCAGCACATCAAGGGCATGCAGGCGCTGGGCGCCGAGGTGGTCGTCGAGGGCGGCTTCATCAAGGCGCGGGCGAAGCGGCTGAAGGGCGCGCGCGTGGTGTTCGACATGGTCAGCGTCGGCGCGACCGAGAACGTGCTGATGGCGGCGACGCTCGCGGAGGGCCGCACGGTGCTCGAGAACGCGGCGATGGAACCCGAGATCGTGGACCTCGCCGAGTGCCTGTCCGCGATGGGCGCGCGGATCGAGGGCGCAGGGACCGGGCGCATCGTCGTCGAGGGCGTCGAGCGCCTCCGGGGCGGCGAACACAGCGTCGTCGCCGACCGGATCGAGGCGGGCACCTTCCTCGTCGCCGCGGCGATGACCGGCGGCCGCGTGACGCTGACGCACGCCCGCCCCGACACGATGGACGCGGTGCTCGACAAGCTGCGCGACGCGGGCGCGGCGCTCGAGTGCGACGGCGACCGCATCACCCTCGACATGCAGGGCCGGCGCCTGCGCGCGGTGGACATCACCACCGCGCCGCATCCCGCGTTCCCGACCGACATGCAGGCGCAGTTCATGGCGATGGACTGCATCGCCGAGGGGGCGGGAATCATCAACGAGACGATCTTCGAGAACCGCTTCATGCACGTGCAGGAGCTGCAGCGGCTCGGCGCGGACATCCGCGTCGAAGGGCATACCGCGATCGTGCGCGGGGTGGAGCGCCTGTCGGGCGCGCCGGTGATGGCGACCGACCTGCGCGCGTCGGCATCGCTGGTCCTGGCCGGGCTGGTCGCCGACGGCGAAACCACCATCGACCGCATCTACCACCTGGACCGTGGCTACGAGAACATCGAGGCGAAGCTTTCGTCGCTCGGCGCGCGCATCAGGAGGCTCTAGAGCCGACCCATGGTCGGCTTTGCCCGTGCCAGCCGACCAGGGGTCGGCTCTACCGGATCGACTTGAGCTTCAGGTCCATCTCGTCCTTGCCGCCGCGGCGCTGCAGGATGCGCGCGGGCACCGGCAGGCCGTCGACGACCCAGACGATCTGCTGCTTGTCGCCATCGGAGCGCGCGACCTTCGTGGCCGCCTGCGCCTTGCCGGCCAGCTGCACGGTGTCCTTGCCGATGACCTGGTAGCGCATGTCGCGGGCGAGGCCGTTGTCGACCATCCGGTAGGCGAGCGGCTTGCCGGCGGCGACGTCGCGCGGGATCGCCAGGTTCACCAGCATCGCATCGAGGTCGCCGTCGCGCAGCGCGACGGGGCCGGCGCGGTCGGGCTTCACGTCGCCGCTCCAGCGCGCCTCGCGGCTGTCCCAGTCGTAGGTCGCCTGGCGGCTGTTCTTCTTGATCAGCAGCGAGGACGTGTCGTTGTTGGACAGCGGGCGCCAGCTGCCGCCGTTCGCGGCGAACTGCGTGCGCTGGCTCACGGCGGCCACCGCGCTGTCGATGTCGAGGCTGTAGTTCCAGCGATCGCCGCCTGCGGGCGCGAGGGTCATCGTGCCGGTGCCGCCCATGCCCATGTAGGACACTTCGTAGACGGCGGTGAACGGCTTGAGCTGTGCGGGCGCGGCCTGCACGGACGCCGCGGCGAGCGCGAGGCCGGCGGCGAAGGGCACGAGCCCGCGCAGGGCGCGGCGCGGGGCGGAAGCAAGCAGGGTCGTCACGGTCATGGCAGGACTCTCGGATCGAGCGTGGAGCCTAGTTGCAGCGGCGTAAACAGGGGATGACCATCCAGTTCCACCGTTGCACCCCGTTCAGCGATGCGGCCGGCGACCGCGAGCCGCAGCACGCCGACCAGCAGCGGATGCTCGAGCTCGAGCACGCGCGCGGCCAGCGACTCCGCGGTGTCGCCCGGCAGCACCGGCACCCGCGCCTGCGCGATCACGGCGCCGGCGTCGAGCTCCGGGACGACGAAATGCACGCTCGCGCCGTGTTCCGCGTCGCCGGCGGCGATGGCCCGCGCGTGCGTGCGCAGGCCGCGGTGGGCGGGCAGCAGCGACGGATGGATGTTGAGCACCCGGCCGCGGAAGCGCGAGAGGAACACGTCGCCGAGGATGCGCATGTATCCGGCCAGCACGATCCAGTCCGGGCGCGACGCGGCGACCGCATCGGCGATCTCGGCATCGAATGCGGCGCGGTCGGCGTAGCCGCGCGCGTCGCGCGACCACGCGAGTTCCGGCGCGACCCGGGCCAGCGCCATCGCGTCCGGGCGGTCGCCGAACACGCCGGCGACCTCCGCGTCGAGGCGGCCGCCCGCGATGGCGTCGAGGATGGCCTGCAGGTTGCTGCCGCGCCCGGAGGCGAGAACGGCGATGCGCGGAAGCGCGGCCACTTCAGCCGATGCGCACGCGCTCGCCGCCGGCCGCGGCGACGACTTCGCCGATCCGGCGGTGGGCGAGGCCGAGCGCATCGAGCTCGCCCTCCACGGCGCCCGCGCCGGCCGCGTCGAGCACCAGCACGAAGCCGATGCCGCAGTTGAAGGTGCGCCACATCTCCTCGCGCGGCACCGCGCCCTCGCGCTGCAGCCAGTCGAAGACGGGCGGCAGCGCGATCGCGGAGGCCTCGATGTCCAACCCGAGGCCGTCGGGCACGACGCGGATGATGTTCTCGGTCAGGCCGCCGCCGGTGATGTGCGCCATGCCGTGGATCGCCGCGCGCTGCGCGCCGCGCAGCAGGGACAGGATCGGCTTCACGTAGATCCGGGTCGGGGCCATCAGCGCGTCGGCGAGCTTCGCGCCGCCGACGTCGAGGTCGGCGGGGCGCCCGGCGCGGTCGTAGATGCGGCGCACCAGCGAGTAGCCGTTCGAATGCGGGCCGCTGGAGGCGATGCCGACCAGCACGTCGCCGGCCCGCACGCGCGCGCCGTCGAGGAGTTCGGACTTCTCGACCGCCGCCACGCAGAAGCCGGCCAGGTCGTATTCGCCCGGCGGATACATGTCGGGCATCTCCGCGGTCTCGCCGCCGACCAGCGCGCATCCCGCCAGCTCGCAGCCGGTCGCGATGCCGTCGACGACGGACGCCGCGGTGTCCACGTCCAGCTTGCCGGTGGCGAAATAGTCGAGGAAGAACAGCGGTTCGGCGCCTTGCACCAGCACGTCGTTCACGCACATCGCCACCAGGTCGATGCCGATGGTGCCGTGGCGCCCCAGTTGCTGGGCGAGCTTGAGCTTGGTGCCGACGCCGTCGGTGCCGGACACGAGGACCGGCTCGCGGTACTTGCCGGAGAGGTCGAACAGCGCGCCGAAGCCACCCAGGCCGCCCATCACTTCCGGGCGGAGGCTGCGCTTCACCATCGGCTTGATGCGCTCGACCAGGGCATTGCCCGCGTCGATGTCGACGCCGGCGTCGCGATACGTCAGCGGGGTCTGCGGGGTGCTCAAGGCGGCCTCTGGAGGCGGCGCGCAGCGCGCGCCGCGGGTCGGAAAGGCGCGATTTTAGCAGGCTGCCGGCGGCAGGCGGCGCCCCGCGGCGGGCGTGGACGGCCCGCCGCGGGTGCGGCACCATGCCGGCTGGCCTGCAGGAATCCGGGAAAAACACGATGCCGGCGATCCCCGCGATGAAGGAAACGCGCGCTCCGGGCGCGACATGGATGGCGGCCGCGCTGGCGGCGCTGCTGGCGATCCTGCCCGGGCCCGCGCCCGCGCAGCGCGTCGAGGGCGACCGCGCCGCGGCCGAAGGCGTCTACCAGGCGGAAGTGCAGGTCCGCAGCCAGGGCGAGTCCGACCGCCGCGCCGGCTTCGCGCGCGCGCTCGGCCAGGTGTTCGCCAAGCTGTCGGGCGACCGCAACGCCGCGAACCGCCCCGGGATCGGCGACGAACTGCGCCGGGCCGGCGATTACGTGGACAGCTTCGACTACCGCCAGGACGAGGGCGTCTCGCCATCGACCGGCGCGCCGGTCTACAGCACCACGCTGATCGTCCGCTTCGACGAGGAGAAGGTCGACGGCATCGCCGCGGCGCTCGGCCTGCCCGTGTGGGCGGAACCGCGGCCCAAGCCCGTGCTGTGGATGGCCATCGACGACGGCAGCGGCCCGCGCCTGGTGGGCGTGGCCAAGTCCGCGGCGGCGCGCTCCGTGCTGGATCGCGCCATCGCCCGCGGTTACCGGCTCGGCCTGCCGTCCGGCAGCGCGGCGGAGCAGGCGGCCGTCGGCGCGATCTGGCGCGGCGACGCCGAGGCGATCGCCGCGATCTCCTCGCGCTACAGCCCGCCGATGCAGCTCGTCGGCAAGCTCTACCGCAGCGGCGACGCCTGGGCCGGCGACTGGATGTTCATCGACCACGGCAAGGTGCTGTCGCGCTGGAGCAGCAGCGACCGCAACGCGCGGCGGGCGATGGCCGACGGTGCCGACGGCGCGGCGGACGCGCTGGCGGCGCGCTACGCGAAGGCGGCGCCGATCGGCGAGCCGGGCCACTACACCGTCGCGTTCACCGGCCTGCAGAGCGCGCAGGACTACATGCGCCTGGTCGCCTGGCTGCGCGACGCTTCCGTCGTGCGCGATGCGCGTCCCCTCGGCGCCAACGCCGACCGCATCGAATTCGACCTCGACCTCGCCAGCGGGCTGCCCGGCCTGCGCCGCGTGATCGACGCCGGACTGCTGGTCGAGGACGGGAGCGCGACGTCGGGCACCGCCATGTTCCGCCTGCGATGAGCGCGCAAGACGCCGACGCCGACCCGGCGCGCGACGCGGACGACCGCCGGGCGCTCGCCGTCTTCCTGCGGCGCCTGCAATGGGGCCTGGTGGCGCTCGCGGCCGGCTGGCTGCTGTGGCTGCTGTCGCCGGTGCTGGCGCCGTTCGTGCTCGCGGCGCTGCTCGGCTGGCTCGGCGATCCCCTGGTCGATCGCATGCAGGCGCGGGGCATGCCGCGCAACGGCGCGGTGATCGTGGTGTTCGCGGCGATGACGGCGGTGGCGCTGCTGGCGCTGCTGTTGCTGCTGCCCCTGCTGCAGCGCCAGGTCGTCACGCTGTTCGCGTCGCTGCCGCACTACCGCGACTGGCTGCTGGGGACCGCGCTGCCGTGGATCGAGGCGCGCACCGGGCTCGAGCTGGTCGGCTGGCTCGATCCGTCGCGCCTGTTCGAGCTCGCGCGCAGCCATTGGGAGCAGGCGGGCGGCGCCGCGGCGACGCTGCTCGGCTACCTGTCCCGCTCCGGCTTCGTGCTGCTCGGCTGGGTGGCGAACCTGGTGCTGCTGCCGGTGCTGACGTTCTTCTTCCTGCGCGACTGGGACCTGTTCCTGGAACGCCTCGCCGCGCTGGTGCCGCGCGACCACGCGCCGGTGGTGGCCCGGCTCGCGCGCGAGTCCGGCGAAGTGCTCGGCGGCTTCCTGCGCGGCCAGCTGCTGGTGATGCTGGCGCTCGGCGTGCTGTACGCGATCGGCCTGCTCGCGGTCGGGCTCGACCTCGGCATCCTCGTCGGCGTGCTCGCCGGCCTGCTGACCTTCGTGCCGTACCTCGGGCCGACGACGGTCGTCGTGCTGGGCGGCATCGCCGCGCTCGCGCAGTTCGGCGACTGGCAGCACCTGGTCGGCGTCGGCGCCGTGTTCGCGATCGGGCAGGTGATCGAGAGCTACTGGCTCACGCCGAAGCTCGTCGGCGACCGCATCGGCCTGCACCCGGTCGCGGTGATCTTCGCGGTGCTCGCGGGCGGCACGCTGTTCGGCTTCCTCGGCATGCTGCTGGCGCTGCCGGTGGCGGCGGTCGCGAACGTCCTGCTGCGCTACGCGCACGAGCGCTACCTGCACAGCCGCCTCTATGGCGGCGACGCAGGGCCGAGCCATGGCCGGCTGCCCGCGCCGCCACTGCCGGCCACCGCCGCGACTCCCGGCGCGGGCCCCGCGCCGTCGGACCACGATCCGGGCCGCGGATGAGCCGCGACCCGTCGCGGCAGCTGCCGCTGGCGCTGCGCTTCCCGCCCGACCAGCGCCTGGACACCTATGTCGGCGCACCCGAAGGCGCGCTCGCGCAACTCCGCGCGCTGGCGACGGTGCCGGGCGCCGACTGGGCCTACCTCGCCGGCGCGCCGGGCACCGGCAAGACCCATCTCGCGCTGGGCGCGTGCGCCGCGGCGGAAGCCGGCGGCCGCCGCGCTGCCTACCTGCCGCTGCGCACCGGCGCGGGGCGGGTGCGCGAGGCGCTGGAGGCGCTCGACGCGGCAGACGTCGTCGCGCTCGACGACATGGAGGCGATCGCCGGCGATCGCGCCGGCGAGATCGCGCTGTTCGATTTCCACAACCGCATGCGCGCCGCCGGTGCCGCGCTGCTGTACACCGGCGTCGCCGCGCCGGACGCGTTGCCGCTGTCCCTGCCGGACCTGCGCTCGCGGCTCGCGCAGTGCACGCGCGTGGTGCTGCCGATGCTGGACGACGAGGGCCGCCGCGAAGTGCTGCGCACCCGCGCGCGCCGGCGCGGCCTGGCGGTCGACGACGCCGCGATCGACTGGCTGCTGCGCCGCGTGGGGCGCGACCTGGGCGGGCTGACGCGGCTGTTCGATCGGCTTGACCGCGCGGCGCTGGCCGCGCAGCGCCGCCTCACCGTGCCGTTCCTGCGTCAGGCGTTGCCGGACGAATAACGGTCGAAGTTGGCGACGTAGTCGTCGAGGTTGCTCTTCAGCGACTTCTCGAACCGGCCGGTGAGCGCGCTCGTGGCGCGCGCGGCCTCGGCGCGCGCGGCCTCCGGCGAACCGGTGGCGGCGGTGACGAGGTAGGCATTGAAGCGTGCCGCCGCCGCGATCATCGCCATGCCGACGCGCATGTGGTTGTCGCCGGTCAGGCGTTCGTTCGCGAGGGTGATGAACGCGTTGCTGAGCTCGAGGTATTCGGCTTCGGCGGCCGGATCGTGGGCCTGGGTCATGGGGCTGCGCCTGCGGGAAACGACGCCCAGTCTAGCGAATCCGCGAGCGCCCGCAGCCGTTCCGGGGTGCCGACGTCGGTCCAGCGGCCCCGGTGGTGGATGCCTTCGACCGCGTCCCGGGCCATCGCCGCGCGCAGCAGCGGCGCCAGCCGGAAGCGTGGTTTTCCGTCCGCCGCGGCCGCGTCGCCGGCGATGTCGCGCCAGCCGTGCAGGATCGACGGGCGATAGACGCCGATCCCGGAGAAGGTCAGGCGTCGCTCGCCGTCGACCGCGACGCGGCCGTCGGGGAGCAGGGCGAAATCGCCATCGGGATGCTGCGGCGGGTTGTCCACCAGCACCAGCCGCGCATCGCCGCGCGGTGCTTCCGCCAGCGCCGCGTAGTCGACGTCGCTCCAGACGTCGCCGTTGACCGCGATGAACGCCGCGTCGCCGCCGTCGGCGAGCACCGGCAGGGCATTGAGCATGCCGCCGCCGGTCTCGAGCGCGGTCGGGCCTTCGTACGCGAAGTGCAGGCGCAGGCCCCAGCGCGATCCGTCGCCGAGAATTGCGGGGAACTGGTCCGCCAGCCAGCTGGTGTTGACGACGACGTCGCGCACGCCGATGGCGGCGAGCTTCTCGAGGTGCCAGGCGACCAGCGGCTTTCCGCCCGCTTCCAGCAGCGGCTTGGGCGTGGCGTCGGTGAGCGGGCGCATGCGCTCGCCGAGGCCGGCGGCGAAGACCAGCGCCTTCATGCGCGCGGTGCCGCCGCCGCGCCCGGGGCGTGCGCATCGAATGCGGGGAGCACGCGGCGATCGAGGAAGTCGCGCAGCGGCGCGAGTTCCGGGTGCCGCGGCAGCGCCTCGCCGAGGTAGGCGAGGAAGCGCGGCGCGTCGGCGATGTACTTCGGCTTGCCGTCGCGATGGTGCAGGCGCGCGAAGATGCCGAGCACCTTGAGGTGGCGCTGCACGCCGATCAGGTCGGCGTCGCGCAGGAAGCGCGGCAAGGGCGGCACCGGCAGGCCGGCCGCGGCGGCGCGGGCGTGGTAGCGCGCGAGCCAGCCCTGCACGCGTTCCGGCGGCCACGACAGGAAGGCGTCCTTGAACAGGCTCAGCGCGTCGTAGGCGATCGGGCCGGCGACGGCGTCCTGGAAATCGAGCACCGCGAGTCCGTCGCCCGCGGGCATCAGGTTGCGCGGCATGAAATCGCGGTGCACCAGCACCCGCGGCTGCGCGAGCGCGGCGTCGACGAGGCGGCGGAACGCGAGGTCGAGCGTCTCCATGTCGCCGCAGTCGAGCGCCAGGCCGAGGTGGCGGCCGAGGAACCACTCGTCGAACAGGCGCAGCTCGCGCGCGAGCAGGGCTTCGTCGTAGGCGGGCAGGTCCGCGGGCGGGGCGATCGCCTGCAGGCGCAGCAGCTGGTCGATGGCGGCGTCGAACAGCGCATCGGCGGTGCCGTCGTCGATCACCTGCAGCAGCGTCTGCGTGCCGAGGTCCTCGAGCAGCAGGAAGCCGGCGTCCACGTCGCGCGCGAGCACGCGCGGCACGCGCACGCCGCCCGCTTCGAGCAGGTCGCGGATGCGCAGCCACGGACGCACGTCCTCGCGGTCGGGCGGCGAATCCATCACGATGCGCGAGGGCCCGTTTCCGCCACCGGTTCGCCAGTAGCTGCGGAAGCCGGCGTCCATGGACGCGCGTTCCAGCGCCGCATCGGGCGCGGCGAGCGCTTCGCGCGCCCATGCGAGGCGCGATCGGGCGCGCGGGTCCCCGGGATCGGTCGGCGGCGGTGTGTCGTTCGGCATCGTGGCTCCAGGGCCGGAAGGGCCGGGCGCACAGGGTAAACTGCCGCCATGTTCGCCGGGAGGTGCGCGTGACGGATCTGCAACCGGTGCTGCTGTCGGGCGGGTCGGGGACGCGGCTGTGGCCGCTGTCGCGCGAGGCCTATCCGAAGCAGTTCCTGCCGCTCGCCGGCGAGGAGACGATGCTGCAGGCGACGTGGTCGCGCGTGGCGCCGCTGGCGCACGCCCGGCCCATCGTGGTCGCCGGAGAGGACCACCGCTTCCTGGTGGCCGAGCAACTGCGCCAGGCAGGCGCGCCGGCGCCTGCGATCGTGCTGGAGCCGGCGGGCCGCAACACCGCGCCGGCCATCGCGGCCGCCGCGCTGCAGGCGCAGCAGGAAGCCGGAGCCGGCGGGGATCCGCTGCTGCTCGTGCTGCCGTCGGACCACGTCGTGCGCGACGTCGAGGCGTTCCGCCGCGCGGTGCTCGCCGCCACGCCCGCCGCCGCGGCGGGGGCGCTGGTGACGTTCGGCATCGTGCCGACTGCGCCCGAGACCGGCTTCGGCTACATCCAAGCCGACCCCGGCGCCGCGGGCGTCCGCAAGGTGCTGCGCTTCGTCGAAAAGCCCGACGCCGCCACCGCGCAGCGATACCTCGACGCGGGCGGCTATTACTGGAACAGCGGCATGTTCCTGTTCCGCGCCTCGCGCTACCTCGCCGAGCTGGGCCGCTTCCGCCCCGACATCCTCGAGGGCGCGCGCGCCGCGTTCGCCGCCGCGCGCCGCGACGGCGATTTCATCCGCCTCGACGCCGCCGCGTTCGAAGCCACCCCCGCCGAATCCATCGACTATGCGGTGATGGAGCGCACCGACACGGCGATGGTGCTGCCGGTGGACATCGGCTGGAACGACGTCGGTTCCTGGTCGGCACTGTGGGACGTGGCCGAGCGCGACGCCGACGGCAACGCCCGCCATGGCGACGTCGTCGCCGTCGACAGCCGCAACAGCTACGCCTACGCGCGCCGGCTCGTCGCGCTGGTCGGCGTGGACGACATCGTCGTGGTGGAAACCGACGACGCCGTGCTCGTCGCGCGCAAGGACAAGGTGCAGCAGGTCAAGGACGTCGTCGCGATGCTCAAGGCCGGGCAGCGCTCCCAGGCTGCGCTGCATCGGGAGGTGCACCGCCCCTGGGGCAGCTACGACTCCGTCGACGCGGGCGAGCGCTTCCAGGTCAAGCGCATCAAGGTCAAGCCGGGTGCGTCGCTGTCGCTGCAGTCGCACACGCGGCGCGCCGAGCACTGGATCGTGGTCAGCGGCATCGCGCGCGTCACCCGCGGCGACGACGTGTTCGAACTGCACGCGAACCAGTCGACGTACATCCCCATCGGCGCGAAGCACCGCCTCGAGAATCCCGGGGCGGACGTGCTCGAGCTGATCGAGGTGCAGTCGGGCGACTACCTCGGCGAGGACGACATCGTCCGCTACGAGGACGCCTACGGCCGCAGCTGAGCCGCGGCCGCGGCGGCGGATCGCGCCGCCGCTCAGCAGCAGCCGTGGTCGCCGCGGTCGCTGGTGCCGGGCAGCGCGGCCTTTCCGCCGCCGGTCTCGCCGCGCAGGCTGGCGGCATGGTGGTCGGTGACGACGCGGGCCACGGAAGCGGTGACCTTCTTGCCCATCGGGATGTGCAGGAACTCGTTGGGCCCGTGCGCGTTCGAGTGCGGGCCGAGCACGCCGGTGATCATGAACTGGGCGCCGGGGAACTTCTCGCCGAGCATGCCCATGAAGGGAATCGAGCCGCCTTCGCCCATGTACATCGCGGGCGCGCCGAAGAACTCCTCGCTCGCGGTGCCGATCGCGCGTTCCAGCCAGGGCGCCATCGCCGGCGCGTTCCAGCCCGTGGACGCCTTCTCGAGGTCGAGGGTGACGTGCGCGCCGTTCGGCGGGTCGCGCAGCAGCGCTTCCTTCAGCAGTTCGCCGGCGCGCTTGCCGTCGAGCGTGGGCGGCAGGCGCAGCGACAGCTTCACGGACGTCTGCGGCCGCAGCACGTTGCCGGCCGAGGCCAGCGGCGGGATGCCGTCGGCGCCGGTGATGGACAGCGCCGGGCGCCACGTCCGGTTGAGCACGAGTTCGTCGAGCTTGTCCGACATCGGCGTCATCCCGGGCAGCAGCGGGAACTTGTCGTACACCTCGTCGCCCAGCACTTCGGCGACCTTCGACGCCTGCGCCCGGCGGTCGTCGGGTACCGGCGCATGCAGTCCGTCGAGCAGGATGCGCCCGGTGTCCTCGTCCTCGATGCGCGACAGCAGCTGGCGCAGCAGGCGGAAGCTCGAAGGCACGATGCCGGAGGCATCGCCCGAGTGCACCCCTTCCTCGAGCACCTTCACGGTCAGGTTGCCGCCGGCGAGGCCGCGCAGCGAGGTCGTGCACCACAGCTGCTCGTAGTTGCCGCAGCCGGAGTCCAGGCACACGACGAGCGACGGCTTGCCGATGCGCCCGGCGAGGTGGTCGACGTACGCGGGCAGGTCGTAGCTGCCCGATTCCTCGCAGGCCTCGATCAGGATCACGCAGCGCGCGTGCGGCGCACCCTGCTCGCGCAGCGCCATCAGCGCGGCGAGCGAGCCGAAGATCGCGTAGCCGTCGTCCGCGCCGCCGCGGCCGTACAGGCGGTCGCCCTTGATCACCGGCGTCCACGGCCCGAGGTCGTCGTCCCAGCCGGTCATCTCCGGCTGCTTGTCCAGGTGGCCGTAGAGCAGCACGCAGTCGTCGCCGACAGACGGGCCGGTGGCGGGGACTTCGAGGTAGATCAGCGGCGTGCGGCCTTCCAGGCGCACGACCTCGACGACCAGCCCGTCGATCGGCTGCGCCTTCGCCCAGCCTTCCATCAGCGCGACCGCGGCGTCCATGTGGCCGTGCGCGACCCAGTCGGCGTCGAACATCGGCGACTTGTTCGGGATGCGGATGTACTCGACCAGGCGCGGGACGATGTCGTCGTCCCACTTGGCGGAAACGAAACGGTCGGCGCGCGCGGCATCGAACTGGCTGGCTGGCATCGCGGAGTCCCGGAAGCTGGATCAGGCCGTCGATTCTACGCCCGGGGGCGCCGGGGGGCCTTTTCCTACCCGTGACGCGGCGTTTTCCCGGCGCCGGAAGCGGGGTTCGCCGATGCCGCGCGGCGCGGAGCGCGCGGAGACTGGCCCCACACCCGCCAACGGAGAGAGGAAACGCCATGAAGACCTTCACCGCCGTGCCACGCTCGCTCACCCTGGGCATGCTGCTTGCCGCCAGCGCGCTGCTGGGCGGCACCGCGCCGGGCATCGCCGCGGCTGCCGACCGCGTCAACATCAATACCGCCGACGCCGCGGCGATCGACGCGGGCCTGCTGAACATCGGCCGCTCGAAGGCGGAGGCGATCGTCGCGTACCGCAAGGCGCATGGCGCCTTCCACACGCCGGAGCAGCTGGCCCAGGTCAAGGGGATCGGGCTGAAGACGGTGGAGAGGAACCGCGACCGCATCAGCTTCGGCGCGGGCGCGCCGGCCGTGCAGCGCCCTGCGCGCGGCGCGGCGCGCCCCGCCGCGCGGCCGGCGAAGAAGTGAGCTTCGCGCGGCCGTCGGCCCGATCCCCCTCGCCGGGGCCGGCGGTCGCGCACCCGGCTTGGCTACACTGCGCGCATGGACCACGCGAACGACGCGCCGCGCCTGTTGCGTGCGCAGGATTACCGGCGCGAACGCTGGCGCAACGGCGCGGGCTGGACGCGGGAAGTGCATGCCCGGCCATCGCCGGGTGGCGCCGGTTGGGACTGGCGCCTGTCGATCGCGGAGATCGACGAGGACGCGCCGTTCTCGGCGTTCCCCGGCGTCGACCGCGAACTCGTGCTGCTATCGGGCAACGGGCTGCGCCTGCGTTTCGACGACGGTGCGCTGGTCGAACTGCATCCGCCGCACGACCGCCTGCGCTTCGCGGGGGAGCGGGCGCTGCGCGGCGAGCTCGTCGACGGGCCCACCCGCGACTTCAACCTGATGTGGCGCCGCGATGCGGTCGACGCGCAGTTGTGGCATCGGCCGCTGGTCGGCTCGATGCTCCTGTTCGCCGATCCCGGAAGCACCTGGGCGGTCTACGTGCTGGCGGGGCGCCTGCGCTGCGGCGCGGGAGGCGAGGGCGCGCTGGAAGCGGCGCAAGGCGACACGCTGCTCCTGCCCGGCGCCTCCGCCGCGCGGCGGCGCTACCCGCTCGACGGGGGAGGCGAACTGCTGGTCATCCGCATCGCGCCTGCCGGCACCGGCGCCGAGGCCGACGCGTCGGAAGGCGCTGTCGACTGAACCGCGCTCAGGCCAGGGCGGGCCCGAGCACCAGCAGCAGCACCAGCAGCGACACGCCGAACACGCTCAGCACGAGCTGCCCGGGGGTGCGGCCGCGCGCCCACATCCAGATGCCGGACAACCCCAGCAGCAGCATCGCGATCGCGAAGCTGTCGGCGAGGAGCACCCACGCGAAACCGCCGCCGACGGCCTTGTGCAGCCGGTTGAACGCGGCGAGCCAGTCCTGGCGGTTGTGCTTGATCTCGGCGGTCGCGTCGCCGGGCTTGTACTGCAGCGCCCAGGAGGCGCGCGCATTGCCGCCGGACAGGTTCCATTGTTCCGGCGCCCCTTCGCGCGCGCCGCGCGGGGCGCCCTTGCGGATCGTCTGCGCGTCGAGGCCCTGCGACTGCAGCAGCCACTTCGACAGGTCCTCGGCGGACGTGCGCGCTTCCGCGGGCACTTCGAGCATCGCGCGCCCGGCTTCCGTGCTCTCGCCCTGCGGCCACGCGTTGTCGCCCATGCGGTGGTTCATCACCAGGCCGGTGTAGCCGTAGACGATCGCGGCGATGGCGCCCCAGGCGCCGATCCACAGGTGCAGCTGGCGGATCCAGCGGTAGGTCCGGTGGCCGCCGCGCGGGCGGGCGGCGGGACGGGGCGATGCCGATGGGCTTGTCTTGATTGGCGTGGTCATGGTGTCGGTCAGGTCTCCGCCCAGCGGCGCAGGAGGTTGTGGTAGATGCCGGTCAGGCCCACGAGGGCGTCGCGGCTGTCCGACGGCAGGCCGGCACCCGGCGCGGACAGGGCCTGGATCGAGGTGTCGAGCTGGTACAGCAGGCGCCGCTTCTCCAGGTCGCGCACCATGCTCTGGATCCAGAAGAACGAGGCGATGCGTGCACCGCGCGTCACCGGCTCGACGCGGTGCAGGCTGCTCGACGGGTAGAGGATGAGGTCGCCGGCGGGCAGCTTCACTTCGTGCTCGCCGTAGGTGTCGTCGACGACGAGGCCGCCGCCGTCGTATTCCTCCGGTTCGCTCAGGAACAGCGTGCACGAAAGGTCGCTGCGCACGTAGCCGGCCTGGCCGGGCAACGCATGCGCGGCGTCGGCGCCATCCGGGGGGAGGGCCATCACCGCACCGTCCACGTGCGCGCCGTAGGTGCCGCCGCCTTCGTAGCGGTTGAAGCGCGGGGGCAGCGTGCGCAGGGGCAGGGCCGCGGCGAAATAGAGCGGGTTGCGGGCCAGCACCGCCAGCACCATGGCGCCGAGTTCGCGTCGCAAGGGCGAATCCTCGGCGAGCTGCAGGTTGCGCTTGACCTGCGCGCCTTGCGCGCCGACGGTCTGGCGGCCGTCCACCCACTCGGCGCCGTCGAGTGCCGAGCGGATGCGCGCGAGCTGGTCGCGGTCGAGCACGCCGGGGATGTGCAGCAACATGGCGGCTTCCTCAGAAGACGAAATCGGCGCTCAGCAAGAACGTCCGCGGCGTGCCCGGAGCGTAGCGGTAGCCGCTCTTGTTGATCGACGCCACGTAGCGCTTGTCGAAGAGGTTGTAGGCGTTGAGGCGCAGGGTCAGGCGGTCCCCGACCGGAAGCGACACCACCGCGTCGTACACGATCCACGGCTTGGTGTAGGCCGGCGTGCCGACAGCCCCGTCGGTGCCCTTGTGCAGGCCCGAGGTGTAGCGGATGCCGCCGCCGACGGTCAGGCCGGAGTCGAAGCGGTAGCTGCTCCAGCCGGTGGCGGCGTCGGCGGGCGTGTACGTCAGGTTGTCGGTGCCGTCCGCCGCGACATTGCTGCCTTCGCGCACTTTGGCGTCCTGGTGCAGGATGCCGAGGGACAGGTCCCAGTGATCGGTGATGCTGCCGACGATGGACGCTTCGATCCCCTGGACGCGCTTCCGGCCCGTCTGGGCGTAGCCGCCGGGCGCGCTCGGGTCCGCGACGATCTCGTTGCTCACGTCGGTGCGGAACAGTGCCACGTTGAGGGTGGCGCCGCGCGGGACCAGGGCCCACTTCGCGCCGGCCTCGTAGGTCCGCGCCTTCTGCGGTTCGTTGTCGAGGTTGTCGGCGCTGTTGGCCGCCGTGCTCAGGCTGAAGTTGGCGCCGCCGGGCGGCTGCTGCGACAGCGCGGCGTTCGCGTACAGGCTCAGCGCCTCGACCGGCTTGTAGACGGCGCCGAGCTTGTAGTTGAGCAGCGTGCCGGTGGCCCGCAGGTCGGCGCTCGGCACCACGGTGCCGTTCTGGACGCCTGCGGGGCAGGCGACGCCGTTGCGCGGCAGCGGGACCGTCGTGGTGCAGACCGCGGTCGCCGTGTAGTCGGTGGCGTAGCGGTCGGCGCGGACGCCGGCGCTCAGCAGGAAGCGGTCGCCGAACTTCAGCGTGTCGAAGAGGTAGGCCGCCGCGGTGTCGGTCCGCCCGTCCGACACCGCGCCGCTGCGATGGGCCTCGAGCGTGCCCGCGCCGGTCCAGTCCGGATCGTACAGTCCGATCGGCGGCAGGCTGCCGCTGGTGGCGATGGCGTTCGCCGACTGTTCCTCGCGCGTCAGCTCCAGCCCGGTGGTGAGGAAGTGCGCGACCGTTCCGGTGTTGAAGTCCGCGCGCACGTTCAACTGGTCGGTGAGGATGCGGTTCTCCTGGTCGCGCGTGCTGAAGTTGCTGCGCTGCAGGGTGTAGGTCGACAGGTCGTCCCTGTCGGTCCAGCGGATGTTGCCCGCCTGCGCGTTGCCCGCGTTGCCGCCGGTCGCGGTGTAGGAGGTGATGAAGTAGTCCTGGCGCGTGCTGCCCCAGCGCAGGGTGTTGGTCAGCTTCAGCGCCGCGGACACGTCGTGCTCGACGCGCAGCGTCGCCGTCTTCGCGGTCGCGTCTTCGTGGTCGAGCGGGCTGCCGTAGTAGTTGCGCGGATCGACCGGATGGCCCGCGAGCTGCTCCAGGCCGGGTTGCGGCAGCCACGCGGGCAGGCCGATGGTGGGGACGAACCCGTCGGGGATGTTGTCCTGCCGCACGTACAGCAGGTCGAGGTACACCCGCGTGGGTGTGCCGAGGCCGAAGCCCAGCGAGGGCGCGATGCCGCGCCGCGCGTTGTTCACCCGGTCGCGGCCGGCGACGTCGCTGTCCTGCCAGAGTGCGTCGACGCGCAACGCGCTGGTGGCGCCCAGCGTCGCGTTGAGGTCGGCGGTGGCGCGGCGCTGGCCGTCCGCGCCGAACGAGGCGCTCGCGGACGTGCCCTCGGACAGGTTGGCGCGCTTCGTCACCATGTTGATCGCGCCGGTCGGCGCCGAGCGGCCGGTGTCCGTACCGGCCGGGCCCTTCACGACTTCCACCTGTTCGATGTTGAACAGGTCGCGCGATATCGCGCCGAGGTCGCGCACGCCGTCGACGAAGAGGCTGCTCGAGCTGTCGAAGCCGCGCATGTAGAGCGTGTCGCCGGTGCTGGTGGCGCCGTTCTCGCCCGCATAGAAGGTGCCGACGCCCGGGCTGTTGCGCAGCGCTTCGGTCAGCGTCGTGGCGCCCTGCTGCTGCAGCAGTTCCTTGCCGATGACTTCGATGGTCTGCGGGGTGTCCTGCAGGACCTGGGTGAACTTCGGCGAAGCCGGCCGGTCGCGCGGCACGGCGTCGCCGACGACCTCGACCTTGCCCAGCGTCCGGACCTGGCCCGAAGCGGAGGGACCGCCGGTCGGCTCGGTGGACCCGGTGGCCGCGTGGGCGTCCTGGGCGGAAGCCGCCAGCGGTGCAGCCAGGGCCAGGCCGGTCATCAGGGCGGCGGCGAGGGGAAGGGACGCCGGGGACGGGGAGCGCGAAGGAGCCGCGTGCTTGCGGCGCTGGATCGGGGACATGGGCGGATCGCCTGGATGAATGGGTGGCCTCTCGGGCCGCGGCGCCATTCTATTCCGCAATGAGAATGATTCGCAACACCAATCTCATCGATCCGCCGGCGGTCTCAATCGCGATCGTCCCGGGTCCAGACCGCCCCGTCCTCGACCTTCACCGGGAACCGGACGGCGGGGGAATAGGCGGGGGGATTGAGCGCCCGGCCGTCGCGCACGTCGAACTTCGAGCCGTGCAGCACGCATTCGATCGTCGCCTCGTCGCCGTCGAAGCATCCGGCCGACAGCTCGAAGTCCTCGTGGCTGCAGACGTCCTCGAGGGCGTAATAGTCGCCGTCGTAGTTCACCACCAGGATCGCGACATCGCCGTCCCAGGCGACGGTCTTCTCGCCCGGCAGCAGCTCCGACGTCCCGCAGACCCGAACCCAGTCGCCCATCCTTTGCCTCCGTACGGCTCTACAGCGGTTTTTCGAGGACCTCGAAGCGCAGGTCGTCCCGCTTCGGGATGCCGAAGCGCGGGTCGACCGCGGGGAAAGGCTTCTTGATCCCGGTGCGGCGATAGCCGCAGCGCTCGTACCACGCGATCAGCTCGTCGCGCAGGTCGATCACCGTCATCCGCATGGTCGACTGGCCCCACTCGTCGCGCGCGATGCGTTCCGCTTCGGCGAGCACCGCCTTGCCGAGGCCACCGCCCTGCAGCACCGGACGCACCGCGAACATGCCGAAATAGCCGGCGTCGCCCTCGATCGCGACATGCGCGCAGCCCACCAGCTCGCCCCCGTGCGACGCGAGCAGCACCCGGCTGCGATCGCGCGCGATGTCGGCGCGGAGGACATCCGGGTCGATGCGGTTGCCGTCGAGCAGGTCGGCTTCGGTGGTCCAGCCGGCGCGGCTGGCTTCGCCGCGGTAGGCGGACGTCACGAGCGCCACGATCGCGGCCACGTCGTCGTCGGTGGCCGCGCGGAACGAGAGCGCGGTCGGGGCCGTGGCGGCGCTCATGCGAGCAGGTTCCGGACCTTGCGCAGCGCGGCGGCGAACGCCTCCACCTCGGCGTGCGTGTTGTAGAAGGCGAGCGACGCGCGGCAGGTGGCCGGCACGCCGTAGAAATGCATCAGCGGGTGCGCGCAGTGGTGGCCGGAGCGCACCGCGACGCCTTCCAGGTCGAGGAGCGTGGCGAGGTCGTGCGCGTGCGCGCCTTCGACGAGGAACGACGTGACGGCCGCCTTGCCCGGCGCCTCGCCGACGATGCGCAGGCCGTCGACCTTGCGCATTTCCTCCTCGAGGTGCGCGTGCAGCTCGCGCTCGCGCGCCGCGACCGCGTCCATGCCGATGGCGTCCAGGTAGTCGACGGCCGCGCCGAGGCCGACGTGGCCGGCGATGTTCGGCGTGCCGGCCTCGAAGCGGTGCGGCGGATCGGCGTACACGGTGCCGTCGAAGCGGACTTCGCGGATCATCTCGCCGCCGCCGAGGAACGGCGGCATCGCCTGCAGGTGCTCGCGGCGCGCCCAGAGCCCGCCGGTGCCGGTGGGGCCGCACATCTTGTGGCCGGTGAACGCGTAGAAGTCGCAGCCGATCGCCGGGATGTCCACCGCCATGTGCGGCAGCGCCTGCGAACCGTCGACGACGGTGGCGATGCCGCGCTTGCGCGCCATGCGGCAGATCTCGCGCACGGGATTCACGGTGCCCAGCACGTTCGACACGTGGGTCACGCCGAGGAGCTTCACGTCGGGCGTCATCGCGGCCTGCAGCCCGTCCAGGTCGAGCGAGCCGTCGGGGAGCAGTTCGGCGACCTTGATCGTCGCGCCGGTGCGCGCGGCGACGAGCTGCCAGGGGACGATGTTGGCGTGGTGCTCCATGCGCGTGAGCAGGATCGCGTCGCCGGGCCCGAGCCGCGGCAGCGCCCACGAATACGCGACGAGGTTGAGCGCGAAGGTCGTGCCGCTGGTGAGCACCAGGTCCTCGGCGCGCACGTCCAGGTGCCCCGCCAGCTTCGCGCGTGCTCCCTCGTAGGCCTCGGTCGCCTCGGCACCCAGTGCGTGCACCGCGCGGCTGACGTTGGCGTTGTGGCGGCGGTAGAACCCGTCCACCGCCTCGATCACCGCGAGCGGCTTCTGCCCGGTGTTGGCGGAATCGAAGTACACCAGCGGCTTGCCGTGGACCATGCGCGCGAGCAGCGGGAAGTCGGCGCGGACGCGCGCCCAGTCGACGCCCTCGCGCGGCGCGGCGGCGGAGGCGTTCATGCGGCGGATTCCAGCGTCGCGAGGGCGCGGTCGAGGGCGGCCGCGGCGGGGGTCCGCAGCGCCGGATCGAACGGGGCGAGCGCCTCGTGGCAGAACGCGGCGGTGAGCAGGCGCCGCGCCTCGGCTTCCGGCAGTCCGCGCGAGCGCAGGTAGAACATGGCGGTCGGGTCGAGCTGGCCGACGGTGGCGCCGTGCGCGGCCTTGACCTCGTCGGCATGGATCTCGAGCACCGGCTGGCTGTCGACCTCGGCCTGGTCGGACAGCAGCAGGTTCTTGTTCGACAGGCGGGCGTCGCTGCCGTCGGCGCCGGGGCGGATGGTGATGCCCCCATGGAACACGGCGCGCGCACGGCCCGCGGCGATGCCGCGCCAGGCCAGGTCGCAGGCGGCGTCGCGGGCGATGTGCTCGATGCCGAGGCGCGTGTCGACGTGGCGGCGACCGTCGGCGAGCTGGACGCCGTTCGCGAGCAGCATCGCGCCTTCGCCTTCGAGGCGCACGTTGAGTTCGTGGCGCGAGAGGGCCGCGCCGAGCTCGAGGTCGAGCCGGTGGTACTGCGCGCCGCGCGCGAGGACGGCGTCGGTGCGCGCGACCAGCGTGGCGCGCGCGGCTTCGGCCTGCACGCGGACGTGCTGCAGTTGCGCGCCGGCGGCGAGGTGGACATGGAGCAGGGCGTTGCCGAGGTGCGCGTGGTCGCCGAGCGCGACGTGGTGCTCGACGATCGCGGCTTCCGCGCCGCGGCGCAGTTCGACGAAGTGGCGCAGGTGCCAGGCCTGGTCCGCGCCGGCGGGCGCGCCGGCGAACACGACGTGCAGCGGCGCGGCGAGGCGCGCGTTCTCCGCGAGGCGGAGGACGAAGCCGTCGGCGGCGAGCGCGGCGTTGAGGCGCGCGAACACTTCGTCGGGGCGCGCATGGCGGCGCTGCATGAAGTTCGCGGCGCGCGCGTCGGGATCGGCCAGCACGGCGGGCAGCGAACGCAGGGTCGCCGTCGCGGGCAGCGCGGACAGGTCGGATCGCTCCGCATCGAAGCGGCCGTTCACGAACACCATGCGCGGCGCGGGAATGGCGGCGATGGCGGCCGCCGCGGCGGCGTCGAGCGCCACCGGTGCCTGCGCCGCGGCCGGCGCGAAGCTGCGGCGCTCCAGCGCGCGCAGCGACGTGTACTTCCAGGCTTCGGCGCGCGGCGGCGGCAGGCCGTCGCGCAGCGCCTCGTCGAGCGCCGCGCGCCGCGCCGGGTCGTCCCCGGAGAAGGCCGCCGCCAACGAGTCGAGCAGGGCGCTCATCGCGCGGCGGCCTCCGGCGCGACGCGATCCTTCAGCCACGCATAGCCGTGCTGCTCGAGCTCGAGGGCGAGGCCGGGGCCGCCGGTCTCGACGATGCGGCCGTCGGCCAGGACGTGCACCACGTCGGGCCTGATGTAGTCGAGCAGGCGCTGGTAATGGGTGATGACGAGGAAGGCCCGGTCGGGCGAGCGCAGCGCGTTGACGCCGTCGGCGACGGCCTTGAGCGCGTCGATGTCGAGGCCCGAGTCGGTCTCGTCCAGGATCGCCAGCTTCGGCTCGAGCACGGCCAGCTGGAAGATCTCGTTTCGCTTCTTCTCGCCGCCGGAGAAGCCCTCGTTGACGCCGCGCTGCAGCAGGCGGTCGTCGAGGTGCAGCACCGCGAGTTTCTCGCGCACCTTCTTCAGGAACTGCATCGAGTCGAGCTCGGGCTCGCCGCGCGCCCGGCGCTGCGCGTTGAGCGCGCTACGCAGGAAATAGGTGTTGTTGACGCCGGGGATCTCGACCGGATATTGGAACGCGAGGAACACGCCGTCGGCGGCGCGCTCCTCCGGCTCGCGCGCAAGCAGGTCGCGGCCTTCGAAGGACACGGTGCCGGCGGTGACGTCGTAGCCGGCGCGGCCCGACAGCACGTTGCCCAGCGTGGACTTGCCCGCGCCGTTCGGCCCCATGATGGCGTGCACCTCGCCGGGCTTCACCTCCAGGGTGAGGCCCTTGAGGATCTCGCGGCCGCCGATGGACGCGTGGAGGTTGTCGATCTTCAGCATCTTCGTTCCTTATCCGACCGCGCCTTCCAGGGAGACCTCGAGCAGCTTCTTGGCCTCGACCGCGAATTCCATCGGCAGCTCGCGGAACACCTGCTTGCAGAAGCCGTCGACGATCATCGACACCGCGTCCTCCTCGCCGATGCCGCGGGAACGGCAGTAGAACAGCTGGTCGTCGCTGATCTTGGACGTGGTGGCCTCGTGCTCGACGGTGGCCGTCGGGTGCTTGACCTCGATGTACGGGAAGGTGTGCGCGCCGCACTGCTTGCCGATCAGCAGCGAGTCGCACTGGGTGTGGTTGCGCGCGCCCTCGGCGCTGCGCTCGACCTTCACCAGCCCGCGGTAGGAATTCTGCCCGCGCCCCGCGCTGATGCCCTTGCTCACGATCTTCGACTTGGTGCGCTTGCCGAGGTGGATCATCTTGGTGCCGGTGTCGGCCTGCTGGCGCTGGTGCGTCAGCGCGACGGAATGGAATTCGCCGACCGAGTCGTCGCCGAGGAGCACGCACGACGGGTACTTCCAGGTGATCGCCGAGCCGGTCTCGACCTGGGTCCACACGACCTTGCTGCGCGCGCCGCGGCATTCCGCGCGCTTGGTGACGAAGTTGTAGATGCCGCCGACGCCGTTCTCGTCGCCCGGGTACCAGTTCTGCACCGTCGAATACTTGATCTTCGCGTCCTCGAGCGCGACCAGCTCGACCACCGCGGCGTGCAGCTGGTTCTCGTCGCGCATCGGCGCGGTGCAGCCCTCCAGGTAGGAGACCTCGGCGCGGTCCTCGCAGACGATCAGCGTGCGCTCGAACTGGCCGGTGTGGCCGGCGTTGATCCGGAAATAGGTGCTCAGCTCCATCGGGCAACGCACCCCCGCCGGGATGAACACGAACGAACCGTCGGAGAAGACCGCCGAGTTGAGCGCGGCGAAGTAGTTGTCGCCCACCGGCACGACGCTGCCGAGGTAGCGCTGCACCAGTTCCGGATGCTCCCGGATCGCCTCGGACATCGAGCAGAAGATGACGCCCTTCTCCGCCAGCTCCTTGCGGAACGTGGTGCCGACGCTGACCGAGTCGAACACCGCGTCCACCGCCACGCCGGCGAGCTTGGCGCGCTCGTGCAGCGGCACGCCCAGCTTGTCGTAGGTCTCGAGGAGCTCCTTCGGCACGTCGTCGAGCGACTTGTACTTCGGTCCCTTGGGCGCGGAGTAATAGCTGATCGCCTGGAAGTCGATCGGGCCGATCTGCAGCTTCGCCCAGTGCGGCGCCTGCATCGTGAGCCAGTGGCGGTATGCGGCCAGGCGCCAGTCCGTCATCCACCCGGGCTCGCCCTTGCGCGCCGACAGCGCGCGCACGGTGTCCTCCGACAGGCCCGGCGGCAGCGAATCGGACTCGATGTCGGTGACGAAGCCGGCGTCGTAGCGACGGCCCAGCTGCTGCAGGATCTCGGTATTGGCGGCGGCGTTGGACATCTCGGATCTCAGGAGGCGAGGGCCGCGGGAATCGGCTTGCGGGACGCGCGTACGGCGACGCGGGTCGCCGGCGGCGGCGCGAGCATCTGCGCGAGGGTCACGCCGCGCAGCGCATCGGCGACCACGTCGTTGATGCGGCGCCAGTTGGCGCGCACGCCGCACGACGCCTCGATGCCGCAGTTGCCGGCGTGGATGCTGCATTCGGTCATGCGCAGCGGACCCTCCATCGCCTCGACCACCTCGACCAGCGTGATCGCCGCCGCGTCGCGGGCGAGGCGATAGCCGCCGGCCGCGCCGCGCAGGCCTTCGACCAGCCCGGCCTGCGCCAGCGGCTTGAGCACCTTGGCGACGGTGGTCGTCTCCAGTCCCGCGGCTTCGGCCAGTTGCGACGCGCTCAGCACCGAGCCCCCGCGCGCGGCGAGCACGGTCAGGACGACGGTGGCGTAGTCGGTGAGGCGGGTGACGCGAAGCATGGCCGGAGGCCCGGGCGGGCGGTGCTAATCGGGACCGAAATTGTACGGTTTTCGCCACCCGCCGGCCATCGGCCGCGCGGGCCGGGGTTCAGCCCGCCGCGGGGGCAGCCGCCGGCGGCGCGGGCAGCATCCACTTGACGTAGGGCAGCGGCGCCTCGGTGCCGGGCGGCAGGTATGCCGGGGCCGGCTCGCCGGCCGGGCCGAGCGCGCGGATGAAGCGGTACAGCGCGCGGCGGTCCGACTCGGACATCGCGCGCACGTTGAAGTCCGGCATCGGCGGGCGCGCATGCAGCGTCGCCGTATAGCGCAGCCATTCGGCTTCGTCCATGCCGGCGACCTTCAGGCGGCCGCGAGCGCCAGGAGGGCGAGCGGGAGGGTGGTCGATCGAAGCGCAATGTGGCGGAACATGCGGGTCTGGACTCGGGGAAGAAGCAGGCAGGAACGCAGCCTGCGGCTGCAACCGGCCATCTCCCATGGCAGCTTCACGCCCGAGCGGCGACAATGTCCGTTTCCACGCAGGTCGCCCGCATGCCCCGCAAGATCGTCGCCCGCAAGTCCCGCATCCATGGCAACGGCGTGTTCGCCCTGCAGCCGATCGCCAAGGGCGAGCGCGTCATCGAGTACAAGGGGCGCCGCCGCACCCACGAAGAGGTCGACGCGGACGACACGGCGGACCCGGACAGCGGCCACACCTTCCTGTTCACCCTGGACGACGAATGGGTGATCGACGCCAACCACGAGGGCAACAGCGCGCGTTGGATCAACTTCAGCTGCGATCCCAACTGCGAGGCGGTGCTGGACGAGAACGAGGACGACCCGCGCAAATCGCGGGTGTACATCGAGGCGAAGCGCGCCATCAAGCCCGGCGAGGAGCTGACCTACGACTACGGCATCGTCCTCGACGAGCCGCACACGGCGCGGATGAAGAAGATCTGGGCCTGCCACTGCGGCTCGAAGAAGTGCCGCGGGACGATGCTTTCGCCCAAGCGCTGAGGCCGCGCCCGCCGCGGGGATGTCGCGGTGGGCAAAACGGTTGCAATGACCGACGGCAGTAGGCGGCGTCCAGGGGGGCGCCCAGGATGGCGCGTCCGTCACGGGAGCCCCTCCATGCGCATGCTTCGTCCAGTTCCGCTGCTCGCCGGCCTCGTCCTCGCGCTGCCCGTGGCGGCGTCGGGCGGCTCCCCGGATACTTCCATCGCTGGTGCGGCGTCGGCCGCCGCCTCGCCCGTTCCGGATGCCGAGCCGCTCGCCGTGCTCCGCCTGGAGCCCTATCGCCGCAGCGTCGCCGTCCGCGTCTCCGCCAACGGCCACCCCGGCCTGATGGCCTTCGACACCGCCGCCGGGCACACCGTGGTCTCGCCCGAATTCGCCGCGGCGGGCGGCTGCGCGCCTTGGGGCAATGTCGGCGGCTTCACGATGACCGGCACGCGCCTGGACATGCCGCGTTGCGACGGCTTCCGCTTCGAGGCCGACGGCGTGCCGCTGGTCGCGCCCGTCGCCGGGGTGATGCAGGTGGCGCCCTTGCTCGCGAAGGACGCGGCGCCGATCGAGGGGCTGCTCGCGCTCGACGCGTTCGCCGGGCGCACGATCACCCTGGATTTCGCCGGCGGGCACCTGTACGTCGAGTCGCCGGGCAGCGCCGCGCGCCGCATCGCCGCAGCGCGCGAACTGCCGGTCCGGCTGTCGCGCGAAGTGCAGGGGCTCGCGCTCGCGGTGAACGTCGAAGTGCCGACGGCGCAGGGCACGATGCGCTTCGAGCTCGACAGCGGCAACGGCGGCACGCTGCTGGTCTCGAAGCCCTACGCGGCCGTCTTCGGCCTGGACCCCGCGGCGCAGGGCCCGCAACCGGTCCGCATCCCGGTCGCGGACGGCATCGTCGCCGAAGGCCTGGCGTTCGCCCCGGACATGAACATCGATGGCAACCTGGGGATGCCCTTCCTCAAGGACTGGATCGTGACCCTCGACCTCGGCTCCGGGCGGATGTGGCTGCGCCGCAACCCGGTCGCCCCGCCGCCAGGCATGGGCGTGCCTCCCGCCGGGCCCAAATCCTGAACCTGCTGCCGGCCCGATGCCGGCCGTTCGGCCAGGGTTGCAATGACCTATGCCAGTCGCCGGCGCGCGCTCGGCGCCCGATCATCCCGCCACCCCACGCGAATCGTCCCGACATGCGCATCCGCTCCACGCTCTTCGCCTTCCTGTCGCTGCTCGCCGCCCCCGCCTGGGCGACGGTCGACATCGACGGGCGCATCGACCCCTCGGAGTGGCAGGGCGCGCAGCACGTCACCGACTTCCGCGTGGTCGAGCCGCTGACGCGCGCGCCCTCGCCGTACCCCACGGAGGCCTGGATCCTGGCCACGCCGGAGGGCCTGGCGATCGCCTTCCGCAACACCCAGCCCGCGTCGGTGCCGCGCACCTACCAGCGCACCCAGCGCGACCAGGACGCGCAGGTGGATCGCGTCAATCTCATGGTCGACTTCGATGGCGACGGGCGCAGCGGCTACAACTTCACCGTCACCCTGACCGACGGCATCCAGGACGCGACGATCACCAACGAGTCGCGCTTCAGCAAGGATTGGGACGGCAACTGGCAGCACGCCGTCGCCGAGGACGGCGACACCTGGTCGGTCGAGATGCTGATCCCCTGGTACATCGCGCCGATGCGCAAGGGCATGGACGGCAAGCGCACGATGGGCATCTACCTCGACCGCGTCGTCGGCTCGACCGGCGAGCGCCTTGCCTGGCCGGCGGCGAGCTTCACGCTGCCGCGCTTCATGTCCGATTTCGAGAAGGTGACGGTGCCGGTGTACAGCCAGTCGCTGCTGGCGATCACGCCCTACGCCGTCGCTTCGTACGACAACGTCGCGGGCCGCGAGCACACCGATGCGGGCGCGGACATCTTCTGGAAGCCGAACGGACAGACGCAGCTCACGGCGGCGATCAACCCGGACTTCGGCCAGGTCGAGAGCGACGACCTGGTGGTGAACTTCGACGCCAACGAGACGTTCTTCAGCGACAAGCGCCCGTTCTTCACCGAGAACCAGGGCATCTTCGAATTCGGCACGCCGTCCGACAACAGCCAGCTCCTGTACACCCGGCGCGTCGGCGGCCCGGCGGACGACGGCAGCGGCGCGGGCGACATCACCGCGGCGGTCAAGCTCAACGGCAGCCTGGGCGCGTACAAGTACGGCCTGTTCGCGGCGGAGGAAGCCGACGCCGTCGGCCGCTCGTTCCGCGCGCTGCGCCTGGTGCGCGACTACGATCGCCAGAACGTCGGCATGATGGTGACCCAGGTCGAGCATCCCTACCTGGACCGCGATGCGACCGTCTACGGCGTGGACCACAACTGGCGCCCGACCGACCGCTGGAACATCCAGACGCGCGTGATCGCCAGCCAGGTCGAACAGGCCGGTTCGACCACGCGCGGCAGCGGCGCCACCGTCTGGGCCGACTACAACTTCGACAACGGCTGGCGTTCGCAGTGGCTGTTCATGCATTTCGGGGCGGACCTCGAGATCAACGACTTCGGCTACCTGTCGCGCCCGAACCTCAATTACGCGCACTGGCAGGTCTCGCGCCGCTTCACCGGGCTGCCGGAAGGCTCGAAGTACGCATCGCGCGAGTGGCGCTGGCGCATCAGCGGTAACGACAACGACCACGGGCTGCCGCTGCAGCGCCAGTTCCGCGCGATGCTGCAGAGCACGCTGCGCGACGGCGGCAACGAGTACGCCCAGGTCAACGTCAATGCCGCCGGCTATTCCGACCGCCTGCTGCGCGGCAACGGCATCCTGCGCACGCCGCCCAACTTCAACGCGTTCTACGAGCGCAACATGGCCCGCAAGGGCGACTGGGAGCTCTACGGCAACATCGGCGTCAACACCGGCGGCATCGGCCCCGACCACCGCAAGCTCGCGTACAACGCGCAGCTGAGGCCGACCTGGTACCTCAGCGAGGCGCTGAACGTGTTCGTCGTCGGCTACGTCGAGCGCTCGCCGAACTGGATGGTCTGGCAGGGCGGCAACCTGTTCGGCACCTTCTCCGAACGCGGCGTGGAGATCGACGCGGGCGTGAACTGGACGATCGGCGACCGCCAGGAACTGCGGGTCAAGCTGCAGGCCCTCGGCATGGACGCAAAGCTCACCCAGGCGTGGCGCACCGACGACCAGGGGACACCGGTGGCGACGGCCGACCTCGTGGACGACTTCAGCCTGCGCAACCTCGGCTTCCAGGTCCGCTACCGCTACGAGCTGGCGCCGCTGTCCAACCTGTACGTCGTCTACGGGCGCGGCGGCTACGTCTACGACGAGTTCTCGCGCAACGAGGCCAGCCAGCTGCGGGACGCGTTCTCGCTGCGCGACAGCGAGATGCTGCTGGTCAAGCTGAGCTACCGCTTCGAGCTGTAACCGCGGAACCCGCTGCGCGCCCTTCGATCAGGCGCGCGCCCTTCGATCAGGGCTGCAGCTCGCGCAGGTCCGCGGAGGCGATCCGCCACGCGCGCTGTTCGTCGGTGGCGCCGTCGACGACCGCGCGCCGCAGCGTGTAGGCGCCCACGTAGCGATGGACGCTGCCGTCGCGGCGGGTCGCGGTGACGGAGACCGGGATCTCGACGTAGCGCGAACCGGCGGCGGCGTCCACGCGGCCGGGCGCGCCGACGTCCGCCGACACCGACGCCGTGTCGGCAAAGCCGCCGGCGAACTGCTGCGCGCTCTGGCCGCTGGCCTGGCCGCCGCCCGACCACAGCGCGTAGGCGCGCGGATACTGGCGCGCGGCGATCGCGGCGTAATACGCCTGCACGACCGAGGCGGCATCCGCGGCGCTCGGCTCGGCGGCCGGCTGCGCGGGCGGCGGCACCTGGGTGGCGTCGTCGGGGGGCGCCGGAAGGGTGTCGTCGGTCGGCATCGCCGGCTCCCCCTCGACGCCATCGTCGGCCGGCAGCATCGCATCGCCTTCCGTCGCGGGTGCGCCGACGTGGCCCGGCCCGGGGGCATCCGGCATGCCGGTCACCGAACCGCTGCCCGCTTCGGGCTTCGGCAGCGGCGATTCGATGTCGCCGCCGGTGCTGGCGCCGGCGGCATCGCGGTCGCGAGTGCCGCACGCGACGAGCGTCGCGCAGCAGGCGGCGAGGGTGGCGGCGAGCGCGATCTTGCGGTCCAAGGCGGGTCTCCACTTCCGGGGCATCGGGGAAGGCGCGGCAACGATAGCAGCGCGCGCGCGACGGCGCCGCCAACGCGCGCCGGGGCAAAAAGAAAGGCCGGAATCCGCGGGGGATTCCGGCCTCCTTCGATCGCGGCCGGCGAACCGGCGCAGCGGTCAGGCGGAAAGCGTCGCGATCAGGCGGCGGCGTCCTTGAGCTTCTTCAGCGGGCGCACCTTGACCTTCACCGAGGCGGGCTTGGCGGCGAACCACTGCTCTTCCTTGGTGAACGGGTTGATGCCCTTGCGCTTCGGCTTGGCCGGCACGTTGACGGCGGTGATCTTCAGCAGGCCCGGCAGCGTGAACGAACCCACGCCCTTCTTGCTGACCGAACCGTGCACCGCGCTCTCCAGCGAGCCCAGCACCGCGCGCACGTCGCGCGAGGCGACGCCGGTCTGCTCGGAGATGTACGAGACGAGCCCGCTCTTGCCCAGGGCTTCCTTGATGGGTTTGGCAGACGCCTGCTTCGCAGCGGCCGGCTTGGCAGCGGCCTTCTTCGGAGCGGCCTTCTTTGTCGCCTTCTTCTTCGCCATATGTGTCCTGTGTGTCGCGTGAGGTTGATTGGGAATGATTCTGAAATCGGTGCCTGGAAATCCCCTCGGCAAGCGGAATGTAGGGCAAGTCCGCGCCGACGCCAAGTCCTCGCAGCGCTTTTTTCGCGGGTTTTTCGCCGACGTATTCCAGCCGCGGCGGCGGCCACGCCGCCGCCGGAGACGTCACTCGTCCTCGTGCCGAGGCTTGTACGCCTCGACCAGCTTCTGCTGCACCTGTGCAGGAACCGGCTCGTAGTGGCTGAAATCCAAGGAGTATCTCCCTCGGCCGGCGGTCACCGACTTGAGCTCCGCGGCATAGCCTTCCAGCTCCGACAGCGGCACCTGCGCCCGCACGACGATCTCGCCGCCGCGCGCCGAGTCGGTGCCGCTGATGCGCGCGCGCTTGGCCGAGAGGCCGCCGCTGATGTCGCCCATGTGCTGCTCCGGCGCGGCGACCTCCAGGTCGACGATCGGTTCGAGCACCTGCGGCCTGGCCTTGGCGACGGCGTCCAGGAACGCCTTCTTCCCCGCCGCGACGAACGCGACCTCCTTGCTGTCCACGCTGTGGTACTTGCCGTCGTACACCACCACGCGCAGGTCCTGCATCGGGTAGCCGGCGATCGCGCCGCCCGCCAGCGCCTGGCGCACGCCCTTCTCGACGGCGGGGATGAACTGTCCCGGGATCGTGCCGCCCTTGACCTCGTCGGCGAATTCGAAGCCGGCGCCGCGCGGCAACGGCTCGACGCGCAGGAACACTTCGCCGAACTGCCCGGCGCCGCCGGTCTGCTTCTTGTGGCGATGGTGTCCCTCGGCCCGGGCGCCGATGGTCTCGCGATAGGCGATGCGCGGCGGACGGGTCTTCACTTCCACGCCGTAGCGGTCCTTCAGGCGGTCCAGCATGACCCGCAGGTGCAGGTCGGAGAGGCCGCGCAGCACCGTCTCGTTGAGTTCGGCGTCGTGGGACACGGCGAAGGCGGGGTCCTCCTCGGCCAGCTTGTGCAGCGCCGTGGAGAGCTTCTGTTCCTGGCCCTTGCTCGCGGCTTCCACCGCCAGGCCGAACATCGGGCGCGGGAAGGCCATCGGCGCCAGGTGCAGGTGATCCTCGGCGTGGCTGTCGTGCAGCACGGCGTCGTAGTGCAGGTCCTCGACCTTGGCCACGGCGGCGATGTCGCCGGGGACGGCTTCCTGGACCTCGACGTGGTCCTTGCCGCGCAGCCTGAACAGGTGCGCGACCTTGAACGCCTTGCGGCCGTCGCCGACGAACAGCTGCGAATCGCGCCGCACCGTGCCCTGGTGCACGCGGAACACGCCCATCTTGCCGACGAACGGATCGTTGCCGATCTTGAACACGTGGGCGATGACGTGCGCGGCGGGATCGGGCGTCGCGACCACCGGCTGGGCGGCGTCGCCTTCGCCCCTGGCGAAGGGCGGCGGGTTGGCCTCGCCCGGGTGCGGGAACAGGCGCTCGGCGACGCCCAGCAGTTCCTTCACCCCGACCCCGGTGCGCGCCGACGCGAAGCACACCGGCACCAGGTGGCCTTCGCGCAGGCACTGCTCGAACGCGTCGTGCAGCTCCGCGCCCGAGAGGCCGCCTTCGCCGACGTCGAGGTAGTGGTCCATCACGGTCTCGTTGACCTCGACCACCTGGTCGATGATGCGCTGGTGCCAGTCCCCGACCGGACCGGCATCGGTGGCTTCGGCGGAACCCGCCGCGCCGGCGCCGAAGCAGTCGACCACGCGCGTGCCGCCGTCGGCAGGCAGGTTCAGCGGCAGCACTTCGGGCCCGAACGTCGCCCGCAGCGACTCGAGCAACGCGCCGGCATCGGCGCCCTCGTGGTCGATGCGGTTGACGACGATGGCGCGGCAGAGGCCGCGCGCCGCCGCATGCTCCATCATCCGCCGGGTGCCGTGGCCGATGCCCGCGTCGGCCGCGACCACGATCGCGACGGTTTCCACCGCCGCCAGCGCGGACAGCGCCGGGCCGCGGAAATCCGGGTATCCGGGGGTGTCGACGAGGTTCACGCGGATCCCGCCGTGGTCGATGCCGGCGATCGCGGCATCGAGCGAATGGCCGCGCGCCTTCTCCATCGGGTCGAAGTCGGAGACCGTGGTCCCGCGTTCGATGCTGCCTGCCGCCTGGATCGCGCCGCCGGCATGCAGCAGGGCTTCGAACAACAGGGTCTTGCCGGCGCCGGGGTGGCCTGCGAGGGCCACGTTGCGGATGTGCTCGGTACGCAGCTGCTCGGTCGAATGCGACATGAGCGGGACTCCGGTCCCCACGGGGAAACAAGCCTCCCGCAGCGGCGGGCGGGGGTCAAGCGCGGCCGCCGCGCGGCCTCGGCGCCGGCCACGCGGCCGCCACGGCGGCGGGCGTAGGCTGTCCGTTCCTTCGCACGGAGCAAGACGATGGGTATTTCGCGCTATGCCACCGCCCACTGGGAAGGCGACCTGAAGTCCGGCGCCGGACGATTGTCCACGCCGGAAAGCGGCCTGATGTCCGACACCGCCTACGGGTTCGCCTCGCGCTTCGGCGACCGCAAGGGCGTGAACCCGGAGGAACTCATCGCCGCCGCGCATGCCGGCTGCTTCACGATGGCGCTGTCGGCGAAGCTTGCCGAGCAGGGCCATCCGGCGGAAGCGCTGGACACGCGCGCCGAGGTGGACCTGTCGATGGAAGGCGGCCCGTCGCTGTCCGCGATCCGGCTCAAGGTGACGGGGCGCGTGCCCGGGCTGGACGCCGCCGGGTTCCGCGCGGTGGCCGACGACGCCGGCAAGCATTGTCCCGTGTCGCGCGCCCTCAGCGCGGTCCCGATCAGCGTGGAGGCGACGCTCGCCGCCTCATGACTGAACGCCGCCGATGGGGCGCTGGCCGGGTTCAGGGTCGTTTCACCGGTGCGCCCCGAGGATGCCTGCGAGCGTCGCCCCGGCGCCGGAGCCCAACATGAAAGTCGCGCACCCGATCCTTGCCGTCCCGTTCCTCGCCGCGGCGCTGGCCGCCAGCGGCGCCGCCTCCGCCCAGGCCTACGGCCAGCCCTACGGGTCTGCGTACGGCACGCCCGTCGTCAATGGCGGCAACGCCTCCCCGGGCGCCTACTACGACTACGCGCGCGTGATCAGGGTGATCCCGGTCGCCGGAACGGCCGGCTATCCGGCCTCGTCGCCGCGCTGCACGACGCGGCGCGATGCCTACGCCGGCGACTATTACGGCGCGGACGGCCGCTACTACGGCAGCGGCGGCGACTATTACGGCGACGCGCCGCGCAACCGCGGCACCGAAGGCGGCCGCACCATGGCCGGCGTGATCGGCACGGTGATCGGCGCGGTCGTCGGCAGCCAGGTCGGCGGCGGCTCCGCGCGCTACGCCACCGCGGCGATCGGTTCGGCCGTGGGCGGTGTCGCCGGGCGCCAGGTCTACGAGAACGCGCATCGCAACGACGGTGCGGGCACGGTGACGGTGTGCGATCCGGTGGATTCGCGCCAGCCGTACGGCTCGTATCCGTCCTCGTACCCGTCCTCCTATCCGGCGTCCGGCCGCGGCCTGTACGACGTCACGTACGAGTACGGCGGGCGCACCCATGTCGCGCGCACCGCCTACGATCCGGGCGACCGGATCCGTGTCCGCGTGGACGTGCATCCCGAGTGACCCGAGGTCGCCCCGGTCGCGCCATGGCGCACCGGGGCGATTGCCCTAGCGGCGCGACGCGCCGGCTCCCGCATCCCAGTCGAGTTCGCCGCGCACGACGGTGCGGCAGCGCCCGCCGGACCACACGTCGCCCGCGTCGTCGACGGTCAGCTCGATGATCGCGTCGTGGCCGACTTCGCGGCCCTGGCTCACGCGATAGAAGCCGCCATCGCCGGGTAGCGCGCCGCGTTCCGCCAGCCAGGCGGCGAGCGTCGCGTTCGCGGCGCCGGAAGCGGCGTCCTCGAACCGCGCCGGCGCGCCGACGAAGGCGCGCACGGCCAGGTAGTACACCGGATCGTCGCTGCGCGCGAACGCACACACGCCCATGCTGCCGGTCGCCTCGGCCAGGCGCTCGACCGCGTCCCAGTCGGGCGTGGCCGCGCGCAATCCCGCCTCGTTCCCGGCTTCGAACAGCCACCAGCGTCGTCCGCCTTCCACCAGGGCGGGCGGCAGCGTTCCGGGCGCGAGGCCGGGCAATGCCGCCGCCAGCCGGGCATCGCCCGGCGCGGCGACTTCGACCACGCGCGAGCGCGGGGTGCGCACCGCCACGGTCCGCCCGCGCCCTTCGCCGCGGACGCGCAGCGGCAGCCGTCCGGCGATGCCTTCCTGCACCAGCAGGCCATCCGCGTCCGGCGTCGCAAGTCCCGCGTCGAGCACCACGTGCGCCGTCCCGACGCTGGGATGGCCGGCGAACGGCACTTCGCGGCGGGGGCTGAAGATGCGCAGCCGGTAGCTCGCGCCCGGCGCGGTGGCCGGCAGCACGAAGGTCGTTTCCGGCAGGCGCGTCCAGCGGGCGATCGCCTGCATGTCGTCGTCGCCGAGGCCGTCGGCATCGAGGACGACGGCGAGCGGATTGCCGGCGCCGGGGCGGTCGGCGAAGACGTCGAGCTGGAAGTAGCGGCGCGCGGGCATGGCGTTCGGGGGTCCCGTCGTACAGAATGCGTTGCCCGGCGTCGCAGGCAAGCGGCGGATTCTACGGGTTTCCCGTCTCCCCCTCGTGCACGCATCGAGATGACTGCAGCCGACCGCTGGATCGTCCTCAAGTTCGGCGGCACCTCCGTCTCGCGGCGCGAACGCTGGGACACGATCGGGAGGATCGCGCGCGAGCGCGCCGAGCGCAGCGGCGCGCGCATCCTCGTGGTGGTGTCGGCGCTGTCGGGCACCACCAACGAGCTGCAGGCGATCTGCGGCGGCGGCGACGTCGCCGGACGCGCGCAGGCGATCGCGGCGCGGCACCGCGCCTTCGCCGCGGAACTGGGACTCGACGCGGACGCGGTGCTGGGCGCGCGCCTCGCGGCCTTGCAGGCGCTGGCGGACGATCCGCGCGCGGCGGCCCGCGCGCTGGACTGGCAGGCCGAAGTGCTCGCGCAGGGCGAACTGCTGTCGTCCACGCTCGGCGCCGCCTACCTGCGCGCCGGGGGGCTGGACTTCGGCTGGTGCGACGCGCGCGACTGGCTCGAGGCCGTCGCGCTGCCGAACCAGAACGCGTGGTCGCTGCGCCTGTCGGCGACCTGCAGGCACCTCGCCGACGATGCCTGGCGCGCGCGCTTCGCCGCGCAGCAACCGGCGCGCATGCTGCTGACGCAGGGCTTCATCGCCCGCCACGGGGACGGCGACACCGCGATCCTCGGCCGCGGCGGCTCCGACACGTCCGCTTCGTGCTTCGGCGCGCTGCTGGGCGCGCAGCAGGTCGAGATCTGGACCGACGTGCCGGGCATGTTCAGTGCGAATCCGCGCGAAGTGCCGGAGGCGCGCCTGCTCGCGCGCCTCGACTACGCGGAAGCGCAGGAAATCGCCACGACCGGGGCCAAGGTGCTGCATCCGCGCTCGATCGGCCCGTGCCGCGACGCCCGCGTGCCGATGGCGATCCTCGACACCTCGCGCCCGCACCTGCCGGGCACGCGCATCGACGCGGCCGCCGCGACGGTGCCGGGCGTCAAGGCGATCAGCCGCCGCAACGGGATCGTGCTGGTGTCGATGGAATCGATCGGCATGTGGCAGCAGGTCGGCTTCCTCGCCGACGTGTTCGAGCGCTTCAAGCGCCACGGGCTGTCGGTGGACCTGATCGGTTCGTCGGAAACCAACGTCACCGTGTCGCTGGACCCGAGCGACAACCTCGTCAGCGGCAACGTGCTCGAGGCGCTCAGCGCCGACCTCGCCGAAATCTGCCGGGTGAAGGTGATCGTGCCCTGCGCGGCGATCACCCTGGTCGGGCGCGGGATGCGCTCGCTGCTGCACCGGTTGTCGGACATCTGGGCGACGTTCGGCCGCGAGCGCGTGCACCTGGTGTCGCAGTCCTCGAACGACCTCAACCTCACGTTCGTCATCGACGAAGCCGACGCCGACGGGCTGCTGCCCGAGCTGCACGCCGAACTGGTGCGCAGCGGCGCGATGCCGACGGGCGATTCCGGGGTCTTCGGCCCGACCTGGCACGAGATCGCGCATGGGCGGCGCGAGCGCCCCGCGCCGTGGTGGCTGGCGCGGCGCGACGCGCTGCTGCGGCTGGCCGCGTGCGGGACGCCGCGCTACGCGTACGACCTCGAGGTGGTGCGCGAACGCGCGCGGGCCCTGCGCGCGGTGGATGCGGTGGATCGCCGCTTCTACGCGCTGAAGGCCAATCCGCACCCGGCGATCCTGCGCGCCCTCGCGAACGAAGGCTTCGGCTTCGAGTGCGTGTCGCGCGGCGAACTCGAGCGCGTGTTCGAGGCGGTGCCGGGCGTCCCCCCGGGCCACGTCCTGTTCACGCCGAGCTTCGCGCCGCGCGCCGACTACGAGGCCGCGTTCGCGCGCCGCGCCACCGTCACCGTGGACAGCGTCGAACTGCTGCGGCGCTGGCCTGAGCTGTTCCGGGCGCGCGAACTCTGGCTGCGCCTGGACCTCGGGCGCGGCGAGGGCCACCACCGCAAGGTGCGCACCGGCGGCAGCGAGGCGAAGTTCGGCCTGCCGCTCGCGCGGCTCGGCGAATTCCTCGAGGCGGCGAACGGCGTCGGCGCGACCGTCTCCGGCCTGCACGCGCACCTCGGCAGCGGGATCGAGTCGGCGACGCACTGGCGCGAGGCCTACGCCGAGCTGGCGGGTCTGGCGGAGCACATCGGCACCGTCGCCACCCTCGACATCGGCGGCGGCTTGCCGGTGCCGTACCTGCCGGACGCGGAGCCCTTCGACCTCGACGCATGGGCCGCGGACCTCGCGACGATCAAGGCCGCGTACCCGCAGTTCGCGCTCGCGGTGGAGCCCGGCCGCTACCTGGTCGCGGAGGCGGGCGTGCTGCTGCTGTCGGCGACCCAGGTCGTCGACAAGGACGGCGTGCGCCGCGTCGGTTGCGACGCGGGCATGAACGCGCTGATGCGGCCGGCGCTGTACGACGCGTACCACCAGGTCGCCAACCTCTCGCGCCAGGGCGACGCGGCGGAAGTGGTGTTCGACGTCGTCGGGCCGGTGTGCGAGAGCGGCGACGTGCTCGGCCGCGCGCGCCGGCTGCCGGCGGCGACCGCCCCGGGCGACGTGCTGCTGGTCGCCGACGCCGGCGCCTACGGCATGGCGATGGCCAATACCTACAACCTGCGGGCGCTGCCGGCAGAGGACGTGATCGATGACTGACATGCAGGCCGGCGACGGCTGGAAATTCGAGCGCGACGCGATCCGCGCGTTCCGCTTCGTGCGCCACCACTTCGACCCGGCGAGCGGCGTCGCGACGCTCGCCTACGCCTTCGACGACGGCCCGGAACTGGTCGAGACGGTCACGATCCCCGGCGCGCCGTTCGCGCTCGACGGCGGCCGCGCGGATGCGGTCGCGCGCGCGCTGCGCCTGCTGCACCTCGTCGCCGGCGTGAGCTACTACAAGGCTGCGGTGCCGCCGGACATCGTGGTGGAAGGCGACCCGCCCGACGCCGCGCTCGCGGCGCTGCTGCAGGCGGTCTACCGCAACGGCCTCGGCGAGTTCGCCTACCGCAACGGCATCGACCTCGGGGGCCGCATCCGCTTCCCGACGTCGGGGGCCGCGCCTGCGCCTGCGCCCGACGCCGCGGTGGACGCGCGGCGCGCCTTCGTCGCGATCGGCGGCGGCAAGGATTCGCTGGTGACGATCGAGGCGCTGCGCGCCGCCGGCATCGACCAGACGGTGTGCTGGATCGGCGGCTCCCAGCTGATCGCCGCGTGCGCCGCGCGCACCGGCCTGCCGACGCTCAACATCGGCCGCCAGCTGGCGCCGCAGCTGTTCGAGTTCAACCGGCAGGGCGCCTGGAACGGGCACATCCCGGTCACGGCGGTGAACTCCGCGATCCTCGTGCTCGCCGCGGCGCTGCACGGCGCGGGGCAGGTGGTCTTCTCGAACGAGCGTTCGGCGAGCTACGGGTCGATGATCCCGGGCACCGGCGAAGTCAACCACCAGTGGTCGAAGGGCTGGGAGTTCGAGCGCCTGTTCGGCGAGTACGTCGAAGGCAGCGTGGCGCGCGGCCTGCACTACTACTCGCTGCTGCGACCGCTGTCGGAGCTCGCGGTCGCGCGCCTGTTCGCGCGCACCGACCGCTACGACGCGCATTTCTCCAGTTGCAACCGCAATTTCCACATCCTCGGCGAGCGACCCGTGAACCGCTGGTGCGGGCAGTGCCCGAAGTGCCACTTCGTGTTCCTGGCGCTGGCGCCGTTCATGTCGAAGCCGCGCCTGGTCGGCATCCTCGGCCGCAACCTGCTCGACGATCCGGAGCAGGCCGCCGGCTACGACGCGCTGCTCGAGTACCAGGACCACAAGCCCTTCGAATGCGTGGGCGAGGGGCGCGAATCGCGCGCGGCGATGGCGGCGCTGGCGCAGCGCCCGGAGTGGCGCGAGGACGCGCTGGTGCGCCGTTTCGCGCGCGAGATCCTGCCGCAGCTCGATGCGGGAGCGCTCGAGGTCGCGCCCCTGCTCGAGCCGGAAGGCGGGCACCGCGTGCCGCCGGCGTTGTGGGAGAGGTTGCGTGCGCATCTCGGCGCTTGAGGGCCGCCGCGTCGCGCTCTGGGGCTGGGGCCGCGAAGGCCGCGCAGCTTGGCGCGCGCTGCACGACCGCGGCATCGGCCCGCTCGCGCTGTTCTGCAACGAGGCGGAAGCCGCCGACGCGCGCGCGCTCGATCCGGCGCTGGCGATCGAGCCCGAGGCGAGCGCCGCGCGGCTCGCGGCCTACGACGTGGTGGTGAAGTCGCCGGGCATCAGCCCGTACCGGCCCGAAGCGGTCGAGGCCGCGGCGCGGGGCACGCGGTTCCCCGGCGGCACCGCCCTGTGGTTCGGCGAGCGCGCCGGAGGCGACGGCGTCGCCCGCGCGACTGCGTGCGTCACCGGGACCAAGGGCAAGAGCACCACCACCGCGCTGCTCGCGCACCTGCTGCGCGCCGGCGGCCATCGCACTGCGCTTGCGGGCAACATCGGCATGCCGCTGCTCGAGTTGCTCGACGCGGCGCCCGAGTACTGGGCGATCGAGCTGTCGAGCTACCAGACCGGGGACGTGGCCGCGTCCGGCGCGCGGCCGGACGTCGCCGTGGGCCTCAACCTGTTCCCGGAACACCTCGACTGGCATGGCTCGCACGAGCGCTATGTCGCCGACAAGCTGAAGCTGTTCACCGAGGCGCGGCCGCGCGTCGCCGTACTCAACGCGCGCGACCCCGTCCTCGCCGCGCTGGCGCTGCCCGGCACCGACGTGCGCTGGTTCGATCGCGAGGATGGCTGGCACCTCCGCGGCGACGCGCTGCATCGCGGCGATGCGTTCGTGCTGGACACGGCGGCGTTGCCGCTGCCGGGCCGCCACAACCGCATCAACCTGTGCGCAGCGCTGGCCGCGATCGAGGCCCTGGGGCTCGACGCCGCGCCGCTTGCCGCGCACGCCGCCGCGTTCCGGCCGCTGCCGCACCGCCTGCAGTCGCTGGGCGTGCGCGACGGGCTCGAGTGGGTGAACGATTCGATCAGCACGACGCCGCATGCCTCGCTCGCGGCGCTGGCGATGTTCCGCGGCAGGCCGGTGGCGCTGCTGGCGGGCGGGCACGATCGCGGCATCGACTGGAGCACCTTCGCCGACGCGATGGGCGAGCGCGCGCCGGCGGCCATCGTCACCATGGGGCAGAACGGCCCGCGCATCCACGACCTGCTCGCGCCCGTGGCGGCGCAGCGCGGCTTCCTGTTGCGGTCGGCAAGCGACCTCGAGGACGCCGTGCGCCTCGCGCGGGCGGCCCTCCCGCCCGGCGGCGTGGTGCTGCTGTCGCCGGGGGCCCCCAGTTTCGGCGCGTACCGCGACTACACCGAGCGCGGCCGCCACTTCGCCCGGTTGGCGGGCTTCGACCCCGACGCGATCTCGGCGATCCCCGGCCTGGGCGTGGCCTGACGCGGCGACAGGGCCTTCCGCGCTACGCTCGCGCTTTCCCCACCCGGAGCGATGCCATGGACGTTTCGTTGAAGCAGTTGGCGGCCGCCGCCGTCCTCGCCGCGTGCGCGCTGCCCGCGTCCGCGAAGATGCAGGCGAAGCCCGTGGAATGGAAGGTCGGCGACCGGGCCTTCGCCGGCGTCCTCGTCTACGACGACGCCGGTGCCAGGCGTCCCGGCCTCGTCATGGTCCCCGACTGGTACGGCGTCACCGATTCCGCCGTCGCCAAGGCGAAGCACATCGCCGGCAAGGATTACGTCGTGCTCGTGGCGGACGTCTACGGCAAGGGCGTGCGGCCGAAGGACAACCAGGCCGCGAGCGCGACCGTCGGCGCGCTGGCGAAGGATCCGGCGGAATGGCGCGCCCGCGTCGCCAAGGCGTTGCAGGTGCTCCGCGAGAACGGGTCGCATGCGCCGCTCGATGCGACGAAGCTCGCGGCGATCGGCTACTGCTTCGGCGGTTCGACCGTGCTGGAACTCGCCCGGAGCGGCGCCGACGTCGCTGCGGTCGTTACCTTCCACGGCGGCCTCGACACCAGCGAGCCCGCGAAGAAGGGTGCGGTGAAGGCCAGCGTGCTGGTACTCAACGGCGCCGACGATCGCGGCACGGCCGGCGACATCGCCGGGTTCGAGAAGGAGATGGACGAAGCCGGCGCCGACTGGCAGTTCGTCAACTTCAGCCACACCGTGCACTGCTTCGCCCTGCCGGACGCGAAGAGCCCGCCGGGCTGCGTGTACAACCCGCTGTCGGCGGCGCGCGCGGAGCGCATGATGCACGGCTTCCTGGCGGAACGCTTCGCCGCGCGCTGAGCGCGGCGGACTCCTCAGCGATCGCGGTCGACCGCGTATCGCGCCAGCCCGCGCAGCGCCGCGACCGCGGCGTTGGGGGCGAGCCCGTCGAGCGCGCGCTCGGCGGCGCGGGCGTAGTCGCGCGCGCGCTCCAGGCTGTAGGCGAGGCTGCCGGCCGCGGCGATCGCCGCCTGCACCTCCGGCATCGCCTCCGTGTCGCCTTCCTCGAGCGCATGCCGCAGCAGCGCGCGCGTCGCGCCGTCGGCGCGGGCCATCGCGTGGATCAGCGGCAGCGTCGCCTTGCCCTCGGCCAGGTCGTCGCCCAGGTGCTTGCCGAGCGCGGCCTCGTCGGCGGCGTAGTCGAGCACGTCGTCGGCGATCTGGAAGGCGTGGCCGAGCGCGAGGCCGTAGTCGTGCAGGGCGTCGCAGGTCGCGGCGTCGGCGCCGGCAAGCAGCGCGCCGAGGCGCGTCGCGGCCGCGAACAGCACCGCGGTCTTGCGCTCGATCACGCGCAGGTACGCGGCCTCGTCCGTGTCCGGGTTGCGCACGTGCAGCAGTTGCAGCACCTCGCCCTCGGCGATGCGGTTGGTGGTGTCGGCGAGCACCCGCATCACCTCCATCCGGTCCAGCTCGACCATCATCTGGAAGCTGCGCGAATACAGGAAGTCGCCGACCAGCACGCTCGCGGCGTTGCCGAACAGCGCATTGGCGGTGCTGCGGCCGCGGCGCAGGTCGGATTCGTCGACCACGTCGTCGTGGAGCAGGGTCGAGGTGTGGATGAACTCGACGACCGCCGCGAGCTGGTGCGCGTCCGCGCCGACGCCGTCCCCGGGCGTGGCGCCGCGCTTGCCCAGCGCGGCCGCCGCGAGCAGCAGCAGCATCGGGCGCAGGCGCTTGCCGCCCGCACCGACGATGTGCTCCGCGACCTGGTTCACCAGGACCACGTCGGAGGCCAGGCGGCGCCGGATCAGGGCATCGACGGCGGCCATGTCGGCGGCGGCGAGGGCCTGGATGCTGGCGAGGCCGGGCACGGCGTCTGCGGGCGGCGGCCGGGGCGGGGCGGTGTCCATGCGGGGTCCGTTGCGGGGCAGCGGCGATTATAGGCAAGGCCCGCGGAAAACCGCCGAACGGCGGGGATTTCCGACGTTCGCGCGCGGCGATCCCTGCGGGTACCCCATGGCCCGGTTGTGCCAGAATGCACTCCGGCCCGCTCGCGGGCGAAACCTGAAGAAGGACAGCCCATGGCTCGCGGTGTGAACAAGGTCATCCTGGTCGGCAACCTGGGCAACGACCCGGAAGTGAAATACACCCAGGGCGGGATGGCGATCACCACCCTGAGCCTGGCCACCACCAGTGTCCGCAAGGACAAGGACGGCAACACCCAGGAGCGCACCGAGTGGCACCGGGTGAAGCTGTTCGGCAAGCTCGGCGAGATCGCCGGCGAGTACCTGAAGAAGGGTCGCCAGGTCTACATCGAAGGCTCGATCCGCTACGACAAGTTCACCGGGCAGGACGGCGTGGAGAAGTACTTCACCGACATCGTGGCCGACGAGATGCAGATGCTCGGCGGCGGCGAGGGCGGCGGCGGCCGCGGCGAGTCGCGGGGCGGTGGCGGCGAGC
>JANINR010000007.1 GCA_024508915.1 Lysobacteraceae bacterium | reverse complement strand
GCAGTCCGCCGCCACGGCACCGCCGGGCGTGCCGCCGGTCGCCGGGCAGGCGGCCGCGGCATGGCACGCGCCGCGCCCGGGATTGCTCACCGGCGGCCAGCCGGCCCGCACCGACTGGGCGGCACTCAAGGCGCAGGGCGTCGCGATGGTCGTGAACCTGCGGCCGGACCGCGAGATGGCCGGCCGCAACGAAGCGGCGGAAGTGGCCGCCGCGGGCATGGCCTATGTGGGGATCCCGGTCGACGGCGCCGACGGCATCGACGCCGACAACGCGCGCCGCCTCTGGACGCTGCTCAAGGCGAGCGACGCGCCGGTGTTCGTGCACTGTGCCTCCGGCAACCGCGCCGGCGCGCTGCTCGCGCTGGGTGCCGCGCAGTCCGGGGGCATGGCGCCGGAAGCGGCGCTCGAATTCGGACGCAAGGCAGGGTTGGGCAGCCTCGAGCCCGTGGTGCGCGAGCGCATGGGATTGCCGCCAGCGGACGCGACGCCCGCGCCCTGATCAGCCGCCGAGGTCGGTTTCCAGCACCTGCGCGAGCCGCCACGCGGCCTGCCGGATGCGCTGTTCGGCGAGCGGGCGGAAGGCGTCCAGGTAGGCGCTGTCGAGCTTGTGCGCGGGCGGGTACAGGCCGCGTGCATCGACCAGGCGGCACGATTCGCGCGCCCAGGCTTCCGGCCCGGTCGCCGGGCCGTCGGCGGGCATCGGCGGCCACGGCAGCCGGTCGAGGCGGTCCGCATACGGCGCCACCGCGTCCATTCCCGTGCCGAAACCGGTGCTCCCGAGGATGTAGAAATCCCAGATCGAATGCAGGTTGGTGCCCATCACGCCGTCGACGTAGTTCTTGCGCGCGTACTCCTCGGGCGGCAGGTCGGTGCGCAGGCTGATCTGGTAGCGGTTGCCGCCGAGGTCGTCCTTGTCGTTGGCGTGCATCGGCTGGTGCACGTCGCCGACGAAGTGGACGATGAACTTGAGCGCGTCGCGCCGCGCTTCCAGCGGCTGCGAACGATCGGCGAGGATCCTGCGCTGCGCCTCGATCGCGCCGATGACGCAATCGCCGCCGGGGCAGTCGCGCGGCGGCACGTAGTCGCAGCCGGCGCCCGGCGGGGTGTTCACGTAATGCCACTTCGAGGTCGCCTTGAAGCGCTCCGGGTCGAGGTCCCGCAGCCGGTCGGCCCAGTCGGCCACGCCTGCCAGCGTCGGATCGGCTTCGCCCGCCAGCAGCCGCTTCACCTCGGCCTCGGTCGCGGGACTCAGGTGGCGTTCGGCGAGCGCCCCCACCATGCGGTGCCCCAGTGCGCTCCAGGCCAGCGCGGGCGCGCTCGCCGCCAGGGTGACGAGCAGGGCGACGGTCGCGGCGGCGAAACGGCGGGCGGGGCGGCGGGAGGCGGGCTTGCGCATGGCTTCGGGGGCGGACAGGTGGCGGATGCGGGGTAAAATACCCGGATTCCGCGGGATTCTCCCGTACCTTCCTTACTTCCAGGAGTCAGGCGACATGGCGATCAGGGTGGGCATCAACGGTTTCGGCCGGATCGGGCGCAACGTGCTGCGCTCGGCGGTGCAGAACTTCGGCGGCGACATCGAGATCGTGGCCATCAACGACCTGCTCGAGCCGGACTACCTGGCCTACATGCTGCAGTACGACTCGGTGCACGGCCGCTTCCAGGGCGACGTCTCGGTCGACGGCGACCACCTGGTGGTGAACGGGAAGAAGATCCGCCTGACCCAGGAGCGCGACCCGGCCAACCTGAAGTGGGACGAGGTGCAGGCGGACGTCGTGATCGAGTCCACAGGCCTGTTCCTCACGAAGGAGGCGGCGCAGAAGCACCTCGACGCCGGCGCGAAGAAGGTGATCCTGTCGGCGCCGTCCAAGGACGACACGCCGATGTTCGTCTACGGCGTCAACCACGCCACCTACAAGGGCGAAGCCGTCATCTCCAACGCCTCGTGCACCACCAACTGCCTGGCGCCCGTGGCCAAGGTGCTGAACGACAAGTGGGGCATCAAGCGCGGCCTGATGACGACCGTGCACGCCGCCACCGCGACCCAGAAGACCGTCGACGGCCCGTCCAACAAGGACTGGCGCGGTGGCCGCGGCATCCTCGAGAACATCATCCCCTCGTCCACCGGCGCGGCGAAGGCCGTGGGCGTGGTGATCCCGGAGCTCAACAAGAAGCTGACGGGCATGTCCTTCCGCGTGCCGACGTCCGACGTGTCCGTCGTCGACCTGACCGTCGAGCTCGAGAAGCCGGCCACTTACGCCGAGATCTGCGCCGAGATGAAGGCGCAGTCGGAAGGCGCGCTCAAGGGCATCCTCGGCTACACCGGGGACAAGGTCGTCGCCACCGACTTCCGCGGCGACGCGCGCACCTCGATCTTCGACGCCGAGGCCGGCATCGCGCTCGACCCGACCTTCGTCAAGCTGGTCGCCTGGTACGACAACGAGTGGGGCTACTCGAACAAGTGCCTGGAGATGGTGCGCGTCGTCGCGCGCTGACGGCGGGCGCGCGCCGCGCATCGCCACGGAGCCCCGCCCTGCGCGGGGCTTCGCGTTGCGCGACAATGGAAAGGCCATGATTCCCTCCGCTCCGGGCGCCGACGCCCCCGCCGACGCCATTCCCACGCAGGAACAGCTCGCCGCGCTGGTCGACCGCTTCTACGACCGCATCCGGGCGCACCCCGACCTCGGGCCCGTGTTCAACGCGGCCGTGCACGACTGGCCGGAGCACAAGCGCCTGCTCACGTCGTTCTGGTCCTCGGTGATCCTGCGCGCGGGCACCTATCGCGGCAATCCGATGCAGGCGCATCGTCCGCACCCGATCACGACGCAGCATTTCGTGCAGTGGCTCGCGCTGTGGCGCGAAACCGCGGACGAGCTGCTGGCCCCGGCGCAGGCGGAGCTGGTGCATGCCTACGCCGACCGCATCGGCCGCAGCCTGCGCTACGGCCTCGGCCTGCCCGAGCCGGGGCAGGGCCCCGTGCCGCTGGGGCCGCGCGCCCCGCTGCTGCGCGGCTGATTTGCCGGGCGGCGCCCGCGCCGGGGACAATTCCGGTTCCAGCCATCGCGAACAGGCCAGACCCATGACCATCCGCCGCATGACCGATCTCGACCTGCGCGGCCAGCGCGTGCTCATCCGCGAGGACCTGAACGTGCCGCTGGACGACGCCGGCAACATCGCCTCGGAACTGCGCATCGAGGCCGCGCTGCCGACGCTGCGCATGGCGCTCGACGCCGGCGCGGCGGTGATGGTGATGTCGCACCTGGGCCGGCCGAAGGAAGGTGCGTGGAGCCAGGCCGATTCGCTGGCGCCCGTGGCCAAGCGCCTGTCGGAGCGGCTGGGGCGCGACGTGCCGCTGCTGCGCGATTACCTCGGCGGCGTGGACGTCGCGCCGGGCCGGCTGGTCCTGCTCGAGAACTGCCGGATGAACGTCGGCGAGAAGGCCGACGACGAAGCGCTGGCGAAGCGCTACGCCGCGCTGTGCGACGTGTTCGTGATGGACGCGTTCGGCACCGCGCACCGCGCCCAGGCCTCGACCCACGGCGTCATCCGCTTCGCGAAGCAGGCCTGCGGCGGACCGTTGCTGATGGCCGAGCTCGACGCCCTGTCGAAGGCGCTGCACGACCCGGCGCGCCCGCTGCTCGCGATCGTCGCCGGCTCCAAGGTCAGCACCAAGCTCGAGCTGCTGTCGTCGCTGGTGGGCAAGGTCGACCAGCTGATCGTCGGCGGCGGCATCGCCAACACCTTCATCGCCGCGGAAGGCTTCGGCGTCGGCAAGTCGCTGTACGAGCCCGACCTCGTCGCCACGGCGAAGCGGATCATGGCCGACGCGCGCGCGCGCGGCGCCGACATCCCGGTGCCCACGGATGTCGTCGTCGCGCCCGCCTTCAGGGCCGATGCGCCCGCGACGGTGAAGGCGGTGGACGCGATCGGGCCCGACGACATGGTCCTCGACATCGGCCCGGAGACCGCCGCGCGCTACGCACGGATGGTCGGGAAGGCGGGCACCGTCGTGTGGAACGGCCCGGTCGGCGTGTTCGAATTCGACGCCTTCGGCAAGGGCACGGAAACCCTGGCGCGCGCGATCGCCGCGTCGGACGCGTTCTCCATCGCCGGCGGCGGCGACACGCTCGCGGCCGTCGACAAGTACGGGATCGCCGGCGACATCTCCTACATCTCCACCGGCGGCGGCGCCTTCCTGGAGTTCCTGGAAGGCAAGACGCTGCCCGCCGTCGCGGCGCTCGAGGCGCGCGGCTGAACGAAAAGGTGCTAGCGTTCGGCGCATGAACTCGCACCGCCGACGCACCCGCATCCTCGCCACCCTCGGCCCCGCCACCGATCCGCCCGGCATGCTCGACGCGCTGCTGCGCGCGGGCGTGGACGTGGTCCGGCTCAACTTCTCGCATGGCGACCCGTCGGCGCAGGTGGCGCGCGCGCAGGCCGTGCGCGAGGCCGCGCAGCGGGTGGGCGCCGAGGTCGGCATCCTCGCCGACCTGCCGGGCCCGAAGCTGCGCATCGAGCGCTTCGCCGCCGGCAAGGTGCAGTTGCGGGCGGGCGACCCCTTCGACCTGGTCGCCAGCGCCGACGCGCCGCCGGGCGACGCGCGCCAGGTCGGCATCAGCTACCTCGGCCTGCCGCGCGACGTGCGCCCGGGCGATACGCTGCTGCTCGACGACGGCATGGTGCAGCTGCGCGTGGACCGCGTGGAAGGCGAGCGCATCGCCACCACCGTGCTCAACGACGGCGCGCTGTCCGACCGCAAGGGCCTGAACCGCCTCGGCGGCGGCCTCTCGCTGGGCGCGCTCACCGACCGCGACCGCGAGCTGATCGGCGTCGCGGCGGAACTGGGCGCCGACTTCATCGCCGTCTCGTTCTGCCGCAATGCCGCCGACATGGAGGAAGCGCGTGCGATCGCGCGCAGCCATGGCAGCGACGCGGCGCTGTGCGCGAAGATCGAGCGCGCCGAGGCCATCGAGAACCTCGCCGAGATCATCGATGCGTCCGACACGGTGATGGTGGCGCGCGGCGACCTCGGCGTGGAGATCGGCGATGCCGAGTTGCCGGGCCTGCAGAAGAAGATCATCCGCGAGTCGCTGGCGCGCAGCAAGGTGGTCATCACCGCCACGCAGATGTTGCAGTCGATGGTGGACAGCCCGATCCCGACGCGCGCCGAGGTGCTCGACGTGGCGAACGCGGTGATCGACGGCACCGACGCGGTGATGCTGTCGCAGGAGACGGCGGCGGGCAGCTACCCGCTCAAGGCGGTCGAGGCGATGGCGCGGATCTGCGTCGGCGCCGAGAAGCAGTTCGAGATGGACACCGACTTCGAGCGCGCGCAGCGCGACCTGCAGCGCGCCGACCAGGCGATCGCGATGGCGGCGATGTTCCTGTCCGATCACATCGGCGTGCGCGCCATCGTCGCCATGACCGAATCCGGCGGCACCGCCCGCTACCTGTCCCGCTACCGCTCCAACGTGCCGATCTACGGCCTGTCGCGCCATGCGGGCGCGCGCCGGCGCATGGCGCTGATGCGCGACGTGGTGCCGGTCGCGTTCGACAGCCGCGGCCTGGCCACCCGCGAGGCGGCCCGCGAGTCGCTCAAGGCGCTGTTCGGCGCCGGGCTGCTGGCGGAGGGCGACCGCGTCGTCTTCACCAGCGGCGACCACATGGAACACCACGGCGCCACCAATACCCTGCGCCTGCTGCAGGTCGGCGCGGACGGCGCCGCCGAGGGCCTGGGCGGCATTTGACCGGCCAGCCCCGAGGGTGATAATCGGGGTTCGACACCATGGGGTTCCGATCATGAACGCGAACGTTTCCCTCCTTGCCGCCGCCCTCGCGCTGTCGGCCCTCGCTGCTCCCGCCTTCGCGCAGTCCGCCGGCGAACGCGTCGCGGACGAAGGCACGATCGGCGACAAGTGGATGCTGGCCGACAGCACCGCGCCGCTGGCGCAGGCCGTCTATCCGGCGCACCTGGCGAGCCGCGGCGACAGCGTCTGCGTCGCGGTCGGCTACCTGATCGGCAAGGACGGCGCCACGTCGGACTTCAAGCTGCTCAAGGGCTGGAACAGCGCCAAGGGCGAAATCGAGCCCGACGGCGGCTACTGGCAGGCGTTCGCGGATTCGGGCGCGGCGGCCATCGCGCAGTGGAAGTTCAAGGCGCGTCCCGGCGTCGCCGACCCGGTGCCCACCCGCACGGTCGCGACGATCGGCTTCCAGGGCACCGACGGCACCCAGCCGGCCGCGGTGCGCGGCCACTGCAAGATCGCCGGCCTCGCCGACTACATGGCGAAGATGGAAAGCGCGCGCACGCGCGACGACGACATCAACAAGCATGCGCTCGACAAGGCCATGCAGTCGCAGCGCCGCGCCGAGGCCCGCGCCGCCGGCGCGCGCAACGGGATCTGACATGCGTTTCGCGCCGCCCTTCGTCCTGCTGCTCGCCTGCGCCACGGCACAGGCCGGCGACCGCGGCCTCGTCGCGCCCGAGGGCACGCTCGGCGCCCATTGGCAGCTTCCGGCCGGGGCGTCGCTGGCGACCGCGGCGTACCCGCCGCAGTTCGCCGATCGCGGCGCGGACGCCTGCGTGGCGCTCGGCTACCGGATCGGCGCCGACGGCGCGACGTCGGATTTCGAAGTGCTGTCGCAGTGGAACAGCGAGGGCGGCGAACAGGAACCGGAGCCCGGTTTCTGGCGCGCCTTCGCCGAGGCCGGCGCGGAGGCGGTGGCGCAATGGCGCTTCGAACCGCGCCCGGGCGCCGGCGATCCCCGCCAGACCTACACCGTCGCCACGCTGGCGTTCACCGCGGCCCCGTCCGCCGACGCGCGCGAGGTGCGCGCGCACTGCGCGATCGGCGACCTGGCGGCCCGACTGCGGGAAATCGACGACGCCGGCCGCAAGGCGCTCGCGCGCAAGGACGCCCTGGACGAAGCGCGGCGCAACGGCGCCTTCCTGCGTCGCGAGCAGGTGTACGCCCCCGAATCGAGCACGGAGATCGGCAGCAGCCGGCCGGTCCATCGCTGGTAACCGCGTTTTTCCCGAGAGCGAAGGAGGCGTCGACATGGAGCAGGTCGGAACGAAGAAAGGACGCAACATCCTGGGCGTGGTCCTGCTGGCGGCGCTGGCCGCCGGGCCGGCCCTGGCCGCCGGCGGCGACGCCGTGTATGCGGCCGAGGGCACCATCGGCAACCAGTGGAGCGCTGCCGGCGATTTCGCCAGCGCCGTCTATCCCGCGCAGTGGGTCGGCCGGGGCGACAATGTGTGCCTGGCGCTTGGCTACCGCATCCGCAAGGACGGCACGACCGGCGACTTCCGCGTCATCGACCAGTGGAGCAGCGCCGGAGGCCGGAACGAACCCGCCGCCGATTATTTCGCTGCCTTCGCCGACGCGGCGGCCACGGCGGTCTCGCAGTGGCGGTTCCAGCCGCGTGCCGGCGGCGCACCGGAGACCTATACGGTCGCGACCGTCGGATTCAGCGCGGGCAACGGCGGTGATGCAGGCGCGCTGCGGGCGCATTGCGCCAGCCCCGGGCCCGACGGGATCCGCTCCGCATACCTGCGCGACGAGCGGCTGGAGCAGGCCGTCCGTTCCGCGTGGGCGGGCAGTGCGCGCCGCAGCGGCGGCGTCGCGGAACGCACGATCAACCCGGCGCCCGTGGTGCGTTCGTCCGGACAGGGCGCCGGCGGCGTTTCCGGCCAGGGCGCCGGCAGCCGCTGACGCCGGGACCGGCGGGGAGGGGCCGGCTATAATGGCCGGCCACTTCCCTCGGTACCCGAGTCCATGAGCATCGAACAGCTTGCCGAGACCGCCCGCGCGATGGTTGCGCCGGGCAAGGGCATCATCGCGATCGACGAATCCACCGGCACCATCGCCAAGCGCTTCGCCGGCGTGGGCGTGGAGAACACCGAGGAGAACCGGCGCGCCTACCGCGAGATGCTGCTCACGACCCCGGGCCTGGGCGAGCACATCTCCGGCGCGATCCTGTTCGACGAGACCCTGCGCCAGTCGACGAAGGACGGCGTGCCGTTCGCGAAGGTGATGGCGCAGAACGGCATCATCCCCGGCATCAAGGTCGACAAGGGCGCGATGCCGCTGGCCGGCTTCCCCGGCGAGCTCGTGACCGAGGGTCTGGACGGCCTGCGCGACCGACTGAAGGAGTACTACGGCCTGGGCGCGCGCTTCGCCAAGTGGCGCGCGGTGATCAACATCGGCGAGGACATGCCCTCGGGCACCTGCATCGAGGCCAACGCCCACGCGCTCGCGCGCTACGCGGCGCTGTGCCAGGAGCAGGGCCTGGTGCCGATGGTCGAGCCCGAAGTCATCATGGACGGCGACCACGACATCGAGACCTGCTTCGAGGTGACCGAGGTCGTGCTGCGCTCGCTGTTCGACGCGCTCTTCAACCAGAACGTGATGCTCGAGGGCACGATCCTGAAGGCGTCCATGGTCGTCTCCGGCAAGGACTGCCCGGAGCAGGCCAGCGTCGAGGAAGTCGCCGAATCCACGCTGATGTGCCTGAAGTCGTCGGTGCCGGCGATCCTGCCGGGCATCGTGTTCCTGTCGGGCGGGCAGTCGGATGCCGACGCCACCGCGCACCTGGACGCGATGAACCGCATGGGCCCCAATCCGTGGCCGCTGAGCTTCAGCTACGGCCGCGCGATGCAGTCGGCGGCGTTGAAGATCTGGTCGCAGGACATCCACGCGAACGTGGCCAAGGCGCAGGCGATGGTGCTGGAGCGCGCGCGCGACAACGGCATGGCGGCGCTGGGCCGCTGGTCGCGGGCGGCCTGAGGCCGCCCCCGCCTGTCCGCAACGTTCGAGGGCCGGCCCGGTTGACCTCGCCGGGCCATGCCGGAAGGCATGCGTCCTTCGTCATGTGCGCCCCCTAGAATGGGCGCCATGACTGCAAACGATCCCGGAATGCGCCGGCGCGTCGCCGGCGTCCTGGTCCTCTGCCTGCTGGCGTCGGCCTGCCAGCGCACCGCCGAGGGCCCTGCGCGCGGCGGTCCCGACCGCAACAAGCCCGTCCCCGTCGCGATCGAAGTGGTGCGCGAGCGCCCCTGGCGCGACGAGCTGCGCGCGCTCGGCACCGTGGCCGCGCACGAGTCGGTCACCGTGACCGCCAAGGTCAGCGAGACCGTCGAGCAGGTGCACTTCGAAAGCGGCCAGGCGGTCGCGCGCGGCGCCCCGCTCGTGACCCTCTCCGGCCGCCAGCAGCAGGCCGCGCTCGCCTCCGCGCAGGCCACCGCGGAGGAAGCGGAGCGCCAGTACCAGCGGCAGTCGCAGCTCGCCGGGCAGCAGCTCATCGCGCGTTCCGCGCTCGACGCGCAACGCGCGACGCGGGATGCGGCGCGCGCCCAGGTCGCGCAGGTCCGCGCCAATCTTTCCGACCGCGTGATCCGTGCGCCGTTCGCCGGCGTGCTCGGCATCCGCCAGGTCAGTCCCGGCGCGCTGGTCACGCCGGGCACCGCGGTGGCGACGCTCGACGACCTGCACCGCGTCTACGTCGACTTCCCCGTGCCGGAGACCGAACTCGCCGGCGTCGCCCCGGGACAGGCCGTGGCGGGCACCACCGGCGCCTGGCCCGGCCGCAGTTTCGACGGCACCGTCGATGTCGTGTCGTCCCGGCTCGACACCGCATCGCGCGCGGCGATGGTGCGTGCCGACTTCCCGAATCCCGACCGCGCGCTGCGTCCCGGGATGCTCGTCGAGGTGCGCCTGACGCGCGGCGAGCGCCCGGCGCTGGTCGTGCCGGAGATCGCGGTGCAACAGGTGGGCACCGAGACCTTCGTGTGGCGCGTCGGCGCCGACGGCAAGGTCGCCAAGGCCGATGTCGTCGTCGGCGGGCGCATCCCGGGGCAGGTGATGGTCCGTTCGGGCCTGAAGGCCGGCGAGCGCATCGTGACCGACGGCGTCGGGAAGCTCCGCGAGGGGGACCGCGTGGAGGCCGCCGCGCCTGCGGCCGCGTCCGGCGCCGCGCCTGCGCCTGCGCCTGCACCGCCTGCCGCCGGCGGCGCCGCGCACTGACCGCCGCGCGATGAAGATCTCCGACCTGTCGATCAAGCGGCCGGTACTGGCCGTGGTGATGAGCCTGCTGCTGATCGTGCTGGGCGTGATGTCGTTCCTGCGGCTCACCCTGCGCGAATTGCCGGCGATCGATCCGCCGATCGTCTCGGTGAGCGTCGACTACCCGGGCGCCTCCGCCGCGGTGGTCGAGACGCGCATCACCCAGTCGCTCGAGGATGCGCTGGCCGGCATCGAGGGCATCAACACCATCGAGTCCCGCAGCCGCAACGGCTCCTCCAACGTCAGCATCGAATTCCTGCCCACGCGCGACATCGAGGCCGCGGCGAACGACGTGCGCAACGCGGTCAGCCGCGTCGCCGACCGCATGCCGGACGAGGCCGACGCGCCCGAGATCCGCAAGGTCGAGAGCGACTCCGACGCGATCATCTGGCTGAACCTGCGGTCCACGAAGATGGACACGCTGCAGCTGAGCGACTACGCCGACCGCTACGTCACCGACCGCTTCTCCAGCCTGCAGGGCGTCGCCCAGGTGTTCCTCGGCGGCAGCCAGCGCTACGCGATGCGGGTCTGGCTCGACGGCGACCGGCTCGCGGCACGGGGCCTGACCTCGGCCGACGTCGAGGCCGCGATGCGCCGGGAGAACGTCGAGCTCGGCGCCGGCCGCATCGAATCGACGGACCGCGACTTCCTGCTGCGGGTCTCGCGCGACTACACCAGCGCGGAGGCCTTCGCGCGCATGCCCATCGCCAAGGGCAGCGACGGCTACGTCGTCACCCTCGGCGACGTGGCCCGGGTCGCGCTGGAATCCGCGGAACGGCGCGCGTACTACCACAGCAACGGCGAGCCGGCGGTCGGCATCGGCATCGTCAAGACTTCCACCGCGAACAGCCTGGACGTCGCGCGCGAGGCGCGCGAGGAAGCCGACCGCATCCGCGCCAGCCTGCCGGCGGGCATGGACATCTACGTCGCGTTCGACTCCACCACCTTCATCGACGCCGCGGTGGAGCGCGTGTACGCGACGCTGATCGAGGCGATCGTGCTGGTGCTGGTGGTGATCTGGCTCTTCCTCGGCAGCGTGCGCGCCGCGCTGATCCCGGCGGTGACGGTGCCGGTGTGCCTGGTCGCCTCGTTCATCGCGCTGTACGCGTTCGGGTTCTCGATCAACCTGCTGACCCTGCTCGCGCTGGTGCTGTGCATCGGCCTGGTCGTCGACGACGCGATCGTGGTGGTGGAGAACGTGCAGCGCCGGGTCGACCTCGGCGAGCCGGCGCTGGTCGCCGCGCAGCGCGGTACCCGGCAGGTTGCGTTCGCCGTGCTCGCCACGACCGCGGTGCTGATCGCGGTCTTCCTCCCGGTGGGCTTCCTGCAGGGCAACACCGGCCGCCTGTTCCGCGAACTGTCGGTGGCGCTGGCCGCGGCGGTCGCCATCTCGGCGTTCGTTGCGCTGACGCTGACGCCGATGATGGCGTCGAAGCTGCTGCGCCCTCACAGCGGCCCGCACGCGGTGCACGGCAACCGCGCCAGCGAATGGCTCAACGCGCGCTTCGCCCGCGTCGCCGGCGGCTACCGCTCGCTGCTCTCGCGCAGCGTCCACCGCGCCTGGCTGTTCGGCGGCATCATGCTCGCCGCGATCGCGGTGACGGCGCTGCTGTTCAAGCTGCTGCCGTCGGAACTGGCGCCGGCGGAGGACCGCGGCTCCTTCCAGCTCGCCATCGAGGGCCCGGAAGGCGCGGGGTTCGACTACACCGTCGCGCAGACGCAGAAGGTGGAGAAGATCCTCGCCGGCGAGATCGGGCCCGGCAAGCCCATCGTGCGGGTCAATCCGCGGGTGCCGGGCAGCTTCGGCGCCAGCGAGGAGATGCACACCGCGCGCGCCAGCGTGTTCCTCGCCGACTGGCACGAGCGCAGCGAAGGCACCGCGCAGGTCGCCGCGGAGCTGCAGAAGAAGTTCGACGGCCTGACCGGCGTGCGCGTGCGCAGCCAGGTCGGCGGCGGCCTGGTCCGCACCCGCGGCCAGCCGTTCCAGCTGGTGCTCGGCGGCCCGGACTACGCCGAGCTCGCGCGCTGGCGCGACGTCATGCTGGCGAAGATGGACGCGAACCCGGGCCTCGTCGGCGCGGATTCCGACTACAAGGAGACGCGCCCGCAGATGCGCGTCATCATCGACCATGCGCGCGCCGCCGACCTCGGCGTGAGCGCGACGGCGATCGGGCAGGCGCTGGAAACCATGATGGGCGGGCGCCGCGTCACCACGTTCGTCGACGACGGCGAGGAGTACGACGTGGTCCTGCAGGCCGGCCGCGACGCGCGCGCGTCCGTGGCCGACCTCGCGGCGCTGCAGGTGCGCGCCGCCGACGGCACGCTGGTGCCGCTGTCGAACCTGGTGACGCTGCGCGAGATCGCCGAGCCCGGCACGTTCAACCGCTTCAACCGCCTGCGCTCGATCACGCTGAGCGCCGGCCTCGCGCCCGGATACCGGCTCGGCGACGCCGTGGCCTGGGCGCAGCAGGCGGTGGACGAGAGCCTGCCCGAATACGCGCAGGTGAGCTGGAAGGGCGAGTCGCGCGAGTTGCAGCAGTCCGGCGGCGAGGTCCTGATCACGTTCGCGCTCGCGCTGCTGATCGTCTACCTCGCGCTGGCCGCGCAGTTCGAAAGCTTCCTGCACCCGCTGGTGATCATGCTCACCGTGCCGCTCGGCGTGCTCGGCGCCCTGCTCGGCCTGTGGCTCACCGGCGGCACGCTCAACCTGTTCTCGCAGATCGGCGTGGTGATGCTGGTCGGACTGGCGGCGAAGAACGGCATCCTCATCGTCGAGTTCGCCAACCAGCTGCGCGACGCCGGCCGCAGCGTGCACGACGCCATCGTCGAGGCCGCCGCGATCCGCCTGCGCCCGATCCTCATGACCTCGATCGCGACGATCATGGGCGCGGTGCCGCTGGTCGTCGCCGGCGGCCCGGGCTCCGCGAGCCGCGGCACGATCGGCATCGTCATCGTGTTCGGCGTGGCGGTGGCGACGTTCCTGTCGCTGTTCGTGGTGCCGGCGTTCTACGCGCTGCTCGCGCCCTACACGCATTCGCCCGAAGCGGTCGCGCACGAACTGGCGGCGCAGGACGCGTCCACCCCCGACGCCGGCGGCACGGCATGAACGCCGCGCCGGCACGGCGATGACGCCCGAACTGCGCCTCTACGGCCTGAACGCCGTGCGCGCCGCGTTCGCGCGGCGGCCCGAGGCCCTGCGCAAGCTCTACCTGGCCGAAGCCCGCATCCCGCAGCTGCAGCCGCTGCTGAAATGGTGCGTGGCGCACCGCATCGGCTATCGCGTCGTGCCCGACGAGGACCTGCGCAAGCTCGCGGCCAGCAGCCACCACGAAGGCGTGGTCGCCGACATGCTGCGCGAGGAAGCGGCACCGCTGACGACCTGGCTGCGTGGACTGCCGGCCGGCCCCGCGTGCGCGCTCTGGCTGGACGGCGTCGGCAACCCGCACAACCTCGGCGCGATCCTGCGCTCGGCCGCGCACTTCGGCGTGGCGGCGCTGCTGCTCCCGAAGACGTCGACGCTGGCGCTGTCGGGCGCCGCCGCGCGCGTCGCGGAAGGCGGCGCCGAAGCCGTCCCGTTCGTGCGCCTCGGCCGCGACGACAACGCGATCGCGCAATTGCATGGCGCCGGCTTCTCGCTCGCGGCGACCGTGGTGCGAGGCGGCGCCGACCTGTTCGCGACGGGCCTGCCGCGGCGCCTGGTCTACGTGCTCGGCGCGGAGGGCGAGGGCATGGATGCGGGGCTCGCTTCGGCGTGCGACCTGCGGGTCTCGATACCGGGCACCGGCGCCGTCGAGAGCCTCAACGTCGCCGCCGCGACCGCCGTCCTCCTCGCCGCCTGGGCGCGCCCCTGAGGCCGATTGGTCTTCGGGATGGGTCGCCGCGGAGTGCGCAGGCCCTTCCGGGGGCCGGCACGAGTACATCCCTGT
>JANINR010000006.1 GCA_024508915.1 Lysobacteraceae bacterium | reverse complement strand
GCGCCCGACGGCGGATCCGTGCGCGCCGGGGCGACGGACACGGGCGCTTCGTGCAGCGCCGGGCCGGTGGCGGGCGCAGCGTCCGCCCTGCGCAACGCCACCTGGCGCCGCGCGCGATCGAGCTCGTAGCTCACCCGCAGCAGCAGCCCGAGCGCCGCGCAGGTCATCAGCACGCTGGAGCCGCCCGAGGAAATCATCGGCAGCGTGAGGCCCTTGGTCGGCAGCAGGCCGAGGTTGACGCCGATCGAGACGAAGCTCTGCAGCGCCATCCACAGGCCGATGCCGAACGCGATGTAGCCGGCGAAATGGCGCCGCATCTCGACGCACTGCAGGCCGACCCAGAACGCGCGCCCGGCCAGCAGCGCGTACGCGCCGACGACCGCGCAGACACCGGCGAAACCGAGCTCCTCGGCGATCACCGCCATGATGAAGTCGGTGTGCGCCTCGGGCAGGTAGGACAGCTTCTGCACCGACGCGCCCAGCCCGACCCCGAACCACTCGCCGCGGCCCACGGCCATCAGCGCGTTGGTGAGCTGGTAGCCGCTGTTGAACGGGTCCGCCCAGGGATCGAGGAAGGTCGTCAGCCGGCGCATGCGATAGGGCTCGGCGATCGCGATGACCGCCAGCACCGGCAAGCCCACCAGCACCGGGCCGAACATGCGCGGCATGTTCACGCCGCCCAGCACCAGCATGCCCGCGGTGATCGCCAGCAGCAGCGAGGACGAGCCGAAGTCGGGCTGCATCAGCAGCAGGCCGACCAGCACCACGGCCACGCCGAGCGGCTTCAGCATCGCCGACCAGGTCACCGTCACGTCCTCGCTGTAGCGCTTGAGGTAGCTCGCGAGCCAGACGATGTAGAGCACCTTCACCGCTTCCACCGCCTGGAAGTTGGAGACGCCCATGTAGATCCAGCGGCGCGCGCCGTTGACGCTGCGGCCGATGCCGGGGACGAACACGAGCAGCAGCAGCACGAAGCAGGCCAGGAGCAGCCACTGGCTGTGCTGTTCCACCGACTTGAGCTCGGTGCGCATCGCCCATGCCGCGAGCACGAAGCCGCCGGCGAGGAACATCAGGTGCTTCTCGAGGAAGTAGAAGGGGCCCACGCCCAGGCCTTCGCCGATCGCGATCGAGCTCGAGGCCACCATCACCACGCCGAAGCAGGCCAGCGCCAGCGACACGCCGAGCAGCCAGGGGTCGAAGCGGCCGCCGATGGCGTCCGCCCGCGTCGCCTGCCGGCCGTTGGCGAGGGTGCCGTTGGCGAGGGTGCTGCTGGCGGGGAAATCGCCCATCAGCGCACCTTCAGCGTGGCGAGGCCGACGAGCACCAGGACCACCGAGATGATCCAGAAGCGCACGATGACGCGCGGCTCCGGCCAGCCCTTGAGCTCGAAGTGGTGGTGGATCGGCGCCATCCGGAACACGCGCTTGCCGGTGAGCTTGAACGACGCGACCTGGATCATCACCGACAGCGTCTCGATCACGAACACGCCGCCCATCACCACCAGCACGAGCTCCTGGCGCACGATCACCGCGATCGTGCCGAGCACCGCGCCGAGCGCGAGCGCACCGATGTCGCCCATGAACACCATCGCGGGATAGGTGTTGAACCAGAGGAAGCCCAGTCCCGCGCCCGCGATGGCGGCGCAGATGATCACGAGCTCACCGGCGCCCGGGATGCGCGGGATCTGCAGGTAGCCAGCGAACTGCGCGTGTCCGGACGCGTAGGCGAAGACGCCCAGCGCGCACGCCACCAGCACCGCGGGCATGATCGCCAGCCCGTCGAGGCCGTCGGTGAGGTTGACCGCGTTGGAAAAGCCGACCACCCACAGGTAGGCGATGAAGACGAAGCCCGCGCCGGCCAGCGGCAACGCGACCGACTTGAAGAACGGGATGTAGAAGGTGGTCGCCGCGGGGATGTCGGCGCTCCAGAACAGGTACAGGCCGACCGCGAGGCCGAACACCGACTGCATCAGGTACTTCCAGCGCGACTTCAGCCCGTTCGGGTCGCGGCGCACGATCTTGATCCAGTCGTCGTACCAGCCGATCGCGCCGTACGCGAGCATCACCAGCATCACCACCCAGACGTAGCGGTTGCGCAGGTCGCCCCACAGCAGCACCGATGCCAGCACCGTGAGCAGGATGAGGGCGCCGCCCATGGTCGGCGTGCCGGCCTTGGTGAAGTGGGTCTTCGGGCCGTCCTGGCGGATCGGCTGGCCCTTGAACTCGGCGAGCTTGCGGATCATCGCCGGGCCCCACCACAGCGACAGCGCGAGCGCGGTGAGCGCGCTGAGGATGCCGCGGAACGTGAGGTAGCCGAACAACCCGAAGAGCCCTTCGAGCTGCTGCAGCCAGCGGGTGAGTTCAAGCAGCATCGGCGGCCTCCCCTTCGAGCAGCGCCTTCACGATCTTGTCCATCGCGCTTCCGCGCGACCCCTTGACGAGCACGACCGGAGAAGCGCCGGCGAGTTGCGCGCGCAGCGCCGCGCCCAGCGCCGCATGGTCGGCGAAATGCATGGCGCCTTCGCCGAACGCCGCCACGGTCGCGGCGCTCAGCGGCCCGAGCGCGAAGAGGCGCGCGATGCCCGCGGCCTTCGCGCGGCGGCCGGCTTCGGCATGCAGCGCCTCCGCGTCGTCGCCGAGCTCGCGCATGTCGCCGAGCACCAGCCAGCCGGGCCGGTCGCCGGCCGCGAGCAGGTCGATCGCCGCGTTGAGCGAACCGGGGTTGGCGTTGTAGCTGTCGTCCACGAGCGTCGCGCCGCCACGCAGCGCGTGCCGCACCAGGCGGCCGGCCACGGGGCGCGCGGCGGCGAGGCCCTCGCGGATGGATTCGAGGCTCGCGCCGAGCCCGAGCGCCAGCGACGCCGCGGCCAGCGCGTTGCGCACGTTGTGGCGACCCGGCAACGCGATCGCGACCGCGACCTCGCCTGCCGGCGTCGCCAGCACGAAACGCGAGCCATCCGCCTCGGCGGCCAACTCGCGGGCGGTGACGTCGGCGCTCGCCTCGAGCCCGAAGCGCAGCAGGCGGCGCCCGTGCGCGCGCTCCGCGAAGTACGGCGCGAACGCGTCGTCGGCGTTGATCACCGCCACCCCGTCCGGCGGCAGCGCGTCGTAGATCGCCGCCTTGGTGTCGGCCACGCCGAGCAGGCTGCCCATGCGCTCCAGGTGCGCCGGCGCGATGTTGTTGACCAGCGCCGCGTCGGGGCGCGCGATCTTCGTGAGGTAGGCGATGTCGCCCGGCTTGCCGGCGCCCATCTCGTACACGGCATAGGCCGCGTCTTCCGGCGCGTCGATCACCGCCAGCGGCAGGCCGATCTCGTTGTTGCGGTTGCCGGGGTTCGCGTACGCCACGCGCCCGTCGGCGGCGGCCATGCGTTCCAGGATCGGCAGCAGCATCGCCTTCACGCTGGTCTTGCCATTGCTGCCGGTGACGGCGGCGATCCGCGTGCCGCGCGCGCGCTGCATCGCGCCGGCGAAATCGCCCAGCGCGCGCTCGGTGTCGGCGACGACCAGCTGCGGGACGGCGATGTCGGCGAGGTGGCGCGCGACCATGAGCGCGCGCGCGCCGGCGACCACCGCGGCGGCCGCATGGTCGTGGCCGTCGAAGCGTTCGCCCTTCAGCGCGACGAACAGCGGGGCGCGGTCGCCGCCGGAATCGAGCGTGCGCGTATCGATGGACACGTCGTCGACGGTCGCGTCGGCGCCGTGCACGCGGCCGCCCGTCCAGGCGGCGATGCGCGAGAGCGGCAGCGGCCTCATGCCCGCGCCTCCCCGCCAGCGCGCGCCGCGAGCGCGGCGGCGGCGACTTCGCGGTCGTCGAACGGATGCTTCACGCCCGCGACTTCCTGGTAGGTCTCGTGCCCCTTGCCGGCGACCAGCACGATGTCGCCCGGCGCGGCCGCGCCGATGGCGCGCTCGATGGCGCGGCGGCGGTCGCGTTCGACGACCACCTTCGACGGATCGGCGAAGCCGGGCATGATGTCGGCCACGATGGCGTCGCCATCCTCGCCGCGCGGGTTGTCGTCGGTGACGACCACGATGTCCGCCGCGGCCTCGGCGATCGCCGCCATCTGCGGACGCTTGCCGCGGTCGCGCTCGCCGCCGCAGCCGAACACGCACACGAGGCGGCCGCGGAGGTGCCCGCGCAGCGACTTCAGCGCCTGCTGCAGCGCGTCGGGCTTGTGCGAATAGTCCACCACGACCAGCGGCGCATCGCCGCCGCCGAGCCGGTTCATCCGCCCGGGGATCGGCTCCAGCCGCGGCAGCATCGCGGCGATCGCGTCGACGTCGATGCCGAGGGCATGCAGCACGCCGGCCACCGCGACCAGGTTGTCCGCATTGAAGCGGCCGAGCAGCGGCGAGCGCACGCTGCGGCGCGCGTCGCCCACCACGAGGTCGAAGGCGAGGCCTTCGCCGCCCAGCGCCAGGTTCTCCGCGCGCACGTCGGCCTGCGCGCCCTGCGAGCTCGCGCCGATGCCGCGCACGCCGGGCGGCAGCCCCGCCAGCAGTTCGCGTCCGAACGGATCGTCGATGTTGATGACGGCCGCGCGCAGCCCATGGCGCACGAACAGCTTCGCCTTCGCCGCGCCGTAGCTGGCCATGTCGCCGTGGTAGTCGAGGTGGTCGCGGGTGAGGTTGGTGAACACCGCCACGTCGTAGTGCACCGCGTCGACGCGGCCCTGGTCGAGCGCGTGCGAACTCACCTCCATCGCCACCGCGCGCGCGCCGGCGTCGCGCAGTTCCGCGAGCAGGGCGTGCATCTGCAGCACCAGCGGCGTCGTGAACCCCGTCGCCACGGCCTGTCCGTAGAGCCCCGCGCCGAGCGTGCCGACCGTGCCCGCGGGCGTCCCGAGGAGCGACAGCGCCTGCGCGAGCAGCTGCACGGTGGACGTCTTGCCGCTGGTGCCGGTGACGCCGACCATCGTCATCGCATGCGACGGGCGGCCGTGGAATTCGTCAGCCATCGCGCCCATGCGCGCCCGCAGGCCGGGAACCGCGATCGCGTCGGCGGGCGGCGGAAGCTCCGCGGGCGCCGGCGGTTCGAACAGGATCGCCGCCGCGCCGTTCGCGCGCGCCTGGTCGGCGAACATCAGGCCGTGCGCGCCGAATCCGGCGATCGCGACGAAGGCGTCGCCGGGGCGCACGTCGCGGCTGTCGAGCACCAGCCCCGACACCATGAGGCCGGGCGGAACGCCGTCCACGCCCGGCAACAGCCCGGAGAGGCGCATCGCGCGGCTCATTGCGCTGCTCCCGCGGGAGCGGGCGGATCGGCGCTCGCCAGAGGCGCGCCCGCGGCGGCCGCGGCGGCGGGAACCGCGGCGACGGCGACGCGCGCCGTCGCCTTCTGCTTCTGCTGCGCGGCGAGCCAGCTGCCGATGTCGTCCGGCGGCACGTCCATCAGCCGCAGCGCGCCCTGCATCACGTCGTGGAAGACCGGGCCGGACACCGAGCCGCCGTAGTAGCCGCGGCGGCTGGGATCCGGTTCGCTCACCACCACCGCCATCGCGAAGCGCGGATTGTCGACGGGCACCACGCCGGCGAAGGTGGAGATGTACTTGCGCGAGGCGTAGCCGCCGCCGGCGGCCATGCGCGCGGTGCCGGTCTTGCCGGCGACGTGGTAACCGAGGATCGCCGCCGTCGTCGCGGTGCCGCCGGGCTCGGTCACCGTCTGCATCATCTTCATCACTTCGTGCGCGATCGCCGGATCGAGCACCTGGCGCGCCTCGTTGCGCTGCCCCTTCACGAACGTCGGCGCGATCATGCGCCCGCCGTTCGCGAACGCCGCGTACACCCCGGCGATCTGCAGCGGCGTCGCCGACAGGCCGTAGCCGTAGGACATCGTCTGCTTGGTCGTGCCGAACCAGCTGTTCGAATCCGGCGACGGCACGACGCCGGCCGATTCGCCGGGGAAGCCGCTGCCCGGCATGCTGCCGTAGCCGAAGCGGCGCACGAAGTCGTAGTACGCGCGGTCGGGCAGCATGTTCGCCACCTTGGCCGCGCCGACGTTCGAGCTCTTGGTGATCACGCCGGTGACCGTGAGCACGCCGTGGTTGCTGGTGTCCGTGGTCCGGTAGCGGCCGTTCGGCATCCAGCCCGGGTTGGTGTCGATCAGGGTGTCAGGCGTGACCACGCCGGCGGCCAGGCCGGCGGCGATCGTGACCGGCTTCATCGTCGAGCCGGGCTCGACCACGTCGGTCACGGCGCGGTTGCGGTGCGCGTCGCGATGGCTGCCGTCCACCGCGTTCGGGTTGAACGTCGGCAGGTTCGCCATCGCCAGCACTTCGCCGGTGGCGATGTCGAGCACGACCGCCGAGGCGCTGCTCGCGCCGGTCTCGAGCAGCGCGCGCTTGAGCTCGCGGTAGGTGAGGTACTGGATGCGCCGGTCGATGGACAGCGTCAGGTCGTGCCCGGGAGCGGCCGGGCGCACCAGGTCGACGTTCTCGACGATGCGGCCGCGGCGGTCGCGGATCACCTTCTTGACGCCGGGGGTGCCGCGCAGCCAGTCGTCGAACGCGAGCTCGATGCCTTCCTGGCCGCGATCGTCGATGTTGGTGAACCCGAGCACCTGCGACAGCACTTCGCCCTGCGGGTAGAAGCGCCGGAACTCGCGCTGCGAGGACACGCCGGGGATGTCGAGCGCGAGGATCGCCTTCGCCTCGTCCGGGTTGATGCGGCGCTTGAGGTAGACGAATTCCTTGTCGCTGCGCTGGCCCAGCTTGCGCGTGAGCTGATCGAGCGGCACGCCCAGCGCCTGCGCGAGCTGCGGCAGCCGGTCCGGGTTGCGCAGCAGTTCCTGCGGATTGCCCCAGACCGATTCCACCGGCGACGACACCGCGAGCGGCTCGCCGTTGCGGTCGGTGATCATGCCGCGCGACGTCGGGATCGGGATCTCGCGCACGAAGCGCGCGTCGCCCTGCTGGCGATAGAAGTCGTTGTCCACCAGCTGCAGGTCGACCGCGCGGCCGACCAGCGCAAGCGAGCACAGGCCGAGCGTGCCGGCGACGAGGCCGAGGCGCGCGCGCAGGCCGAAGCCGCGGCCGGGCTGGCCGCGCGCGGGCTTCTGCTTGCCCGGGCGCGCGGAACGGGGCGCGGCGCGCGGGCTCACGGGCGCACCACCACGATGTCGCGGGTCTCGGGGAACGCCATGCCGAGGCGCGTGCGCGCGACTTGGTCGATGCGGTTGCTCTCCGCCCACGTCGCCTGCTCGAGCTGGAGCCGGCCGAATTCGATGTTGAGCTCGTCGCGCGCCTTCTCCAGGCGGGTGAGCTCGATGAACAGCTGGCGGTGCTCGTGGCGCGCGAACACGATGCCGATCGCGCTGAGCACGTCGGCCAGGACCACCAGCGCGAGCACGATGCGCAGCGTCATGCGGCCACCGCGAGCTTTTCGGCGACGCGCAGCACGGCGCTGCGCGCGCGCGGATTCGCCGCCAGCTCCCGTTCGCCGGCCTTGCGCGCGTCGCCCACGATGCGCAGCGTGGGAACGAAGGCGTGCGCCTCGGGCAGCCGGCGGTTCGCGGGCGGCGCCTTCGCGCGCGCCGCGATGAAGCGCTTGACGATGCGGTCCTCGAGCGAGTGGAAGCTGATCACCGCGAGGCGGCCGCCGGGCCTGAGGCGCGAGAACGCGGCCTCGAGCCCGTCCTCGAGGTCGCCGAGCTCGCGGTTCACGTGGATGCGGATCGCCTGGAAGCTGCGCGTGGCGGGATGGCTGCGGTCCTTGCCGCGCGGCACCACGGACGCGACCAGGTCGGCGAGCTGCGCGGTGCGTTCCAGCGGCTTCTGCGCGCGCGTGGCGACGATGGCGCGCGCGATGCGGCGCGACATGCGTTCCTCGCCGAGCGTCCACAGCACGTCGGCGATCTCCTTCTCGTCGGCGCGCGCCAGCCACTGCGCGGCGCTTTCGCCGCGCGCGGGATCCATGCGCATGTCGAGCGGACCGTCCTTCGCGAACGAGAACCCGCGTTCGGCGACGTCCAGCTGCGGAGACGACACGCCCAGGTCGAACAGCACGCCGTCGAGGCCCGCGTCGGTCGCACCCCAGCGCCCGAGCTCCGCGAAGCTGCCGCGGAAGATCGAGACGCGCGGGTCGCCGCCGAACTCGCGTTCGGCCGCCGCGATCGCTTCGGGATCCTTGTCCATCAGCAGCAGTCGCCCTCCGGGGCCCAACTCCGCGAGCACGCCGCGCGCATGGCCGCCGCGCCCGAACGTGCCATCCAGGTACGTCCCTTCCGCCTTCACCGCGAGGCCCTCCATGACCTCGTCGTAGAGCACCGGAAGGTGGCCTGCGCGGTCTTCCGCGTGGCCACCCGCCGTCATAGCCGCAACTCGAGCAGGTCGTCGCCCAGGTCGGCGTCGCCGAGCGTCTGCCGGATCTGCGCGTGGTGGGCCTGCTCGCTCCACAGTTCGAACTTGTCGCCCATGCCGAGCAGCACGGCGCGCTTGTCGAGCGCGCACGCGCTGCGCTGCGATGCGGGAATCGAGATGCGCCCGCTGCCGTCGGGCTCGACGAAGCAGGCCGCGCCGACCAGCTTCAGCTGCAGCTGGCGGTTCACCGCGCGCGTGCGCGGCAGTGCGTTGACCTGGTCGCGCACCTTCTCCCACACGTCGTGCGGGTAGATGTAGAGGCAGCCGGCGTCGAACGGGTTGTAGGTGACGACGAGGCGGTTCCCGGACGCGCGCGCGACGACATCGCGGTAGGCGGTCGGAATCGCCAGCCGGCCCTTGTCGTCGATGGTGATGGCGGTCTCGCCCTGGAACATTGCCTGCCCGACTCCCCGTCTCAAGCGGGTTTGCGACCCTGAGAAACCACTAAATTCCCGGTTTCCCCACGAGTCGCCACCTTAGGAGTGGCCCCCAGGGTTGTCAACAACTTTCAGCAGCCAATTTCGCTAGGCGCGTCAATCACTTGCAGCAAACTTCAGAGACTTGTTAAAGCTTTATCCACAACCCCCTGTTTCATCTCAAATTTTGAGATTCGTCACCTTCCGACTTCACAAGGAGCCCCTCCCGCCCCTCCACCGCATTCACCATGCGGCACCGCAACATCGCGCCCGGCGCCCCCAGCTCTCCGATCAAGCCGCGACTTCCCTTCGCCCACCCTCAGCCCCCCTGAGTCAGGGGGGCGATCCGCGCGCAGCGCGGATGGGGGGTCTGGCGGCATGCAGCGCCGGGGCCCAAGCCGCGCAGCGGCTTGGGCTTCTGCCTGGCGCAGCCAGGCAGAAGGCGCGCCCCTATTCCCTGTTCTGCGCTGCGCGCAGAACAGGGAATAGGGGCGGAGCCGGCCGATAAGCCGGGTTCTGTCGTGGACAGCCATTCCTCTAGGCGCAGCGTCACCGCTACGCTCGAGCAGCCAACCCGGACCTGACGCGGGCCACGTCGTGGGGTCCCTATTCGGCCTTGCTCCCGGTGGGGTTTGCCGTGCCGGCCTGTTGCCAGGCTCGCGGTGCGCTCTTACCGCACCATTTCACCCTTGCCACGCGCGTCTCGCGACGCCGTTCGGCGGTATCTTTCTGTTGCACTTTCCGTCGGCTCGCGCCGCCCAGGCGTTACCTGGCACCGTGCCCTGTGGAGCCCGGACTTTCCTCGGCACGCACCGGAGTGCATGACGCGGCTGTCTGGCCGGCTCCGCCGCCGCGGATTCTACGCTTCGCCGGCGTCGCCCGCCCGTTCTCCGGCGTCGCCCGCTCCGGAGCCGTACAGGGCCTTGCGCGGCGCGCCGCTGAGCTCGGCCGCGACCCGCGCCGCGGTCGAAGGCGGCAGGTGGACGCTGAGCGCCGCGTAGATCCGCCGCCCTTCGGCCACGCGCGCATCCGCATCCTCCCCGACGCCCTGCACCAGCACCACGAATTCGCCGCGGCGCTGGTCGGCATCCGCGGCGACGCGCGCGCAGAGCGTCGCGAGATCGCCATCGAGCACCGTCTCGAACAACTTGGTGAGTTCGCGCGCGAGCACCGCGGGGCGCTCGGCACCGAAGACGTCGCGCATGTCCTCGAGCGTGCCGAGGATGCGGTGCGAGGACTCGTAGAACGCAAGCGTGCGGGCTTCGCCCGCCAGCGCCGCGAGCCGCTCTCGGCGCGCGGCCGACTTCGCCGGCAGGAAACCTTCGAACACGAAGCGGTCGCTCGGCAGGCCGGCCACGCTCAACGCGGCGACGAAGGCGCAGGCGCCCGGCACGGGACTCACCTTCACCCCGGCGGCGCGCGCGGCGCGGACGAGGCGAAAGCCGGGATCGCTCACCAGCGGCGTGCCGGCGTCGGACACCAGCGCCAGGTCCTCGCCCGCAAGCAGGCGCGCGACCAGGGGCGCCGCGGCGGCGTCCTCGTTGTGCTGGTGCAGGGCGAGCAGCGGGCGCTCGACGCCGAAATGCGCCAGCAGCTGGCGCGTGTGGCGGGTGTCCTCGGCGCAGATCGCGGCGACGGCGCGCAGCACCGCCAGCGCCCGCGGCGACAGGTCGCCGAGGTTGCCGATCGGCGTGGCGACCACGTGAAGGACGCCGGGCCCGGGGTTGCTGACTGCCATTCGCGCTCCCGCGCGGGCTTCCGCGCATGGGTAGAATCGTAACCGGTCCGCAGGAAGCCACGACGCGATGTCCATGATCCGCAAGCCCGCCCTGCCGTTCGCCGCCATGCTGTTCGCGGCCGCCCTGCTCGCCGGCTGCGCCACGACGGCGGTGCGCGCGCCGGTCATCGCGAAGCCGGACCCGGCCTTCGTCGAGGCGCGCGCCCTCGCGGCCTCGCTGGCGTCGCTGCCCGCGGCGGAACGACAGGCGAGCGCCTCGCGCATCGATCGACTCGTCGCGCGGCTCGACGACGCCACGCTCGCGCGCGAGGCCGCGGCGCTGCCGCCGGGCGATCCGCTCTACGACTTCGCGGGACGCGCCCTCATCAACCGCGGCTTGCCGCTGCCGCATCCCTTCGAGCGCAACCGTCCCGCGACGGACGGCCGCCCCGCGGCGGAAGGCGACGGCTACCGGCCGCCGATGCGGCTCGCGGTGCTGCTGCCGCTGTCGGGCAACCTCGCCACCGCCGCCGTTCCGGTGCGGGACGGCTTCCTCGCGGGCTACTACGCGGAACGCCGGCGCCGGCCCGACATCACCTTCTACGACACCGCCGGCGGCGTCGCGGGCGCCTACGACCGCGCGGTCGCCGCGGGGGCCGATTTCGTCGTCGGGCCGCTCGGCCGCGAGGAAGTCGGGCGCCTGTTCGGCCGGTCGCTGGAGGTGCCGGTGCTCGCGCTCAATCGCGGCAGCGTCGCGCCGCCGCCGGGCAGCGCCAGTTTCTCGCTCGCGCCGGAGGACGACGGCGTCGCGGCCGCCGAATACCTGGTCGCGCGCAAGGCGATGCGCGTGCTGGTCCTCGCCGACGGCGACGACGGGATGCGCCGCGCCATCGCTGCGTTCCGCGAGCAGTTCCAGCAGCGCGGCGGCACGGTGGTCGCCGAACTGCCGGTGGCGCCGACACCGGGCGACATGGGCGTTGCCCTCGCCGCCGCCGCGCAATCCGAGGGCGGCGTGGACGCGGTGTTCCTCGCGCTGCGCGCCTCGCAGGCGTCCGCGCTCGTGCCGCAGCTCGCGGCCGCCGGCCTGGGCGGCAAGCTGCGCGTGGCCACGTCGCAACTCGGTGCGGCACCGGCGAAGGACACCGCCGGCCACGCGCTGGACGGCATCGCGTTCCCGAGCGACACCTGGTCCATGCGCGATGTCCCCGGCCTGCCCTCCGCCGCCGGCGCCGCGTCGATGCTCGCCAGCGCGCGCGGCCCGGCGCAGCGCCTCTTCGCGTTCGGCTACGACGCGTGGCTGCTGGTCGCCTACCTCGATCGGCTCGGCGGCGATCCGAATGCGAGCGTGCCCGGCGCGACGGGGCGGCTACGGCTCGACGGCTTCGGCAACATCGTGCGCACGCCCGCTTGGTCCACGTGGAGCGGCGACAGCGCGGTGCCGCTCGGCGATGCCGGCGGCTGACGGACCCGCGTCCCCCCGCCTCGACCGCCGCGCGCGCGGCGCCGGCGTCGAAGCGCTCGCGTGCCGCGAGCTCGCGGCGTCCGGATTGCGGCCATTCGCGGCGAACGTGGCGTTCCGCGGCGGCGAACTCGACCTGGTGATGCTCGATCGCGATCGCGACGGTGACGTCGTGGTGTTCGTCGAGGTGCGCTATCGCGGCGACGCCGGGCATGGCGGCGGCGCGGAATCCATCGACTTCGGCAAGCGCCGGCGGCTCGAGCGCGCGGCGATGCTGTTCCTGCACCGGCGCGGGCTGGACGACGCGCACTGCCGCTTCGACGTCGTCGAGGCCAGCGGCGATGTCGCCGCGCCCCGCCTGCACTGGATCCGCGATGCCTTCCGCGCAGGCGACTGACGTGGCATTGCCCACGGGCTTCCGCGACAGGATGGCCGCGTTGTTCGGCGACGGTGCCTGGCTCGAGTCCGAATCGGAACGGCTCGCCTACGGCTACGACAATTCGCGCCGCCTCGCGCTGCCCGACGCGGTCGCGCTGCCGACCGATGCCGCGCAGGTCGTCGCCCTCGTCCGCGCCTGCCGCGCGCACCGCGTGCCGCTGGTCGCGCGCGGCCGCGGCACCAACACCACCGGCGCGAGCGTGCCGGCGTCGGGCGGCGTGGTCGCGTCGTTCGAACGCATGGCGCGCATCGTCGGGATCCGTCCCGGCGATCGCTGCGCCGTGGTCGAGCCCGGCGTCCTCAACGGCGACCTGCAGCGCGCGCTCCGCCCGCACGGCCTGTTCTGGCCGCCCGACCCCACGAGCGCCGATTTCTCGACGATCGGCGGCAATCTCGCCTGCAACGCCGGCGGGCCGCGCGCCGTGAAGTACGGCGCATCGCGCGACAACGTGCTCGCGCTCACGGCGGTCACCGGCACCGGCGAGCTCGTCCGATTCGGCACGGCCACCACCAAGGGGTCGTCCGGCTACGACCTGCAGCGCCTGCTGGTCGGCAGCGACGGCACGCTCGCACTGGTCGTGGAGGCGACGCTGCGGCTGACACCGCTGCCGCGGGCGCGGCGCTCGCTGCGCGCGGTGTACCGCGACGTCGACGCGGCCGCCGCGGGCGTGGCACGGCTCATGGCCCAGCCGGTGACGCCATCGATGCTGGAATTCATGGACGGCGACTGCGTGCGGCTCGCGCGCGAGGTCGGCGGCGCCGACCTCCCGGCCGGTGCGGGGGCGCTGCTGATGATCGACGCCGACGGCGAGCCCGACGCGCTCGCGGCCGCGATGCGCGCGCTCGGGCAGGCGGCCGCCGGCGACGGCCTGCTCGCCATCGAGGACGCCGCGGACGACGCGGCGCGCGACCGCCTCTGGGCGGCGCGCAAGGCCTTGTCGCCGGCGCTGCGGACGCTCGCGCCGGGCAAGATCAACGAGGACGTGGTGGTGCCGGTGTCGCGCATCCCGGCGCTCGTCGCCGGCGTGGGCGCGATCTCGCGCGACTGCGGCCTGCCGCTGGTGACGTTCGGCCACGCCGGCAACGGCAACCTGCACGTCAACATCCTGTACGACCCGGCGGACGCGACGCAGTCGGATGCGGCGAACGGAGCACTGGCGCGCGTGTTCGCGCTGGCGGTCGAGCTCGGCGGCACCTTGTCCGGGGAACACGGCATCGGCCTGGCCAAGCGCGACTTCATGGCGGGCGCGGTGGACGCGGGCGCACTGGCGCTGATGCGCCAGCTGAAGGCGGTGTTCGACCCGGACGGAATCCTCAACCCGGGGAAACTGCTGCCGCCTTAGGTGGATCGCCCGGGCCCCTCGATCTCGGCCGGCTACTCGAAGTGCACGTGCCCGGCGCGCGGTGCGTTCCATTCGCTGCCGTCGGGCAGCAGCGCGCGCACGCCCCCGCCTGCGACGATGCGTCCGATCCTCGTCATCGGCGTCGCGATGTGCGCGCCGAGTGCGGCGATCCCGTCGCGGCGGGAGGCCGGCGCGGTGAAGCACAGTTCGTAGTCGTCGCCGCCGGCCGCCTGCACCGCGCGCCGCGCTTCCGCGCCGAAGCGCGACGCCAGCGCCGGCGAGGCGGGCAGCGCGGCGAGCTCGACCTCCGCGCCCGTCGCGCTCGCGGCGCAGACGTGGCCGAGGTCGGCGAGCAGTCCGTCGGACACGTCGATCGCGGCGCCCGCGATGCC
>JANINR010000005.1 GCA_024508915.1 Lysobacteraceae bacterium | reverse complement strand
CGCATGGCCGCGCGCGACGACGCGGAGGCGCAGGACGAGTTCCGGCGCATGCTCGCCGCGGACACGATCGAAGCCGGCGACGCGCTCGCCTGGCGCCGCGACGAGGTGCCGGGACGCGTGCTGCAGCGACTGCGTCGCGGCCAGTACGCCGCGCAGGACGAACTCGACCTCCATGCCGCCGATGCGGCGCGCGCCGAGGCGATGTTGCGCGCGTTCCTCGCCGAGGCCCGGCGCGCGGAGTTCGGCTGCGTGCGCATCGTGCACGGCAAGGGCCTGCACTCGGAAAGCGGCGTCCCGGTGCTGAAGAACCTCGTCGACCGGCTGCTGCGGCAGCGCGCCGACGTGCTCGCGTTCGCCTCCGCGCCCGCGGCGCAGGGCGGGCACGGCGCGGTGCTGGTGCTGCTCAACCGCCGCCGGTGAGCTCGGCGAGGACCGCGGTGGCGTAGGCCCCCGGCGGCAGCGTGAAGCGCAACTCGAGCGCCTGCGGCTCGGCCCACGCCCAGGACAAGTCCGCCGGGCGCAGCCGCGTGGCGCGCCGTTCCTGCTTCAGCCCCGCGGCTTCGAGCCCCGCGCAAAGCGCGATCGATTCCGGGTCCGCGAGCGCGCCGCGTTCGAGCGCCGCCGCCTCGCCCGTACTGCGCAGCTCGCCGCGCCCCCACAACGGCGCCGTCGGGTGGATGTCGAACGCCGCGAGCCGGGCCTCGAGCGCTGCATCGAACGGAACGGGCCCGAACACGCTGCGGGAGCCGTCCAGCATCCACACTTCGCCGTCGAGCGCGGACTCCCAGCAGCCGGCGTCCACGCGCGCCGCGAGCACGCGGTTGAACAGCTGCGAACGCGCCGCGGACAACAGGTGGGTGCGTTGCGCGCGCGCAACGCGGCGGCCGGCGAACATCGCCAGCGCGTTGGCGACGTTGTCGCCCTCGCGGCCGAACCGCTGCTCGCCGAAATAGTTGGGCACGCCGCGCGCGGCGATCGCCCGCAGGCGCGCTTCGACGCCAGGCCGCTCGCCGACGGTCTCGCGCAGGCGCAGGACGAAGCGATTGCCGGCCAGCGCGCCGCGCGGCAGCTTGCGCGAATGCCAGGCCGAACCCAGCACGCGCAGCCCGTCGTTCGCCTCCAGCGCCTCGATCGTTGGCGCCACGCGCCGCGGCAGGTGGACGCTGAAGCGCTGCACGGTCACCGCATGCCTGTCCTTGAGCCCGGCATAGCCGATTCCGCCTTCGTCGATGCCGGCCCACTGCGCGATGAGCTTCGCGGCGAAGGCGGTGTTCATGCCGCGCTTCTCGACGGTGAGCAGCAGGTGCTCGCCGCTGCCTTCGGGGGCGAAGCCGTCGATTTCCTCGACGCGGAAATCCTCCGGCGCGACGCGGATCCGCGCCGCCAGCACCGGCGCGCCGTGCGCCTGCGGAAGCGAGGCGGTCACGCCGGGGCGCGGACCAGCAGGCACACCGCATGCGCGGCGATGCCCTCGCCGCGGCCGGTGAAGCCGAGCCGCTCGGTGGTCGTGGCCTTGACGCCGACGGCATCGACGCCCACCCCGAGCGCAGCGGCGAGCGCCGCGCGCATCGCCTCCGCGTGCGGGCCGACCTTCGGTGCCTCGCAGACGACGGTGACGTCGGCGTTGCCGACCCGCCAGCCGCGCTCGCGCAACATCTCGCCGCAGCGGCGCAGGAACAACAGGCTGTCGGCGTCCTTCCAGCGCGGATCGGAGGGCGGGAAATGGCGGCCGATGTCGCCCAGCGCCAGCGCGCCGAGCAGCGCGTCGCACAGCGCATGGATCGCGACGTCGCCGTCGCTGTGCGCCACCACGCCGCGCGCGTGCGGCACTCGCACCCCGCCGAGCATGACGTGGTCGCCCTCGCCGAAGGCATGGACGTCGAAACCGTGGCCGATGCGGACGTCGCTCATGCCGCCGATCCTCGCACGCCGCGCAGCAGGAAGGCCATCAACGCAAGGTCCGCGGGGGTCGTGAGCTTGAGGTTGTCCTCGCTGCCCTCGACGAGCAGCGGGCGCGCGCCCTGCCGCTCCATCGCCATGGATTCGTCGGTGGGCTCGACGCCCTCCGCGAGCGCGGCCTCGAGCGCGCGCGCCAGCTGCAGGCGCCGGAACAGCTGTGGCGTCAGCGCGCGCCACAGCCGCTCGCGCGGCTCGGTGGCGTCGATGCCGCCGTCGTCGCCGGCGCGCTTGAGGGTGTCGCGCACCGGCGCGGCGAGGATCGCGCCCACGGGGTCGGCGCGACCGCGCTCCAGCAGCGCGGCCAGGTCGGCGTGGGAGAGGTTCGGCCGCGCCGCGTCGTGCACCAGCACGAAATCGTCGGCGCGCACCTCCTCCGGCAGCGCGGCGAGCCCCGCCAGCACCGACGCGCCGCGGCTGGCGCCGCCGATGCAGGTGCGCACCGGCTTGCCCTCGAACGCATCCCAGCCCGGCCACAGCGCATCGTCCGCCGCCAGCGCGACCACGGCGCCCTCGACGCCCGGATGCGACAGCAGCGCGCGCAGCGCATGCGCGAGCAGCGGCTCGCCCGCGATGTCGAGGTACTGCTTCGGGACGTCGCCGCCGAAGCGCGTGCCCCGCCCCGCGGCGGGCACGATCGCCCAGGTCACGGCGCGGGCTCCGGCACGGACTCCGCGTCGCCGGCGTCGCCGGTATCGCCGTCCCGCGCCCCGCCGTCCGCGGGCGCCTGCGCACCGTCCTGTTCCGGCTCGATCACGCGGTAGAAGGTCTCGCCGGGCTTGATCATCCCGAGCTCGTTGCGCGCGCGCTCCTCGACCGCCGCCTCGCCCGACTTGAGGTCCTCCACTTCGGCCGCGAGCGCGTCGTTGCGCTGCTGCAGGCCGGTGTTGTCGTGGCGCTGGCGCGCGGCCTGCGCCTTGAGCTGCGCCACCTCGCGCTCGCCGCCGCCACCGAACCAGAGCCGGTACTGCAGCCAGCCCAGCAGGGCCAGCAACAGCACCAGGACGATCCGCAGGCCGCGCATGCGCGCCGTTCCGGCCTTGTCGCTCAGCGTCGCAGCGACACGAAGGCGTCGCGGCCGGCGTAGCGCGCCTGCGCGCCGAGCGCCTCCTCGATGCGGAGCAGCTGGTTGTACTTCGCCACGCGGTCGCTGCGGCAGAGCGAGCCGGTCTTGATCTGCGTGGCCGTGGTCGCGACCGCGATGTCGGCGATGGTGGTGTCCTCGGTCTCGCCCGAACGGTGCGACACGACCGCGGCATAGCGCGCGGCGTCGGCCATCGCGATCGCCTCGAGGGTCTCGGTCAGCGTGCCGATCTGGTTCACCTTGATCAGGATCGCGTTGGCCACGCCCTGCTCGATGCCCTCCCTGAAGATGCGCGGGTTGGTCACGAACAGGTCGTCGCCGACCAGCTGCACCTTGTCGCCGAGCCGGCGCGTGAGCAGCTTCCAGCCGTCCCAGTCGCCTTCGTCCATGCCGTCCTCGATCGTGACGATCGGGTACTGCGCGACCCAGTTGCCGAGGAAGTCGGCGAACTGCTCGCTGGTGAGGCGCTTGCCTTCGCCGGTGAGGTGGTACTTGCCGTTCTCGAAGAATTCGCTCGAAGCGACGTCGAGGCCGAGCAGGATGTCCTCGCCGGCGTGGTAGCCGGCCTTGCCGATCGCTTCCAGGATCGTCTCCAGCGCTTCCTCGTTGCTGCGCAGGTCGGGGGCGAAGCCGCCCTCGTCGCCGACGGCGGTGGACAGCCCGCGCGCCTTGAGCACCGACTTCAGCGCGTGGAACACCTCGGTGCCCGCGCGCAGCGCCTCGGAGAACGACGCGAAGCCGACCGGAAGGACCATGAATTCCTGCAGGTCCACGTTGTTGTCGGCATGCGCGCCGCCGTTGATGATGTTCATCATCGGCACCGGCAGGGACACCGCGCGGTCGCCGGCCAGCCATCGCCAGAGCGGCAGGCGCTGCGAGGCGGCGACGGCATGCGCATGCGCCAGCGAGACGCCGAGCAGCGCGTTGGCACCGAGGCGGCCCTTGTTCTCGGTGCCGTCGAGGTCGATCAGCCGCCGGTCGAGCGCGCGCTGGTCGCCGTCGAATCCGGCGAGCGCCTGCGCGATCGCGCCGTTGACGTTGGCCACGGCGTTGCGCACGCCCTTGCCGAGGTAGCGCGTGCGGTCGCCGTCGCGCAGCTCGACCGCTTCCTTGGAGCCGGTGGACGCGCCCGACGGCACCATGGCGCGGCCGAAGCTGCCGTCGTCGAGGGTGACCTCGGCCTCCAGCGTCGGGTTGCCGCGGCTGTCCAGGATTTCGCGTGCGTGAACCTTGGCGATCGTCGTCATGTCTCGTTTCGCGTACTCGAAGGGGAATTACGGTTGGGACTCGAGGAAGCCGGCGCGCTTGGTGGCCGCGTCCAGCGCCATCATGGTTTCGAGGAGGGCGCGCATCCTGCCGAGCGGCCAGGCGTTGGGGCCGTCGCTGAGCGCCTTGTCGGGGTCCGGATGGGTCTCCATGAAGACGCCCGCCACCCCCACCGCGATCGCCGCGCGCGCCAGCACCGGCACGAATTCGCGCTGGCCGCCGGACTTGCCGCCGGCGCCGCCGGGCAGCTGCACCGAATGCGTCGCGTCGAAGACGACCGGGCAGCCGGTGTCGCGCATCACCGCGAGCGAACGCATGTCGCTGACCAGGTTGTTGTAGCCGAAGCTCGCCCCGCGCTCGCAGGCCATGATCTGCGTGTTGCCCGTCGCCTTCGCCTTGTCGGTGACGTGCTTCATCTCCCACGGCGACAGGAACTGGCCCTTCTTGATGTTCACCGGTCGCCCGGCGCTGGCCACCTTCTGGATGAAGTCCGTCTGCCGGCACAGGAAGGCCGGCGTCTGCAGCACGTCCACGACCGCCGCGACCTCGTCCATCGGCGTGTATTCGTGCACGTCGGTGAGCACGGGCACGCCGACCTGGCGCTTCACTTCGTCCAGCACCTTCAGCCCCGCCTCGAGCCCCGGGCCGCGGAAGCTCGTGCCGGAGGTGCGGTTGGCCTTGTCGAAGCTCGACTTGAAGATGAAGGGAATCCCGAGCGAGGACGTGATTTCCTTCAGCTGCGCGGCGGTGTCGAGCTGCAGCTGCAGCGACTCGATGACGCAGGGCCCGGCGATCAGGAAGAACGGCTTGTCGAGGCCGACCTCGAATCCGCACAGGTTCATGCGCTGGCCTCCTTCAGCAGCCGCCCGCCCGCGGCGGCCTTGTGCTCGCGGGCCGCGCGGACGAACCCGATGAACAGCGGATGCCCGCTGCGCGGCGTGGACAGGAACTCGGGGTGCGCCTGGCACGCGAGGAACCAGGGATGCACCGCCTGCGGGAGCTCGACCATCTCGACCAGCGTGTCGTCCATCGACTTGGCGCTGATGACGAGGCCGGCGTCCTCGAGCTGGGTGCGGTAGCGGTTGTTGAACTCGTAGCGATGGCGATGGCGCTCGCCGACGACGTCCGCGCCGTAAAGCCTGTGCGCGAGGGTGCCCGCCCTGACGCGCTGCTCCTGCAGGCCGAGCCGCATCGTGCCGCCCAGGTCGCTGTCCTCGCTGCGGCGCTCGACGTCGCCGGAGGCGGTGCGCCACTCCGTGATCAGGCCGATGACCGGATGCGGGGACTGCTTGTCGTTCTCGGTGCTGTTGGCGTCGGCGAGGCCGGCGACATGGCGCGCGTAGTCGACGACCGCCGCCTGCATGCCGTAGCAGATGCCGAAGTAAGGAATGCCCGCCTCGCGCGCGTGCCGCGCCGCCAGCACCTTGCCCTCGAAGCCGCGGTCGCCGAAGCCGCCCGGCACGAGGATGCCGTCCACGCCGGCCAGCGCGGCGGCGCCGTCGCGCTCGACCTCGCTCGACTCCAGCCACTTCAGCGTGACCTTCGTGCGCTGCCGCAGGCCGCCGTGCTTGAGCGCCTCGGCGAGCGACTTGTAAGCGTCCTGGTGGTCGACGTACTTGCCGACCACCGCGATGGTCACGGCGTCGACCGGGTGCTCGGCCGCGTCCACCACCGCCTCCCACTGCGACAGGTCGGCCTCGCCCGCGCGGTCGCCCAGCCGCAGCTGGTCGACCACGATCTGGTCCAGGCCCTGGCGATGCAGCCACATCGGGATCTTGTAGATGTTGTCGAGGTCGACGGCGGAAATCACGGCCCGCTCGGGCACGTTGGTGAACAGCGCGATCTTCCGGCGCTCGCCGTCCGGCAGCGGCTGCTCGCTGCGGCACACGAGGATGTCGGGCTGGATGCCGATCGAGCGCAGCTCCTTCACCGAATGCTGGGTCGGCTTGGTCTTGAGCTCGCCGGCGGCGGCGATGAACGGCACCAGGGTGAGGTGCATGAACATCGCCTTGTCCGGGCCGCGCTCGGTGCGCAACTGGCGGATCGCCTCCAGGAACGGCAGCGACTCGATGTCGCCCACGGTGCCGCCGATCTCGACCAGGGCGACGTCGAAACCGGCCGTCGCGGCATCGATGCAGCGCTTGATCTCGTCGGTGATGTGGGGGATCACCTGGACCGTGCCGCCCAGGTAGTCGCCGCGGCGCTCCTTGCGGATGACCGCCTCGTAGACCTTGCCCGTGCTGATGGAGTTGCGGCCGGACAGGCGCGTGTTGACGAACCGCTCGTAATGGCCGAGGTCCAGGTCGGTCTCGGCGCCGTCGTCGGTGACGTAGACCTCGCCGTGCTGGAACGGGCTCATGGTGCCCGGGTCCACGTTGATGTACGGGTCCAGCTTCATCATCGTGACCCGCAGGCCGCGCGCCTCGAGGATCGCGGCGAGCGAGGCGGCGGCGATGCCCTTGCCCAGCGAGGACACCACGCCCCCGGTGACGAAGATCAGGGGCGTGACGGGGCTGGAAGGCGTCATGGCGGCAGCGGCTCGCTGGAAAGCCCCATTCTACAGGAGCCGGCGCGCCGGTGCTCCACCGCGCCCGGCGGTCGCGGCGGAACCCTGCGACGCGGCCCGGCGCGATGCGACAATGGCGGCATGAGCACCCGCTACGACGCCTCGGACATCGAAGTCCTCTCGGGCCTGGACCCGGTCCGCCGCCGCCCCGGCATGTACACCGACACCGCGCGCCCGAACCACCTGGCGCAGGAAGTCGTCGACAACTCGGTGGACGAAGCCCTCGCCGGACACGCGCGCAGCATCGCGGTCACGCTGCACGCCGACGGCTCCTGCGAGGTCGCCGACGACGGCCGCGGCATGCCGGTCGACATCCACCCGGAGGAGAAGGTGCCCGGGGTCGAGCTGATCCTGACCCGCCTGCACGCCGGCGGCAAGTTCAGCAACCGCAACTACACCTTCTCCGGCGGCCTGCACGGCGTCGGCGTCAGCGTGGTGAACGCGCTGTCGAAGCGGCTCGAGGTCTTCATCCGCCGCGACGGCAGCGAATACCGCATGGCCTTCGCCGACGGCGAACGCGCCAGCAAGCTGGACGTGGTCGGCAGCGTCGGCAAGCGCAATACCGGCACCCGGTTGCGCTTCTGGCCCGACCCGAAATATTTCGACAGCCCGAAGTTCAACCTGCGCGCGCTGCGCCACCTGCTGCGCGCGAAGGCGGTGCTGTGCCCGGGCCTCACCGTGACCCTCGCGGACGAGGCGAGCGGCGAACGCTGGGAATGGCACTACGAGGACGGCCTGCGCGACTACCTCAAGGGCGAGCTCGCCGGCGCAGAGCTGCTGCCGCCGGAACTGTTCACCGGCCAGCTGCGCAAGGACACGGAGATCGTGGACTGGGCGATCGCCTGGGTCCCGGAAGGCGAGCTGGTGCAGGAGAGCTACGTCAACCTGATCCCGACGCCGCAGCACGGCACCCACGTCAACGGCCTGCGCACCGGGTGCACCGACGCGCTGCGCGAATTCTGCGACTTCCGCAACCTGCTGCCGCGCGGCGTCAAGCTCGCGCCGGAAGACGTGTGGGACCGCGTGTCGTTCGTGCTGTCGCTGAAGATGACCGAACCGCAGTTCAGCGGCCAGACCAAGGAGCGCCTGAGCTCGCGCCAGGCCGCGGGCTTCGTCGAGGGCGCCGCCCACGACGCGTTCTCGCTGTGGCTCAACACCCACACGGAAGCCGGCGGCCGCATCGCCCAGCTCGCGATCGAGCGCGCCAGCGCGCGCCTGAAGACCGAGAAGCAGGTGGTGCGCAAGAAGGTGACGCAGGGCCCCGCCCTGCCCGGCAAGCTCGCCGACTGCATCTCGCAGGACCTGTCGCGCACCGAGCTGTTCCTGGTCGAGGGCGACTCGGCGGGCGGCAGCGCGCGCCAGGCGCGCGACAAGGACTTCCAGGCGATCCTGCCGCTGCGCGGCAAGATCCTGAATACCTGGGAAGTCGCGTCCGGCAGCGTGCTCGCCTCGCAGGAAGTGCACGACCTCGCGGTGGCGATCGGCTGCGATCCCGGCAAGGACGACGTGTCGGGCCTGCGCTACGGCAAGATCGTGATCCTCGCCGACGCCGACTCCGACGGACTGCACATCGCCACCCTGCTCTCGGCGCTGTTCCTGAAGCACTTCCCGGCGCTCGTCGCCGCGGGCCACGTGTTCGTCGCGATGCCGCCGCTGTTCCGGGTGGACGTGGGCAAGCAGGTGTTCTACGCGCTCGACGAGGAGGAGAAGCGCCTGCTGCTGGAGAAGATCGAGCGCGAGAAAGCCAGGGGCGCCGTCCACGTGACGCGCTTCAAGGGACTGGGCGAGATGAACCCCTCGCAGTTGCGCGAATCCACCATCCACCCGGACACGCGCCGCCTCGTCCAGCTCACCGTCGACGACGGCACGCAGACCGCCTCGCTGATGGACATGCTGCTGGGCAAGAAGCGCGCCGCCGACCGCAAGTCGTGGCTGGAACGCAAGGGCGACCTGGCGACGCTGGAAGTGTGACCGGGAGCGCACGTTCAGGCACCTGACCGTGTTCGCGCTTGGTGGCGCCGGCGGCCGGCGTTTACCCTAGCGGAACGCCCCTTTCCCCGGGGCGCGGGGAAAACGCATGAACCGTAACGCCAAGGCCGCGCTGGCCGCCCTCGTGCTGGCTGCCGCCAGCGCCGCCGCCTCCGCCGCCACCCGGCTGCCGGTGGACGACTTCGCCCGCCACGCCGAACTCTTCGAGGCGACGCTGTCGCCCGACGGCAAGTACGTGGCGCTGTCCGTCCCCACCGCCGACGGCATGGAAACCCAGCTCCAGGTGATCCCGCTCGACGGCAGCGGCGCGGTCCAGGTGCTGCGTTTCACGAGGCAGCAGCACGTGACCGACGTGCTCTGGAGCGCCGACGACCAGATCGTGGTGGCACGCGCGCGGATGGAGCCGCTCAAGGCGCGCCCGTACAGCCTCGGCGAGCTGATGAGCTCGGACGTCCGCGGCAAGAACCAGGAAACGCTGTTCGCCTACGTGCGCGACGACGGCGCGCGCAGCGGGCGCCGCAAGGACCGCGGCTTCGCCCAGGTCGTCAAGGTCCTCGACGACAAGCCCGGCAAGGTGCTGGTGGACTTCACCGCGTGGCCGGAAAGCCGCCGCGACGAGGACCTCACCACTTCGATCTACGAGGTGGACACGCGCACCGGGCATCGCGAGATGATCGAGCAGACGCGCGAGACCGCGACCTTCATGTTCGATCATTCGGGCAAGGCGCGCCTGAAGGTCACCACCGACGACAACGACGACCCGGTCCTCGCCTACCGTCCGACGCCCGCCAGCGCCTGGCAGCCGGTGCCGAAGTCGCTGGCCGGCTATTCGATGAGCCTGCGCCACGTCGAGCGTGACGACAACACCGCCTACGCGCTGATCGTCGACAAGGACGAGCCCGCGCAGCTGTACCGGGTCGACCTCGCGAAGGGCACCCGCGAACGGATCGCCGGCCGTCCCGACGTCGACATCGCGGGGCTCCTGTACGCCGGCCACGACGGCGCGCCGTACGGCGTCGTGTACGACGAGGAAAAGCCCACCGTGCAGTACTTCGACCCGGGCTCCGAGTGGGCGCGCCTGCACGCCGGCCTGCTCAAGTCGTTCCCGGGCCAGATGGTGACGGTCCTCGACTGGACCCGCGACGACCGCAAGCTGCTGTTCTCGACCTGGAGCGACCGCAACCCGGGCACGTACTACGTGTTCGATCGCGACGCGACGAAGGTCCAGCTGGTGGGCGCCGCGATGCCGTGGATCAAGCCGGAAACGCTGGCGGCCAGCGCGCCGGTCAGCTTCCAGACCCGCGACGGGCTGACCCTGCACGGCTTGTACACGGCGCCGCAGGGCAGCGGCCCGCGCCCGCTCATCGTCATGCCGCACGGCGGGCCGCACGGGCCGTACGACACCTGGGGATACGACAGCGACGCGCAGTTCCTCGCCAACCGCGGCTACGGCGTGCTGCAGGTCAACTACCGCGGCTCCGGCGGCCGCGGCAAGGCCTTCATGGAAAGCGGCTACCGCGAATGGGGCGGCAAGATGCAGGACGACCTCGCCGACGCGGTGCACTGGGCGGTCGCGCAGAAGCTGGCCGATCCCGCGCGCATCTGCACCTATGGCGCGAGTTACGGCGGCTACGCGGCGCTGATGCAGACGATCCGCTACCCCGAGCTGTACAAGTGCGCGATCGGCTACGTCGGCGTGTACGACCTGAAGGTCATGAAGGAAGCCGGCGACATCCAGGAACGCGATTCCGGCGAGCGCTACCTCGACCGCGTGCTCGGCACCGATCCGGCGCGCCTGAAGGACTGGTCGCCGGCGCAGAACGTGGACAAGATCAAGGTGCCGGTGCTGCTGGCGCAGGGATCGATCGACCGGCGCGTGCCGATGGACCAGTTCAACGCGCTGCGCGACGCCTTCAAGGCGCGCGGGGTGCCGGTCGAGACCATGGTCGCCCAGGGCGAGGGCCACGGCTTCTACAAGCCGGAGAACCGCGCGGAGCTCTACCGCAAGATCGAAGCGTTCCTGGCGAAGTACCTGGGCCCGGGCAGCCAGCCCTAGGCCGTTCCTTCGAGCGCCGCGGCAACCAGCGCCTGCAGCACCCGCTGCAGGCGCCCCGCGCGCGCTTCGTCCCAGGCGAAGCTGTCCTCGTCCATGTAGTTGCGCTGGCTGATCTCCAGCTGGACCGCGTCGACGCCTTCCGCGGGGCGGCCGTAGTGGCGCGTGATGTGGCCCCCCTTGAAGCGCCCGTTCGCGACCCAGTCGTAGTCGCGCTGCGCCGCCAGCACCGCTTCGAGCCGCGCCTGCAGCGCGGGCCGGCAACTGGCGCCGCCGGCGGTGCCGAGGTTGAGGTCGGGCAGCCGGCCTTCGAACAGGAACGGCAGCTCGCCGCGGATCGAATGGCCTTCCCACAGCACGACGCGGCCGTGCCCGGCGCGCAGGCGCGCGAGCTCCCCGCGCAGCGCATCGTGGTACGGGCGCCAGTAACGGTCCACGCGCGCGGCGATCTCCGCGGCATCCGGGCCCTGCCCGTCCAGGTAGACGGGATCGCCGCTGAAGCGCACCGCCGGGCACAGGCCCGTGGTGTTCCGGCCGGGATACAGCGAGGTGTCGTCCTCCGGGCGGTTGAGGTCGACGACATAGCGCGAATGGCGCGGCACCAGCACCGAGGCGCCGAGACCGCGCGCGAACGCGTACAGGCGCGACACGTGCCAGTCGGTATCCGGCGCACGCCGCGCCTCCGGCGTCATGCGCGCGGCCAGCGCCGGCGGGATCGCGCTGCCGTCGTGCGGCAGGCTGACCAGCAGCGGCGCGGTGCCGCGATGCAGGTCGAAGACCGGGGTGTCGTCCATCGCGGCCTCCGCTAGCCCATCAGCACGACTTCCTCGGCGGAAGTCGGGTGGATCGCGACCGTGTCGTGCAGGTCCGCGAGGGTGATGCCGCGCTTCAGCGCGACCGCGAAGCCCTGCAGCATCTCGTCGGCCGCTTCGCCGAGCAGGTGGATGCCGACCACGCGTTGCCGCTCCGGCGCGTCGTCGCCGCCATCGGCCACGCACACCAGCTTGAACAGGCTGCGCTGCGGCGAATCCGCCAGCGCGTGCAGCATCGGCCGGAAGCCGGCGCTGTGCACGCGCACCGCATCGCCGTGCGCCGCGCGCGCCTCCTCCTCGACCAGGCCGACCTTGCCGATCGGCGGATGCGAGAACACGACCGTCGGGATGTCGTCGTAGTCGAGCCGCGCGCCTTCGCGCCCTCCGAACAACCGGTCCATCAGCCGGCGCGCCGCGGCGATCGCCACCGGCGTGAGCTGCGCGCGCCCGCACAGGTCGCCCACCGCATGGATCCCGGGGACGCTGGTGCGCTGGAAATCGTCGACCTCGACGAAACCGCGTGCGTCGACCTCGACGCCGAGGGCCTCCAGGCCGAGGCCGTCGCTGTTCGGGCGGCGTCCGGTCGCCATGATCACGCAGTCGTACGGCCCGGCGTCGCGCGCATCGGCATCGCGCAGCAGGATGCCTTCGCCCGTGCGGCGCAGCGAACGCAGGCTCGTGCCGAACCGGGCGTGGATGCCCTGTTGCCGGTAGTCCTCGGCCAGCTGCGCGGCGATGTCGGCGTCGAAGCCTTCGAGCAGGCGCCGCCCGCGCACGAACAGTTCGACCTGGCTGCCCAGCGCCTGCAGCACGCCCGCGAGCTCGACCGCGACATAGCCCGCGCCGACGATCGCCACCCGGCGCGGCGCGGCGTCCAGCGCGAAGAATCCGTCCGAATCGATCGCGAGGTCGGCCCCGTCGATCGCCGGGCGTTGCGTGCGCCCGCCGGTCGCGAGCAGGACCTGGGGCGCATGCAGCGCCAGGCCGTTCTCGCAGGCGACCACGCCGGCGGCGGCGAGGCGGCCGCGCACCGGCAGCAGCGCGATGCCGGCCGCATCCAGGCGTCGCAGGTAGCTGGCGTGGATGTTGGCGATGTACTTCTGCCGGAACGCGATGAACGCCCGCCAATCGAGCGGCGGCAGCGGCGTCGGCAGCGCGAAGCCGAGCTCTCGCGCCAGGCCCATCTTCTGCGCGAGCTCCGCGGCGAGCCACATCGCCTTCTTCGGCACGCAACCGACGTTGACGCAGGTGCCGCCGAGCGCACCGGGCTCGAGCAGCGCGACGCGGGCGCCGTGGCGGGCGGCGCGGAACGCGCCGGCGAGCCCGCCGGAACCGCCGCCGACGACGACGAGGTCGAAGTGACCGTCGCCGGCCGCGGCGTTCACGCCAGCCGTTCCGGCCGGTACGGAGCGGGATCGAACGCCGGCGCGCGGCCGCACACGAGGTCGGCGACCAGGTCCGCGGTGGCGATGCTCATGCTCACGCCGAGCATGCCGTGGCCGGTCGCGAGCCATTGCCGCGGCCGCCCGGGGACGGGGCCGAGCAGCGGCACGTCGTCCACCGACATCGGCCGCCAGCCGTACCATTCCTCGCGGCGCGCGGGACCGACGCCGTCGTGCAGGTATTCGCGCGCCGCGCGTTCCAGCGCATCGAGGCGGCGCCGGTTGAGGCTGGTGTCGAAGCCGGAGAACTCCATCGTGCTGCCGAGGCGGTAGCCGCTGCCCCAGCTGCTCACGCACACGCTGCGCTCCTGCAGCGTCACCGGCCTGCGCGGCGCAAGCGCCGGTCGGTCGTAGGTGATCGAATATCCCTTGCCCGGCTGCATGGCGCGGGCGAGGAACGGCACGTCGAGCCGCTTCGCCAGGCGCGGCGACCAGGCGCCGACGGCGAGCACCACGTCGTCGCACGCGAGCGCGCCCGACGTCGTCTCGACCCGCACTGAACCGTCGCGCGCCTGCGCGATGCCGAGCACCTCGCGCCGCTCGTCGATCGTGCCGCCCGCGTCGCGCACGGCGCGCGCGAGCCCGGCGACGTACCAGTCCGGGCGCAGGCTGGCGTCGCCGGGGAAGCGCACCGTGGCCGCCACGCCGGGACGGACCGCGGGTTCCTCGCGCTCGTAGGCGGGGCCGTCGATGATCTCGCTGCGGATGCCCAGCTCGGCCAGGGCGGCGAGCTCGGCGCGGTAGGCCTCCAGCGCGCGCGGATCGCGGAACACGTGGTCGGTGCCGGTCTCGGCGAATTCGCAATCGATGCGGTGCCGCGCCAGGAAGCCGGGGAACGCGTCGCGCGACGCCTGCAGCAGCGCGGCGCGCGCGGCGCCGCTGCGCATCATCGCCGCGTGGTTGCAGCGCGATGCGAAGCGCAGCAGCCACGACCACAACGCGGGATCGAAGCGCGGCTTCAGGTAGAGCGGCGCATCCGGCGTGAGCATCCAGCGCATCGCGCGCGCCACCTGCCCCGGCGCGGCGAGCGGCAGCGCGTGGCTCGGGGTCAGCGTTCCGCAGTTGCCGTGCGAACTGCCGCACCCGACGGTGCCCGCGTCCACCACCCGCACCGAGCGCCCGCGCTCGAGCAGCGCCAGCGCCGTCGCGAGGCCGACCACGCCCGCGCCGACCACGACCACGTCCGCAACTTCGTTCTGCATCGCAGCAAACGACTCCCCGTTTTGTGTGCGCCGAAGACGGATCCGGCCCATTCAAATAGATGTATGCGTTTCCATTTACAGGCTACCGCAACGCAGCATGACTTGCGCGAAATGCGCTGCCTATTTTCGCCCGTCGGTGGCCGCTGCCGCGACCCCCGACCGCTTCCGGCCCCGGCCGGCACTTCCGTCTTCCCACTTGGGGGTTCATCAGGATGCATCGCTTCGAAGCCCGTCTCCTGGGCGTCGCCGTCACGGCTGCGCTCGCGCTTCCCGTCTCCGCCCTGGCTGCCGTTCCCGGCGGCTCGCCCGCCGTCTCCCGCGCCAGCGGCCTGATCGACGGCCACGCCTCCACCCTGCATCGCGCGGCGGCGGACGCCTTCGCCGCCCGCGACCTCGTCGTCGACGCCGACGGCACCGAACACGTGCGCTTCGACCGCACCTGGCGCGGCCTGCCGGTGATCGGCGGCGACGTCGTGGTGCATTCCCGCAACGGGCAGTTCCGCGGCGCGAGCCTCACCCTGCGCAGCGCGCTGCGCCCGGGCGGCGAAGGCCGCGTCGGCCGCGATGCCGCCATCGTGGCCGCCGGCGCGGAATTCGGCACCGGCTTCGAAGGCGTGCCCACCGCCCGCAAGGTCGTGTACGCGCGCGGCGCGCAGCCCGTCCTGGCCTGGGAGGTGGTGATGAACGGCATGCGCGCCGACCAGACCCCGACCGAGATGCACTACTTCGTCGACGCTGCCAGCGGCGCCATCCTCGACCGCTTCGACGGCATCGAGACCGCCAAGCCCGGCGGCGGCGGCGGCACGACCTGCACCACCGCGGCCAGCGGCATCGGCCAGTCGCTGTTCTCGGGCGACGTGGCGATCAACACCGCGCGATGCAGCGACGGCAGCTACCAGATGAAGGACCTCGCGCGCGGCGGCGGCTACACCACGGACATGGCCAACCGCACCAACGGCAGCGGCACCATCATGGGCGACGCCGACAACAACTGGGGCAACAACACCACCTCCGACCGCGCCACCGTCGCCGCGGACGCGCACTACGGCGTCGCCGAGACCTGGGACTACTACCGGAACGTGCACGGCCGCAACGGCATCGCCAACGACGGCAAGGGGGCGCTGAGCCGCGTCCACTACGGCCGCAACTACGGCAACGCGTTCTGGTCCGACAGCTGCTTCTGCATGACCTTCGGCGATGGCGGCGGTTCGATCTACCCGCTCGTCGACATCGACGTCGCCGGCCACGAGATGTCGCACGGCGTCACCTCGCGCTCCGCCGACCTCACCTACTCGGGCGAATCCGGGGGCCTGAACGAGGCGACGTCGGACATCTTCGGCACGATGGTCGAGTTCTACTCGAACAACGCCAACGACACGCCCGACTACATGATCGGAGAGGAGTTGTACGTCACCAACCCCTCGGGCACCAAGGCGCTGCGCTACATGTTCAAGCCCAGCCTCGACGGCAGCTCGCCGGACTGCTACGGCAGCAACATCGGCAGCCTCGACGTGCACTACAGCTCGGGCGTGGCCAACCACGCGTTCTACGTGATGGCGGAAGGCGCGACCGTACCGGCCGGGTTCTCCAGCCTCAGCCCGGCCCAGCTGGTCTGCAACGGCAATACTGCCGCCGGCCGCATCGGCCGCGACGCCGCGCAGCGCATCTGGTACCGCGCGCTGACCGTGTACATGACGTCCAACACCAACTACGCCGGCGCGCGCGCCGCGACGCTGAGCGCCGCGTCCGACCTGTACGGTCCGGGCTCGGCGCAGTACAACGGCGTCGCTTCGGCGTGGAGCGCGGTCGGCGTCAACTGACGCAGGTGGCACCGGAAACGGAAACGGCCCGCTCGCGCGGGCCGTTTTTCGTCTCGGCGCAGGGTCGACGCGGTCAGTGGTGGTGGCCGCCGTCGCCGTGCACGTGCCCGTGCTCGAGTTCCTCCGGGGTGGCCTCGCGCACGTCCACCACCTCGATGTCGAAGTGCAGGTCCTTCCCCGCCATCGGATGGTTGAGGTCGACGTCGACCACGCTCATCCCGACCTTCTCGATCGTCACGGCGCGCGGGCCGAAGTTCGTGTTGAGCACGACCTGCATGCCCGGCTCGAGGCGCTGGTTGCCGAAGTGCTTCTTCGGCACGCGCTGGGTCAGGCCCTCGCGCTTCTCGCCGTAGGCGTCGGCGGCCGGCACGTCGACGGTGAACTTCTCGCCCGCCTCGCGGCCTTCCATCGCCTTCTCCAGGCCCGGGATGATGTTGCCGTGCCCGGCGAGGATCGCCAGCGGCTCCCGCCCGTGCGAGCTCTCCGTCGGCTCGGCGCCCTGCTCGGCGACGGCGTAGTGGAAGCGGACGACGCGGTCTTTCTCGATCTTCATGGCTCGGCTAGCATCCTCGGAATGGGGGCGCATTATCCGGGCTCGCGGGGCGGCACGCCAAACCCGGCCTTCACCGGCCGGCGGGGGGCGCAAGGGCGCGTGCCCATCCCGGGCGCCGCCTTCGCGTCCCTCGTCCTCGCCCCGGCACTGCTGCTGGCGGGGTGCGGCGGCCCGGCAATCGTCCGGGACGGAGCCTCGCCCGCACGCCACTGGGCGACGAACGCGCCCGCCGACCCCGACGCCGCCAACGCCGTCCTCATGCGCGCGATCAGCCTGGTCGGGACGCCTTACCGCTACGGCGGCAATACGCCGGAAGGCGGCTTCGACTGCAGCGGCCTCGTCAACTACGTCTACCGCGACATGCTCGACCTGCGGCTGCCGCGGACTTCGCGCGAGCTGGCCGCCTGGCAGGGGCCCCGCATCGCACCGGAGCGCCTGGCGCCCGCCGACCTGGTGTTCTTCGGCGACGGCGGCCAGGTCAGCCACGTCGGGATCTATGTCGGGGAAGGCCGTTTCGTGCACGCACCGAACACCGGCGGGACCGTCCGCCTCGACCGCCTCGACGGGGCCTGGTGGCGGGACCACTACAGCGGCGCGCGGCGGATCCTGGGGGCCCGCGGCCCTGGCTGAATGCGCTATCTGGCTGAATCCGTGAGCAAATTCACGCTCGGGTTCACGTCACCCTAACGAATTTTGAACCTACGGTCCGGCGGGGTCGGGCAACATCACGCCCTGCTCACACCTGTCAATTCCGCGTGACGACACCCAACCAGACCACAGGCCGCTTCACCGCCACCCGCCGCCCGCGGGCTGCCGCGCTGCTGTGCGCCTGCCTGTTTGCGGCACCGGCATTGCCCGCCTGGGCGCTGCAGCCGGCCGCCGCCCCTGCCGCAGGTTCCGTTTCCGCCACCGGACTTCCGGTCGCCTCCGTCGCCGGCGTCTCCGCCGCCGCGGTCAGCCAGGGCGCCGCCATGGCGCCCGCCTCGAAGCCGGCACCGGCCAGCGCCAACGGCCGCGACCTGCGCGACGCGGTCGTGGTGCTCGACGAGCCGATGCAGATGTCGGATCGCGCCCTGCTCCTCGCCAGCGACATCAACCGCCTCATGGCGCGGCCGTCCGCGGCCGGTGCCAACGCCACGGAGGCGAGCGCCGACACCGGCACCGGCAGCCGGATCCAGAGCGTGCTCCAGCGCGCCCTGACCCTGCTCGGCACGCCCTATCGCTGGGGCGGCACCACCACCGACGGCTTCGACTGCAGCGGCCTGGTCGGCTACGTGTTCCGCACCACGCTGGGCATCGAACTGCCGCGCGTGTCGCGCGACATGGCGCGCAGCGGCAAGGAAGTGGACCGTGCCAGCCTCGTCCCGGGCGACCTCGTGTTCTTCGGCCGCCGCGGCCGCGTCGACCATGTCGGCATCTACCTCGGCGAAGGCCGCTTCGTGCATGCGCCGCGCACCGGCCGGGACGTCACCGTCTCGAACCTGGACGGCTACTGGGGCGCCAAGTTCCTCGAAGCGCGGCGCGTCGCGGGGATCTGAGTCCGCCTTCGCCCGGGCCGCGTCGCGCGCTGCGCGCTACGCGGCCTCCCGCACCGGATGCGGCTCGGCGGCTTCGCCTTCCGCCAGTCCCAGGTTGCTCGAGGCGGCCTGGTACGCCTCCCGGTCCAGCAACCCCGTTTCCCGCGCGACCAGCACCGGCACCAGCATCTGCCCGGTGACGTTGGTCATCGTGCGCATCATGTCGAGCACGCGGTCGATCGCGTACAGGTAGCCGATCGCCTCCAGCGGCAGGCCCGCGGCGCTCAGCACCACCGTGGCCATCACGACCGCGGTGCCCGGCACGCCCGCGGTGCCGAAACTGCCCAGCACCGAGGCGATGAGCACGACGAAGTACTGGTCGGCCGTCATCGCCACGCCCGTGTACTGCGAGATGAAGACCGCCGCGAGCGCCGGGTAGATCGCGCCGCAGCCGTCCATCTTGATGCTCGCGCCCAGCGGCACGGCGAACGCCGCGTAGTCGCGGTCCACGCCGAGGTTGTGGGTGACGCTGCGCAGCGCCGCGGGCATCGAGGCGAAGCTCGAGGAGCTGACGAACGCGACCTGCATGCCCGACGCGGCGCCGCGGAAGAACTTCAGCGGGTTCAGCCCGTGCGCGAGCAGCAGGCCGCCGTACACCACGACGATCTGCAGGATGCACGCCAGGTAGAGCGCGACGACGAAGCTGCCGAGCGGCAGCAGCTTCTCGAAGCCGTACGAGCCGACCAGCGCCGCGATCAGGCCGAAGGTCCCGATCGGCGTCACCTCGAGCACGAAGCGCGTGACCTGGATCATCAGCTCGCTCGCCTCGCCCGCCAGCCGGCGCGCGCCGGCGACGCGGTCGCCGAGCTTCACCATCGCGAAGCCGACGAGGGCGGCGATGAAGATCACCGGCAGGATCGAGCCCTTGCCCGCGGCGAGCACGGTCTCGCCCGCGGCATTGGTGGTGGTGCCGATGCCGGTGAGCGCGTAGAACGCGTTGCTCGGCACGACGTCGAGCAGCACGCGGACCGGATCCGGCACGACCTTGGGCACGTAGTCCGACGCGATCGACAGCGCGCCGACGCCGACGCCCGGCTTCAGCACCGTGCCGACCAAGAGGCCGACGCCGACCGCGAGCGTCGCGGTGCCGGCGAACCACGCGAACGTGCGCCCGCCGAGCGCGACCATCGACTTCTGCCCGTGCAGCGACGACACCGCGTGGATCACCGCGAAGAACACCAGCGGCGCCGCGATGAGCTTGATCAGCGTGACGTAGAGATCGCCGAGCGGCCCGAACCAGGTGTCCGCCGCGGGACCGAAGGCCCAGCCGGCCAGCGCGCCGAGCACGAAACCCGCGAGCACCCGCTGCCAGAACGGAATGCGGAACCAGGCCGAGACGATCTTCATCGGAATTCCGGAAATTGCGTCCGGCCACGATAGCCGAAGCCCGCCGGGCCGCGCGAGTGCATGGATGGAACGCTGTCGCGCCGCCGACGATGCGCCGGCGCACGGACGCGGCGGCGACCGTCATGCGCCGCATGGGATGATCGCGGCATCACGCACGCCCGGATCCCGCCATGCCCGCCGCCATGCCCGCGCCTTCGCGCCCCGCCCTCGCCGCAAGCCTCGCGACGCTCCTGGCCGCCTGCACGTCCGCTCCGGTCGCCCCGTCCACGCCCTCGGTCGAGGTGCCCGTCGTCGACCATCCCGGCGGCGAAACGGCCGCGTGGTGGTTCCGCCTCGGCGCATCGCAGGCGGCCGCTCGCGGCGCGATGCAAGGGCGCGCCACGAACGTGATCCTGTTCGTCGGCGACGGCATGAGCCTTCCGACAGTGGCGGCGGCGCGCATCCTCGCCGGGCAACGCCAGGGCGCGCCCGGCGAAGGCACCCTGCTCGCCTGGGAAGGTTTCCCGGACACCGCATTCAGTCGCACCTACAACACCGACACGCAGGTGCCGGACTCGGCGGGCACGATGTCGGCGATGGCGACCGGCGTGAAGACGCGCTACGGCGTGATCAGTGTCGGCCCGGAGGCGCCGCGCTACGACTGCGACGCGGGACGCGCCGCGCCGATGCTCACCCTTTGGGAACTCGCCGCGGCCAGCGGCATGGCGACGGGCGTCGTCACCACCACCAAGCTGACCCACGCCACGCCCGCGGCCACGTTCGCGCACGCCGCGGATCGCGGCTGGGAAAACGACACGCTCATGGCGAAGGTCGCGGGCACCGCGGCCTGCACCGACATCGCGCGACAGATGGTGGAATCACCGTTCGGACGCGGCCCCGACGTCCTGCTGGGCGGCGGCCGCGGCAACTTCATGCCGTCCACGCAGGCGGATCCCGAGTACCCGGACCTCCGCGGCCAACGCAGCGACGGCCGCGACCTCGTCGCCGCGTGGCAGGCGCGCCACCCCGGCGGCGCCTACGCCTGGAACGCCGCGCAGTTCGCCGCCGCGCCGGCGGGAGCGCCGCTGCTCGGCCTGTTCGAGCCCGATCGCATGCAGTACGTGCAGGACGCCGCGCGGGACCGCGCCGGCGCGCCGAGCCTGGCCGAGATGACGCGCGCCGCGATCGCGCGGCTGCAGGCGCAGGCGCAGGGACGCGGCTACGTGCTGCTGGTCGAGGGCGCGCTCATCGACTACGCGCACCACGAGGGCAACGCGTACCGGGCGCTCGACGAGACGATCGCGATGTCCGAGGCGGTGGCCGTGGCGGACGCGATGACCTCCGCCGCCGACACGCTGATCCTGGTAACGGCGGACCATTCGCACACCCTGTCGTTCGCCGGCTATCCGGTGCGCGGCAACCCGATCCTCGGCAAGGTCGTGAGGCGCACCCGCGACGGCGGCACGGCGCTCGCCCTCGACGCCGACGGGCGGCCCTACACCGCGCTTGCCTATGCCAACGGGCCGGGACGCCCGAAGGGCGGCGCCCCGCGCGCGGACCTGACCGGGGTCGACACGACCGCTCCCGATTTCCAGCAGCAGGCGTTGGTCGCATTGACGGCGGAGAGCCATGGCGGCGACGACGTGGGCGTGTGGGCGCGCGGCCCCGGCGCGGGCGCGGTGCGCGGCAGCCTGGAACAGAACACGCTCTTCCACCTGATGCTGCAGGCCACGCCGCGGCTGCGCGGCGCACTGTGCGCGAAGGGCGGTTGCGACGCGAACGGCGTGCCGGTGTCGCTGCCCGACCCGGCGGCGTTCAGAACGGCTTCGCCAGCACCAGCCAGATGATCGCCACCAGCAGCACGATCGGCAGTTCGTTGAACCAGCGCAGGGTGCCCGCCGACGGCAGGGCGCGGCCCTGGTCGAGGCCCTTGAGCCAGCGGCCGCCGACGACGAAGTGCACGAGCATCAGCACCACCGCGCCGAGCTTGGCGTGCAGCCAGCCGCTGCCCGGCGCGACCATGGTCGGGAAGCCGGGGAATACCCGGTAGCCCAGCCACAGCAGCACGCCGAGCAGCAACGCCAGCCCGAACATGACGTGGCCGAAGCGGTACAGCCGGCGCCCCATCAGCATGAGTCGCGCGCGGACCGCGGGTCCGTCGTCGCGCGACTCGGCCAGGTTGACGAGGATGCGCGGCAGGTAGAACGCCGACGCGACGAAGGCGAACACGAAGAACAGGTGCGCGGTCTTGGCGATCAGGTAGGCGTGCATGCGTCGGCTCCCCGCCGGCAGGGGCCGGCACCGAGATAGGATGCCACGATGGCCACGACGCAACTCCCCAAGCGCTACGACCGCGCCTACTTCGACCGCTGGTACCGGGGCGGCGGCATCGGCGGCGCGCGACGACTCGCCCGCAAGGTGGCGCTCGCCCTCGCGACGGCCGAATACCACCTGGAGCGGCCGGTGCGCACGGTGCTCGACATCGGCTGCGGCGAAGGCCCGTGGCGCGCGCCGCTGCTGAAGCTGCGACCCGGGCTCCGCTACATCGGCTTCGACGCCAGCGAATACGCGATCGCGCGCTACGGGCGCAGCCGCAACCTGCACCTGGCGCGTTTCGAGGACTTCGGCCTGCTGCGCCCCTGCGCGCCCGCCGACCTCCTGGTCTGCAGCGACGTGATGCATTACGTGGCGACCCGCGCGCTGGACCGCGGCCTGCCGGGGCTCGCCGAGCTCTGCGGCGGCGTGGCCTTCCTCGAAACCTTCACCCGGGAGGACCAGGCCGAAGGCGACGAGGACGGCTTCCTCGCCCGCCCCGCGCGCTTCTACCGCCGGCGCTTCGAGGCGCTGGGCTTCACGCCGCTCGGTTCGCACTGCTGGCTGTCGCCCGCGCTCGCCGGCACCGCCACCGCCCTCGAAACTCCCCTGTAGCCGACCCATGGTCGGCGCCACCTGATCCGCGACAAGGCGCCGGTCACCTTGCCGGTGCTATGCTGCGGCGCAGCAACCGCAGGACTTCCATGCTGCTCTATCAATTCCACGAGCTCTGGCGCGCAGGCATGGCCCCGCTGACCTTCTGGGCGGAAGCCGGCGCCAAGATGTATTCCGCGCCGGGCAGCTGGCTCGCCGCGCTGCCGGAGGCGCCGCGCATCGCCGCGGGCTACGAGCTGCTGTACCGCATCGGCAAGGACTACGAGAAGCCCGAGTTCGGCATCCATTCGGTCGAAGTCGACGGCACCGACTGCCCCGTCGTCGAGAAGGAGGTGCTGTCGCGGCCCTTCTGCCGGCTGCTGCGGTTCAAGCGCTACACCGACGACGCCGGCAACCTGCGCGAGCTGAAGGACGACCCGCCCGTGCTGGTCGTGGCGCCGCTGTCGGGCCACCATGCGACGTTGCTGCGCGACACCGTCCGCACCCTGCTGAAGGACCACAAGGTCTACGTCACCGACTGGGTCGACGCGCGCATGGTGCCGAAATCCGAAGGCACGTTCTCGCTCGACGACTACGTGCGCTACGTCGAGGCGTTCATCCGCCACATCGGCGCCGCCGACCTGCACGTGATCAGCGTCTGCCAGCCGACGGTGCCGGTCCTCGCCGCGGTGTCGCTGATGGCGGCGCGCGGCGAGCCCACGCCGCGCTCGCTGGTGCTGATGGGCGGGCCGATCGACGCGCGCCTGTCGCCGACCGCGGTCAACAACCTCGCCGCGCGCGAGCCGCTGTGGTGGTTCGAGCAGAACGTCATCCAGATCGTGCCGTCGAACTTCCCCGGCCGCGGCCGCCGGGTGTACCCCGGCTTCCTGCAGCATGCGGGCTTCATGGCGATGAACCCGGAACGCCACTTCATGTCGCACTGGGACTACTACCAGGACCTGGTGAAGGGCGACCTCGAGGACGCCGCGGCGCACCGCCGCTTCTACGACGAATACAACGCCGTGCTGGACATGCCGGCGACCTATTACCTCGACACCGTCGACATCGTGTTCCAGCGACACCTGCTGCCGCGCGGCCTGTGGGACGTGGCCGGCGAGCGCGTCGACCCGTCGGCGATCGGCTCCGGCGCCGGCGGGCGCACCGCGCTGCTGACGATCGAAGGCGAGCTGGACGACATCTCCGGCGCCGGCCAGACGCGCGCGGCCCACGGGCTGTGCACCGGCATCGCGATGGAAGACCGCGAGCACCTCACGGTGGAAGGCGCCGGCCACTACGGCATCTTCAGCGGCCGGCGCTGGCGCACGCAGGTGTACCCGCAGGTGCGCGACTTCATCGCGCGGCACGCCGCCTAGTCCGATGCGCGCCATCCGCTCGGCTCCTTTCCGCCGGCCCATGGCCCGGCTGGCGTTGCTGGCGATCCTGCTGCTGGCGCTGGTGCCGACGCTGGGGCGCATGGCCCAGGCGCGCGCCGCGGCCGACGGTGCCACGCCGGCGTGGGCCGCGCTGTGCACGGTCCGCGGCCTGGAGCGGGTCGCGCTGCCGGCCGCGAACGATGCATCGCGGGGCCACGCGCGAGCCTTGCAGCTGGCGGGCGGCGACGCGCCCGCGTCGCCGCGCGGGACGGACGACGGGGATTGCGACTACTGCCCGCTGCTCGCCGCGGCCATGCCGGTGGCGATCGCGCCGGTCCAGGTGCCGCCCGCGGCGCCGCTGCCCGCCCTTTGCGCATCCCGCCCGTCGCCGTCGCGCGACGCGCCGCATCCTTGCGGCCTCGGTTCCCGCGGCCCGCCGTCCGCCTCCTGATCCAGCGCGTCCGATCCGCGCGCGGCGATGCCCGCGCGTCCCCATGCGTTGTTCCGGAGCCAATCCATGTCCACGATCCAGATCGCGCCGCCGCGTGCGTCGCGCCTTGCCTTCGCGCTCGCGTGCGCGCTGGCCGCTTCCTTCCCCGTTTCCGCCGGCGACGTCCCGGTCGACCTCGGCCGCGTCGTCGTGCGCGGCAAGACCTTCCCCGCCAATGCGGCGGACGACATCGCCCAGGCGCGCGCGCGCCTCGACGAGCGCGCCGGTGCCACCGCCCTCGTCGACGGCGACGCCTATCGGGACGGCCGCGTCGGCAACCTCGTCGACGCGCTCGGATTCGCCCCCGGCGTGTTCGTGCAGCCGCGCTTCGGCGCCGAGGAAGCCCGCCTCTCGATCCGCGGCTCCGGCCTGCAGCGCACCTTCCACGGCCGCGGCCTGGTCGTGCTGCAGGACGGCGTGCCGCTGAACCTCGCCGACGGCAGCTTCGACTTCCAGGCGATCGAGCCGCTTGCGGCGCGCTACATCCGGGTCTGGCGCGGCGCCAACGCGCTGGAAGCCGGCGCGGCGACGCTCGGCGGTGCCATCGACTTCGTGTCGCCCACCGGCAACGACGCCCCGCCCGCCACGCTCCGGCTGGAAGCCGGCAGCTTCGGCACGCGGCGCGCGCAGGCGGCGGTCGCCCGTGCGGGCGGACGCGCCGATGCGTACGCGACGCTCACCGGCGCGAGCCAGGACGGCTTCCGGGCGCATGCGGAGCAGGAGAACACGCGCTTCACCGCCAACGCCGGGTTCCGCTTCGACGACGCCCTCGACGCACGCGCCTACCTTGCCCACGTCGATACGCGTTCGGCGCTGCCGGGCAACCTCACCCTCGCCGAAGCCCTCGAAGATCCGTCGCTGGCCGCACCGGGCAACGTCGCGCAGGACCAGCGCCGCGATTTCCGCCTCGACCGCATCGCCGGCAAGCTCGCATGGTCGCCTCAAGCAGGCAGCACGGCGACGCTGTCGCTCTTCCACTCCGCGAAGTCGCTGCACCATCCGATCTTCCAGGTGCTGGACCAGCGCTCGCGCGACGATGGCATCGACCTGCGCTGGCGCAGCGAAGGCCGCGTCGCCGGCATGCGCCACGTGCTGGCCGCGGGCCTGTCGCACGCCAGCGGCAGCCTCGACGACCAGCGCCACGCCAATATCGGCGGCCGGCCCGGCGCGCCGACGAACCGTTTCGACCAGCACGCCGCCAACACCGCGGCCTTCGTCGAGGACCAGGCCTGGCTGTCGCCGCGCTGGGTGCTGGTGCTGGGCGCGCAGGCCGTGCGCGCCACGCGCCGCTCGCGCGACCTGCAGGTCGACGGCGACCGCGACGAGAGCTTCGACACCACGTATGCATCGTTCAATCCGCGTGCCGGCGTGCGCTTCGACGCCGATCCACGCACGCAGTGGTTCGCCAACCTGAGCCGCAGCGCGGAGCCGCCGAGCTTCGGCGAGCTCAGTGGCGGCCCCGGCGTCAGCCAGGTCGACCAGCAGCGCGCGACGACCGCGGAAGTCGGCATGCGGACCCGGCGCGACGCGCTGTCGCTCGACATCGCGGTGTACCGCGCGCGCGTGGACGGCGAGCTGCTCGCGCTCAACGACGCCGACGGCAATCCGCTCGGGACCGTCAACGCGGGCCGCACCCTGCACCAGGGCCTCGAGCTGGGCGCCGGCTGGGCGTTCGCGCGCGACTGGCGGCTGTCGGCGAACTACCTGCTGAACGATTTCCGCTTCGAGCGCGATCCGGCGTACGGCGACAATCGCCTCGCCGGCATTCCGCCGCAGCAGTTGCGCGCGGCGCTGCGCTGGTCGCGGAGCGGACGCTTCCACGTCGAACCCAACGTCGAGTGGGTGCCGCAAGGCTGGTTCGTCGACCACGCCAACAGCTTCCGTGCGCCCGGGTTCGCCACCATCGGGCTCAGGCTCGGCGGCGAGGCCGGCGCCGGCTGGAACTGGTTCGCCGACCTGCGCAACCTCGCCGACCGGCGCTGGATCGCGAGCACCGGCGTGGTCGCCGATGCCCGCGGGATGGACGGCCGCAACTTCCTGCCGGGCGACGGCCGCTCCGTCTACGTCGGCCTCGAGTGGACGAGGTAGCGGCTCAGGCCTTGACCAGGAGTTGCTTGGCGATCGCGCCGTGGACCCGGCCGATGCCGCGCAGCAGGTGCAGCGTGGCGAAAAGCAGGACCACGCCGCAGGCGAAGGCGATCGGGAGTTCCCACATCCCGAGCGTCGTCGCCGGTTCCCAGTAGCCGATCCAGCCGCCGCTCAGCGACCAGCCGTCGAACGCGCCGAAGGCCGCCAGCACCGGCGCGACGACGAGGCCCAGCGAGGTGGCCAGCAACGCCACCGCGAGCGTGAAGTAGAGGATGCCCAGCGGCAGCATCGCCAGCATGTACACGAGCGTCGACCAGGTGCGCGGGTCGATGAAGATCTCCTTGATCCGCGCGAGCACCGGCCGGTCGCGGTCGGCATACACCGGGCGGCGCGGCATGCGTTCGCCGAGCATCGTCTCGACGATGCGGCCCTCCACCAGCGACAGCAACCGGACGGAGCCGAGGAACAAGATCACGAACGGGACGCCGATGATGATCACCGACAGCCCGAGCGACAGCGAAATGCCGGTCACCACCCAGGTGAAGTAGAAGGTGCCGGTGGCCAGCGCGAGGATCGCGTAGAACAGCGCGCCGTAGGTGCGCGGGTCCGCGGCGACGCCGAAGAAGCGGCCGAGCGCGGATTCGCGGCGCGGCGGCTGCGGCGGCCGCAGCGCGGTCTGCACCCGCGCCTCGGTGTCGCGGTAGATGTCGGCGACCTCCTCGGGTGCGCCGTAGCTGCCGGCGACGGCGGCGATCACCTCCGCCTCCGACTGGCCGGGATGCTCGGCGAGTTCCGAGCGCAGGTACTCCTCCGCGTCGTACAGCGCGTCCTGGAGCAGCGCGGGATCGGCGCCGGCGAGCGCCGCGCGCAGCTGCGCGAGGTAGTCGGGGATGGTGGTGGGCAGCGGCTGCTGGGTGGCGTTCATGCCGTGGATCCTTCGAGGACGGTGTCGACCGAGTCGCGGGTGGCGCGCCAGGCGTCGGCCCAGGCGCGAAGGGTGTTCCGCCCGACGGCGGTGATGCGGTAGTAGCGGCGCGGCGGGCCCGACACGGACGGCTCGACGAAGCTGTCGAGCAGGCCGGAACCTTCAAGGTTGCGGAGCACGGGATAGAGGGCGCTCTGCTTGCCGGCGAGCACGCCGTCCCCGACCTGCTCCAGGCGCTTGGCGATCTGGTAGCCGTACATCGGTTCCGGCGCTGCGGCGAGCACGCCGAGCAGCGCCAGCGACACCGTGCCCGCGCTCAGCTCCTTCTGGAACTTGCGCAGCAGTGGCTCGGCCGGCTCGACATCGGGAGGGGTCATGGGGGACTCCTGCTAGGTTGGAGGCCAGTCTATTGACAACTTCGATATAGCGAATGTGCCACTAGTCATCCCCGCCTTCACGCCGCGTCATCCGGGCCTTTACGCCGCAACGGCCACGATGCGCATGCGGCCCCTCCCCTCCGGCCGCGGAGATGCCCCATGCCACGCGGAGACAAGTCCAGCTACACCGACAAGCAGAAGCGCCAGGCGCACCACATCGAGCAGAGCGAGAAGAAGGAAGGCAAGTCCAAGGACGACGCCGAGCGGATCGCCTGGGCCACCGTCAACAAGCAGGACCACGGCGGGAAGAAGAAGCACTGAGCGCGCGCGCGCGGCGTGCGGCAGAATCGGCGGACGTCCCCGGGGAGCCCGCCATGTCGCCAGTCCAGCCTGCCATCGTCGCGCGCATCCCGCGCCTGTGCGTCGCCCTCGGGCTCGCTGCCGCCTGCGCCACGGCGCTGGCGGCGGGGGCGCCTGCCGACACGCCGGCCAAGCCCAAGACGGCGAAGGAGCTGCTCGATGCCTCCTCGCCGTCCGAGTGGCGCACGCCGGATCCGCAGGACATCCTGTACATGCAACTGCCCGCCGGGCGCGTGGTCATCGAACTCGCGCCGCGCTTCGCGCCGCAGCACGTCGCCAACATCCGCGCGCTGGCCCGCGGACACTACTGGGACGGCCTGAGCATCTACCGCTCGCAGGACAATTTCGTCGTCCAGTTCGGCGACCCGACCGAAGACGAGAAGCAGCGCAAGTCCATCGGCACGGCCAGGGCGCACCTGCCCGCCGAGTTCACCCGCGACGCCGCCGGCCTGCCGTTCGACGCGCTGCCGGACAGCGACGGCTGGGCGCCGGAGATCGGCTTCAGCGAGGGCTTCCCCGCGGCGCGCGATCCCGCCGCCGGCCGGGCGTGGATGGCGCACTGCTACGGCACGCTCGGCGCGGGCCGCGACGTCGCGGCCGATTCCAGCAACGGCACGGAGCTGTACGTGGTCGACGGCCAGTCGCCGCGCGCGCTCGACCGCAACATCACCGTCGTCGGCCGCGTCCTGAAGGGCATGGAACTGCTCAGCGTGCTCCCGCGCGGTCCGGACCCGATGGGGTTCTACGAGAAGCCGGAACAGCGCACGCCCATCCTTTCCGTCGCGCTGGCCTCCGACGTCCCGGTCGCGCAGCGCACGCTGCTGCAGGTGCTGCGCACCGACACGCAGCTGTTCGCGCAGCTGGTGGAGATGCGCCGCAACCGCAGGGACGAGTGGTACAAGGTGCCGGCCGGCCACATCGACCTGTGCAACGTCACGGTCCCGGTCCGCACGCCGCCGGCGTCGTCGACGGCGCCCTGAGCGTCGTCACGCGGCATTGCTCCGGGGCTGCCTAGGCTGCCGGCACCCCACCGCGAGACCGCACCGATGCCCACCCTGCGCATGCGCCTGACCGGAAGCGAGGACGATACCCGCGCCGTGATGAACCTCCTGCAGAGCCTGGACGGCATCGAGCACGTGGAGGAAGTGGGCGACATGATGGCGCACATGGACGACGCCGACTCCAGTTCCGCCGGGCTGAGCGACATCGCCGGCCCGGACGCGCACGAGATCGAGATCGAGGCGCCGAACGAATCCACCGCGCGCAAGGTGCGCGAGGCGGTGGAGGCCTTGTCCTTCGACCTCGAGGTGCTGGTCGAATTCGAGGAAGAGGAAGACTGAGGGAACGGACGGCGTCAGCCGTCCGCGTCCGCTCCGAGCGCTCCGCGCAACGGGCCCAGCCACTCCTCGAAGCGGCGCCACCGCGCAAGCCCGGAGGCATCGATCGGGCGCCGCACCTGCTGCGCGCTGGCGGTGGCGACGCTGCGCGCGTTCTCGTGGAAGCGCAGGCATTGCGGCGCGTAGTCGAGCCCGCAATGCGCGAGCAGGCGCCGGACCTCCCGCTCCGGGTCGGCGACCAGGTCCTCGTACCGCAGCCGCAGGATCCGGTCCGGAAGCACGGCATCGAAATGCGCCATCAGGCGCGCATAGGAGCGCTGCCGGCGGCCGATCCAGTCCAGGTCGTAGCTGAATTCCTGGCCGGCGGCATACAGCTGGGTGAAGTTGGACCAGCCGCACGCCATCGGGTGCCGGCGCACGTCGACGATCGTGGCGCGCGGCAGGATCAGGTGGATCAGGCCGGCGTGCCGATGGTTGTCCGGCATCTTGTCGACGAAGCGCGGCCGGTGCGATGCCCGGTAGACGCCGGCGCGCTCGAGATAGGCCGCGCCCAGCGCGCGCAGCGCATCGCGGTCCAGGGCCGCGAGCGCCGCGTGCGGCGACAGTCCCCGCGCCTTCGCATCCGCCGCCAGGCGGCCCGCGATCCGCGGCAGGACCGGGAGTTCCATCGTGCCTTCGACGAGTGGATGGCTGGCGAGGATCTGCTCCACCAGGGTCGAGCCGGAGCGCGGCATGCCCACCACGAAGATCGGCGCCGGCGATTCGCAGCCCGCGCCTTCGCGCGCCGAAAAGAACCCGGCCGTCTGCGCGGCCGCGAGCGCCTCCATCTCCTCCTCGTCCCGCGCCGGGTCGTGGCGGATCCCGCGCCGGCGGAGCGCGTTGCCGTTCGCGTAATGCGCGAACGCCTCGGCGTCCGCACCCGCATCCTCGAGTGCCCGGCCGAGCGCGAACTCGACGTGGATCCGCGCGTCCGGATCGAGCTCGCCGCGCGCGAGCAGGTCGCGCATCGCCGCGACGTCGCCCGGCCCGAGCGCGCCCGTCTTGAGGTTCGCGAGCCCCCACCACGCCTGTCCGGCGCGCGGATCCGCCGCGATCGCCGCGCGGTACGCCGCAACCGCCTCGCCCGCGCGTCCGGCGGACTTCAGCGCGTGGGCATACGCGTTCCGTTCCGGCGCGCCTGCCGCGCCGAGCGCGAACAGCGCTTCGTACACCGGGATCGCCGCCACCGGACGTCCGAGGCGCGCGAGCATCGTCGCCTGGAGCGCGAGCAAGGCAGGTTCGCGGGGGGCCAGCTGCAGCGCGCCCTGCACGGCCTCCAGCGCCTCCGCCGGTCGCCCCGCGCGATGCAGCATCACCGCGAGGTTCTGCCGCGTCGCGACCGAGTCCGGGTCCGCGGCCAGTGCGCGCTCCAGCAGGCGGATCGCGTCGTCGACGCGCGCCGCCCGCGCCAGTGCCGCGGCCCGGTCCCGCAGGCCCGCGGCGTCCTCGCTCAGAGGCTGGCGCCGTCGAAGTGGTGCACGGGAAGCGCCGCCAGGTCGATGTCGGCGACGCAGCGCAGGTTCACGGCCACCGTCGGCTGGCCGTTGCGCGGATCGATCGCTTCGCTGAAAGGCGCGACGCCGCAGTCCGGGCAGAAGTGGTGGGCGATCCTTCCGGTATTGAAGCGGTAGGTGCCGTAGTCGCCTTCCTTCGAGGTCAGCGTGAACGCCTCGCGCGGGAAGAACGCCAGCACCGAACCGCGCCGCCGGCACATCGAGCAGTTGCAGTCGATCGCCTGCGACACCTCGCCCTCGACGGTGAAGGCGATGCGGCCGCAATGACAGCTTCCGGCATGGACCACGCGGGCTTCCTCCAGGGTCGGGACCGGCAACGATAGCGCGCCGGGGACCGCCGTGCATGGGCCGGCCGTCGCATTGCGCGCGCGCCGCGATTGCCCCACGCTCCCGTCTTTCGTCTCTTCGGGGGAAGCAGCGATGCCGCGCATGCGTCTATTCCTGGCCTGGGCGCTCGCCGCCGGGCTGCCACTCGCCGCTCAGGCGCAGGCCCAGGCGCCGTCCGCGCCCGCGGGCGCCTGCGCCGACATCCCGGTCGTCGGCCGCGACGCCGCGGCGGTGTCGACGCCCAGCGCGCCGGACGCCTGGGGCGGCCCGCGCACCGGCGCCGAAGGCACCCTGTCCGACCGCGTGGTCCGCTACTCGATCGACGCGACCCTCGACCCGGTCAGGCACACCGTCACCGGCCGGCAGCAGCTCACCTGGCGCAACCGCAGCGCGCAGCCTGTGTGCAGCGTGTACCTGCACCTGTACCTCAACGCGTTCGAGGGCGCCGGCAGCACGTTCATGACCGAACTGCGCGAAGGCAACGATTCCTTCCGCAGCGACGTCAAGTCGAAGGACGGCCAGTGGGGCTACATCAAGCTCCGCGACGTCGCCCAGGGCGGCAACAAGGTGAAGTGGAGCTTCGTGCAGCCCGACGGCGGCCCGAAGACAGATCGCACCGTCGTGCGGCTGGACCTGCCGCAAGCGGTCGCGCCGGGCGCCAGTACCACGCTCGACATCGACTTCTTCGACCAGCTGCCGCGCGTCGTCGCCCGCACCGGCTACTACGGTACGTTCCACCTCGTCGGCCAGTGGTTCCCGAAGATCGGCGTGCTCGAACTGCCGGGCGAACGCGGCGCGACGGCGCCCCGCTGGAACGCGCACGAGATGCACGCGCACAGCGAGTTCTACGCCGACTACGGCGAGTACGACGTGCGCATCACGGTGCCGAAGGGCTACACCGTCGGCGCGACCGGCGAGGAGGCGGGGACCGCGGTCGAGAAGGACGGCAAGGTCACCCACCGCTTCGTCCAGGGCGACGTGCACGACTTCGCCTGGACCGCCGACAAGCGCTACGCGAAGCCGCTGGTCGGCTACTACGAAGGCCCCGGCAGCCCGAAGGTGGCGGTGCGCGTCCTGTACACGCCCGAATACGAGAGCAACGCCAAGCCGGCCCTCGACGCCACCATCGAATCGCTGCGCTTCTTCTCCGACACGCTCGGCCCCTATCCGTACCGGACGGTCACGGTGGTGATCCCGCCGTACAACGCGGCCGAAGCCGGCGGCATGGAGTACCCGACGTTCTTCACCGCGTCGAGCTACGCCAACGTCGACAAGGGCACGATGTTCCGCGACCTGCTGGACTTCGTGACCATCCACGAGTTCGGCCACGGCTACTTCTACGGGCTGCTCGGCTCCAACGAGTTCGAGGAGCCGATGCTGGACGAAGGCCTGAACGAGTACTGGGACCAGCGCATGCTGCGGGCGGCGAAGCGCGACCTGCACCTGACCACGGGCCCGCTGAAGAAGCTGGGCATCGACCTGCGCCTGCCGGTGTTCGCCTACGAGCGCCTGGGCGCGATGACCGAGCATCCCGCGGACCCGCTCGGCCAGAATTCCTGGAACCGCATGTCCGGGGGCAGCTACGGCACGGTCTATTCCCGGACCGCGACGACGATGCGCGACCTCGAGGCCCAGGTCGGCACGCCGGCGCTGGAACGCGCATTCAAGCTGTACTACGCGCGCTGGAAGTTCCGCCACCCGAGCACCGCCGACCTGAAGGCCGCGCTCGTCGAGGGCACCGGCCGCGCCGACGTGGTCGAGCGCATCTTCGCCGACCAGGTGTACGACGTGAAGCCGGTCGACGACCGCATCGCCTCGTTCGCCAGCAGCGAAGTGCTGCCGCAGCCCGGCTACGTGATGCACCAGGGCCGGCGCGTCGAGCTCACCACCAAGTCGATCGCGAAGGCGATCGACGACCGCCGCGAGGCGTGGAAGAAGGCCAATCCCAAGGCGAAGCCGGGCGAAGGCGCGTTCCCGTACCGCACGGTCGTGCTGGTGCGCCGGGCCGGCGCCGCGGTGCCGCAGGTGTTGCGCGTGAAGTTCGCGGACGGCAGCACCGAAACCGCCCGCTTCGACGGCGATCGTCCCTGGCAGCGCTTCACCTGGACGCGCAAGGCCAAGGCCGTGTCGGCCGAGCTCGATCCCGATGGCATGCACTACCTCGACGCGGACCAGCTCGACAACACCCGCACGCTCGAGGAAAACGGTTCCGTCTCGCGCCGCCTCGCCGGCCAGTTCGGTTCCGCCCTGCAGACCCTCCTGGCCTTCCTGGTGAGCCTATGAACCGCACCTCCCGTCGCGGCGGCCTCGGCGCCGCCTTCGCCGCGCTGGCATCCGCGCTGCAGTGGCGCCTGCTGCTGCTCTGGATCCTCGCCACCCTCGTCCCCACCCTGCTGGTCGCGACGCCGCTGTGGCGCACGCTGCAGGCGCAGTTCGGGCATTCCGTGCACGCCGCACGGATCGCCGCCGGCCAGGATGTCTCGCTGCTGATGCAGGGCCTGGCGAAGCTCGGCGAGCACATGGACTGGCTGGTGGCCGGCCTCGGGGGCAGCACGCTGCTGATGCTGCTCGTCGCGCCCTGGCTCACCGGCATGGTGGTCGCGTCGCTGCGCGCCGGACGCCGCCTCGGCTTCGGCGAGCTCGTGCACGGCGGCCTGTCGGAATACTGGCGGATGCTGCGCATGATGCTCTGGTCGCTGATCCCGCTCGGCGTCGCCCTCGCGATCGGCGGCGGGGTGATGGGCGCGATGCGCTCAGGCGCGGAGGACGCGATCCTCGCCACGGACGCCGATGCCGCCGCCCGCAACGGCATGATCGTGGCCGGCATCGTGTTCGTGCTGCTGCATGCCACGGTCGAAGCCGGCCGCGGCTGGCTCGGCGCCGACCGCGCCCTGCGCTCGGTGGTGAAGGCCTGGTGGCGTGGGGTGAAGCTGCTGGTGCGCCGCCCGCTCGCGACGCTGCTCGTCTACGTCATCGCCAGCCTCGTCGGCTACGGCCTCGCCGCCCTGTTCGCGTGGTGGCGGGTGCGCGCCGACGGGACCGGGACCGGCGCGTTCGTGCTGTCCTTCCTCCTCGGCCAGGCCGTGGTGGCGATGATCGCGTGGGCGCGCATCGCCCGCGTCACCGGCATGGCTTCGCTGGCTGCCGGCCAGGTCCGCTCCTGACGCGGATCTGCCGCGTGAAGGTCCGTTCCTAACGGGACGCCCGTCACGCCCCTGCGGGCCCCCTGCGGAGTAACCTTGCCGCAGGGGGACCCAATGCACCCGGAAACCGGCACCGGCAAGGAGCCGCAGACATACCGCTACGGCGACGCGTGCGCCGTGCAGCTGCTTAAGGCAGCGACGCCGGCCGACGTGGTCGCGACGATCGCTGCGCGGATGCCCGTGGCCGTCGAAGCGGCGTTCTGGTCGCCGCGCTGGCCCGAATCGATCTCGAGCCTGCCGGCCTCGGCGCGCGACCTCGACATCGCGCGCGCGGTGCGCGAGGTCGCCGCCTGGCAGGCCGACGGCCACTGCGACCCCCGTTACGTGGTCGTCTGCGCGGGCGCCGACGGCGGCACCGCCGTGCTGCGCCTCGCCGCCCCCGCCCCGCCGGTACCGCCGCGGGTCGCCGGCCTGGTTCGCGCACGCATGGCCGAGTCGCTGGCGACCGAACGGCTGCGAGGCGAAGTCGCCCGCTTCGAGAAGGCCGAGCGCCTGCAGCACGCCTTGTACGCGATCGCCGACATGGCCGGCTCCGCGCTCGACATGCCGGAGATGCTGGCCGGCCTGCACCGCATCGTGTCCGGGCTCATGTATGCCGAGAATTTCTACGTCGCGCTCTACGACGAGGCGAGCGACAGCCTGCGCTTCGCCTACTTCGCCGACACCGTGGACCAGGAGGAACATCCGCCGGACCAGTGCGTCCCGATGTCGAGCCTGGAGCGCGGGCTGACCTGGTACCTGGTCAAGGACGCGCGCCCGATGATGGGCAGCACCGAGGAACTGCGCGCGCGCATGTCGGGCCCGCTGGAGCTGCATGGCGCGGACAGCGTCGACTGGCTCGGCGTGCCGATGATCCGCGACGGCCGGGTGCGCGGCGCGCTGGTGGTGCAGAGCTACCTCGAGGGCACCCGCTACACCCAGGCGGACATGAACCTGCTCGCGTTCGTGGCCGAGCATGCGCTCACCGCGATGGAGCGGCGCGAGGCGCGCGCGCAGCTGGAGCGCCGCGTCGAGGAGCGCACCCACCAGCTCGCCGAGGCCAACCGCGACCTGAGCCGCGAGGTCGCCGAGCGCCAGCGCGGCGAGCGCCTGCAGGCGGCGCTGTACCGCCTCGCCGCGCTCGCCAACGGCGAGGAAAGCAGCGATGCGTTCTACCGCAGCGTGCACGCCATCGTCGGCGCGCTGATCAATGCTCGCAACTTCTACATCGCGCTGGTATCCGCCGACGGCGCCGAGGTGAGCTTCCCGTACGCGGTGGACGCGTGCGAAACGGACTGGTCGCCGCGTTCCTCGGGCCGCGGCATGACCGAGTACGTGATGCGCTCCGGCAAGCCGCAGGTCGTGGACATGGCGCGCATGCTCGAGCTGGTCCGCGAGGGCGAGGTGGACCAGCGCTTCGTGGACGGCACGGTGACCAGCTGGCTCGGCGCGCCGCTGCTCGGCGCGGGCGGCGTGGCCATTGGCGCCGTCGCGGTCCAGTCCTACTCGCAGAGCCGCGGCTACGATGCGCGCGACGCCGAGCTGCTCGCGTTCGCCGCGCACCAGATCGCGAGCAGCCTGCAGCGGCGCATGGCCGCGGAAGCGCTGCGCGTGGCCAACGCGCGGCTCGAGGACCGGGTGGAACGCCGCACCCGCGAACTGCGCGAGCAGGTCGCGCAGCGCGAGCAGGCCGAGGCGCGCCTGCGCCACCAGGTCATGCACGATCCGCTGACCGGGCTCCCCAACCGCGTGTACCTCCGCGAACGCGTCGACTGCGCGGTCGCGCGGCGGCGCGAGGGCGCGTCGCGGCCGTTCGCGCTGCTGTACATCGACGTCGACCGCTTCAAGCAGATCAACGACACGCTCGGCCACCTCGTCGGCGACGACGTGCTGCGCGAGGTCGCGCAGCGGCTCGCGCGCATCGCGCAGGCGCCGGACCTGGTTGCACGCCTCTCCGGCGACGAATTCGCGATCCTGATCGAGGAAGTCGACGGCGCCGCGGACGCGAGCCGGGTCGCCGCCTGGGTGATCGAATCGCTGCGGCGGCCGGTGCTGGTCGGCGACCGCTCGCTGCAGGTCAGTGCAAGCGTGGGCATCGCGGTCGGCGACCGCGGCTACGGCGACACCGATGCGGTACTGCTCGACGCCGACCTCGCCCTGTACCGCGCGAAGGAACGCGGCCGCAACCGCTGCGCGGTGTTCGACGACGAGATGCAGCGCGCGGCACGCGACAGCCTCGCCCTCGAACGGCAGATCGGCGAAGGCCTCGAGCGGGACGAGTTCCAGCCCTGGTTCGAGCCGCTGGTGCGGCTGGACGACGGCGAGGTCATCGGCCACGAGGCGCTGCTGCGCTGGCACCACCCGCGGCGCGGCGTGCTGCTGCCGGGGCAGTTCCTGCAGGTCGCCGAGGACAGCGGCCGCCTGGATGCGATCGACTGGCGCATCTTCGAGCGCGCCTGCGACGCCGCGGCCTCGTTGCCGGGCGGCGGCTTCGTCTCCGTGAACCTGGCGGCGCGGATGCTCCGCGACACCGAGCTGGCCGCGCGCCTGTCCGCGCTCACGCGCGCGTCGGGGCTCGCGCCCGGCCGCTTCTGCGTCGAGATCGGCGAAGGCGCACTGCTCCAGGATCCGGACAGCGTCGCCGACGTGCTGCACCGCCTGCGCGATGCCGGCATCGACGCCGTGCTCGACGACTTCGGCACCGGCCAGTCGTCGCTCCCGGTCGTGCATCGATTCCCGCTGCGGATGATCAAGATCGACCGGTCGCTGGTCGCCCTGCTCGACGGCACCGGCGAGAGCAGCCATCGCGGGCGCGCCGTGTTAGCGGCGATCGTCGCCCTGGCCCGCACGCTGGAACTCGAGGTGCTGGCCGTCGGCGTGGAGAGCGAAGCCCAGCGCAAGGCGCTGTTGTCGATGGGCTGCCATTACGGGCAGGGATTCCTGTTCGGCCGCGCGCGGCCGGCGTCGCAACTGGTGCGCTGAGCCCGCGCTATCCTGCCGGCATGGCAGGCCAACGCACCCGCGACACCCACGAGACCGCCGGCCGCATCCGCGTGGGCATCGGCGGCTGGACCTACGCGCCCTGGCGCGACAACTTCTACCCGAAGGGCCTGGTCCAGCGGCGCGAGCTCGAATACGCCAGCCGGCACGTCAGCGCGATCGAGGTCAACGGCACCTGGTACGGCGCGCAGAAGCCCGCCACCTATGCGAAATGGCGCGACGAGGCGCCGGACGGCTTCGTCTTCGCCGCGAAGGCGCCGCAGCGCATCACCCGATCGCGCGTGCTGGCCCGCACCGGGGCGCAGGTCGAGGACTTCCTCGAAGGCATCGCCACCCTCGGGCCGAAGCTCGGGCCGATCGTCTGGCAGTTCGAGCAGGGACGGCGGCCGGAGCGGGACGACCTCGCCGACTTCGTCGCGGCGCTGCCCGCGAGTGCCGGCGGCGTCGCGCTGCGCCATGTGCTGGACGTGCGCGACCCCGAATGCGTCGATGCCGGCTACGTCGCGCTGGCGCGCCGGCACGGGTGCGCGACGGTGTTCACGGACTCGTCGGAGCATCCCTCCTTCGCCGACCTCGCGGCGCCGTTCGTCTATGCGCGCCTGATGCGCTCGCGCAGCGAAGTCGCCACCGGTTACCCCGACGCCGAACTGCGGCAGTGGGCCATGCGGATCCGCGAGTGGGCGAGCGGGGGAGAGCCCGGCGACCTGCCCCGCATCGAGCCGGCCTCCGCGGCGCCCGGCGCGGTCGCGCGCGATGTCTTCGTGTTCTTCATCGCCGCGGCGAAGGAGCGCAATCCCGCGGCGGCGATGGCCCTGCTCCGCCTCCTGGACGGAGCGGCCTGACCCGCGGCGCTGGACGGGCAGCGACCGCGTCAGCGTCCGCGCTGGCTCAGCGCCACGCTGCCCAGGATCAGCAGTGCCGACAGGGCCATGCTCCAGGTCGGCGCCTCGTCGAGCAGCGCCCAGGCCCAGAGCACGCCGAACACCGGGATCAGGTAGGTCACCGTCGACGCGCGGCTCGCGCCGATGCGCGCGATCAACCGGTAGTACATGACGAATGCGAGCCCCGTGCAGACCACGCCGAGCAATCCGGCCGACCACAACGACGCGGGCGCGAGCGGATGCGCGGGCCAGGTCGCGATCGCGAACGGCGCCGTCAGCAGCGCGGAGGTCCCGAGCGTGGCCGACGCCACCGCCGCGGGCGGCAGGCCGGTCAGGTGCCGGCGCACCAGGTTGATGCCCACCCCGTAGAGGAAGGCGGCCGTGGCGCCGGCCGCGACCGCCGCCGCCACGCCGCTGCCGGCGGTGCGGCCGCTCGCGAGCACCACCACGCCGGCGAACCCGACCGCAAGCGCGACGGCGCGGCGTGCGCCGATGCGCTCGCCGAAGAAGAGGAAACCGACCAGCGCCGTGAACAGCACGGTCATCGCGTTCGCGATCGCGCCGATGCCCGCCGGCGCGCGTTCCGCGCCCCAGGCGAACAGCAGGAACGGCACCGCGGAATTGACCGCGCCGATCAGCGCCAGCTTCGGCCACAGCCGCAGCGGGAAGCGGTCGCGCGCGCGCCACAGGAACGGCAGCAGCACCAGCGAGCCCAGCGCGAGCCGCACGGCCACCAGCGGGAACGGCCCGAAGTCCGCCGCCGCCACCCGCATGAACAGGAAGGACGCGCCCCAGATCGCGCCGAGCAGCGCGAGCTCGCCGGGGGTGAACCAGGCGCGTGCCTGGAATGAGGACTGCGGGAGGCTCATGACCGGGCTGGACATGTCGGGCACCAGGCTTGGGGTCGCGCCATTTTCCGCTCCGGGCGGGGCCCCGCAAGCGCATACTTTCGGGGTCAGCCATGAACAGGATTTGAGGCTCGCATGACGCTGCGCTCGGACTGGCTTCCCGCCCTCGCGGCCTTCGAGGCCGCGGCCCGCCACCAGAACTTCGCCCACGCGGCCGACGAGCTCAGCCTGACCGCGAGCGCGGTCAGCCACCACGTCCGCAAACTCGAGGACCGCCTCGGCGTCGCGCTCTTCCATCGCCACGCGCGCGGCGTGCAGCTCACGCCCGCCGGGCGGCGCCTCGCCGACGCGGCCGGCAGCAGCCTGGGGGACCTGGAGGACGCGATCCGCGGCGTGCGCGCGAGCAGCGGCGACGAAGCGCTCGTGCGCATCGCGACCCTGCACTCATGGACCTGCGGATGGCTGCTGCCGCGGCTGCCGGACTTCGCCGCCGCGCATCCGGACCTGCGCCTCAGCATCGAGACCGGCTTCGCGCTCGCGCGCTTCGACGCCGGCGGGCCCGACCTGGCCGTGCGCTACGGCGACGGCAACTGGCCGGGCCTGGTCGCGCGCCCCCTGCTCCGGGAAACGCTGTTCCCGGTCGCGGCACCCGGCCTGCCGGGCGTCTCCGCGCTCCGCGACGCGGCGGGCATCGCGGCGCTCCCGCTCATCGCGGACATGGGCCGGCAGGGCTGGCCCGACTGGTTCCGCGCGGCGGGCGTCCGCCATCCCGGCGCGCTCGATGCGGGCATGCGCGAGCGCTTCCGCTTCACCGATTCCAATGCGGCACTCAGCGCCGCGGCCCAGGGGCTCGGCGTGGCGCTTGCGCGCGAGCACATCATCGCGCCCTTCCTCGAGTCCGGCGCGCTCGTGCGCCTGCCGGGTCCCGCGCTGGAGGCGCGCTACGGCTACTTCCTCGCCTGGCCTTCGCACCGCCGCCTGCGCGCACCCGCGCAGGCCTTCGCCGACTGGCTGGTGCAGGCGGCGGGCGACCCTACAATCCACGCATGAGCGCCCCCGCCACGTCCGCCGACAGTCGCCGCGCCTTCCTGCAGATCCACGCGTGCGTGCTGCTGTGGGGCTTCACCGCGATCCTCGGCAAGCTCATCACGCTGCCGGCGCTGCCCCTGGTGTTCTGGCGCATGCTGCTGGTGACGGGCGCGCTCGCCTGCGTGCCGCGCGTGTGGCGCGGCCTGCGCGCGATGCCCGCGCGCCTGCGCTGGTCGTACGCGGGCATCGGCGTGCTGGTGTCGCTGCACTGGCTCACCTTCTACGGCTCGATCAAGCTCGCCAACGCGTCGGTGGGCGCGACCTGCATGGCCCTTGCGACGGTGTTCACCGCGCTGGTCGAGCCGCGCCTCGCGCGCAGCCGGTTTTCCTGGCGCGAGGTCGCGCTCGGCATCGCCGTGCTGCCCGGCGTCGCCCTCGTCGTCGGCGGGGTGCCGGCGGACATGCGGCTGGGCATCCTGGTGGGGACCGTGTCCGCGTTGTTCGTGGCGCTGTTCGGCTCCTTGAACAAGCGCCTGGTCGAGCACGCCGACCCGCTCACGATGACGGCGCTCGAACTCGGCTCGGGCACCATCGCGATGGTCGCGCTCGCGCCGCTGATGCCGATCGTGTTCCCGGCGCTCGCCGGCGACCTGCTGGTGCTGCCCGGCGCGCGCGACGCCTGGCTGCTGCTTGCGCTGGCGATGGCCTGCACCCTGTTCCCGTTCGCGCTGTCGCTGGTGGCGCTGCGGCACATGAGCGCGTTCGCGGCGCAGCTCGCGGTCAACCTCGAGCCGGTGTACGCGATCGTGCTGGCGATCCTCCTGCTGGACGAGCAGCGCGACCTCACCCCGACCTTCTACGGCGGCGTCGCGATCATCCTCGGCGCGGTGCTGGCCTATCCGCTGCTCATGCGGCCGCGGCGGCTGGAGCACGTCGAGGTCCTCGCCACCGGCGAGGCCAAGGACATCAGCCGCTAGCCCCGCCCGCGGCAGGCGGGTATATGCTCCCGGCACGGCGCTCCGCCGGTTCATCGAAGGGGAAGGCATGAACGCGAATACCCAGGCCGATTTCGGCAAACTCGTCCTGCGCATCACCCTGGGGGTGCTGGTGCTGCTGCACGGCATCGCCAAGCTCCGCGGCGGCGTCGGCCCGATCGGCGAGATGCTCACCGCCCACGGCCTGCCGGCCGCGCTGGCCTACGGCGCCCTGGTCGGCGAAGTGCTCGGTCCGCTGATGCTGATCGCCGGCTTCTACGCCCGGATCGGCGCGCTGCTGGTCGTAGTCAACATGCTGTTCGCGATCTTCCTCGCCCACCTCGGCCAGCTCGGCATGCTCAACGAGCAGGGCGGCTGGCAGCTGGAGCTGCAGGGCATGTTCCTGGGGACCGCGGTGGCGCTGGCGCTGCTCGGCCCCGGCCGCTACAGCGTGAACGGCCGCTGAGGGTTCGCGGGCCCGCGGAACCCGCGGGCCCGCCGACCGGTCTGAAGCGGCATGTCCCCCCTCTCGCATCCGCTGCCCCGCCGGGACTTCGTCGCGGCCTCCACGCTCGCGGTCGCCGGCTTCGCGCTGGGCTGCAGCCGCCGCAGCGACGCCGCCCCGGCGCCTGCCGCGTCCGCCGACGCCAAGGTGGCGATCGCCGTGTTCGACGACGCCGGCAAGCGCCTGCGCACCGAGCGCCTGGCGAAAGTCGCGAAGCCCGACGCCGAGTGGAGGCGACTGCTCTCCCCGCTCTCCTACGAGGTGACGCGTCGCGACGGAACGGAGCGCGCGTTCACCGGCCCGTTGCTGCGCGAGCACCGCAAGGGCGTGTTCCGCTGCCTGTGCTGCGACACCGCCCTGTACGACGCGCGCACCAAGTTCGAATCAGGCACGGGCTGGCCGAGCTTCTGGCAGCCGATCGCGAAGGAAAACATCGTGGAGCGCCGCGACCGCTCGTTCGGCATGGTGCGGACGGCCGTCTCCTGCACGCGTTGCGATGCGCACCTGGGCCACGTGTTCGACGACGGCCCGCGCCCGACGGGCTTGCGCTACTGCATGAATTCCGCGGCGCTGCGCTTCGCGCCGGCCGCCGGGGCGGCGGCATGACCGCGCGCCGCCATGCGCTCGCCGCCGCCGTGGCCGGCGTGCTGCTGGCCGCCTGCAACCTCGCCGGCGCCCGCAGCCAGGCCGTCGCCCTCCCCGACCCGAAGCTCGACATCCCGCTGGCGGCGAAACCCGGCAAGGCGGTCGCGGTGTTCGCTGGCGGCTGTTTCTGGGGCGTCGAAGCGGTGTTCGAGCATGTCCGCGGCGTCACCGATGCGACGTCCGGCTACGCGGGCGGCAGCCGCCTCACCGCCCGCTACGCGCTCGTCGGCACCGGCCGCACCGGGCATGCGGAATCGGTGCGCGTGACGTACGACCCGTCGAAGGTCACCTACGGGCAGCTGCTCAAGGTGTTCTTCTCGGTCGGGCACGACCCGACGCAGGTGGATCGCCAGTCGCCGGACGTCGGCCCGCAGTACCGCTCCGAAATCTTCACGACCGGCAGGGCGCAGCGCGACGTCGCCGCCGCCTACATCGCCCAGCTCGACGCCGCGAAGGCGTTCGGCCGCCGCATCGCCACGAAGGTCGAGCCGCTCGACGGCTTCTACCCGGCCGAGGCCTACCACCAGGACTACCTGCGACTGCACCCCGACGAGCCCTACATCGTCTACAACGACGCCCCGAAGCTGGTCGAGCTCAAGCGCCTGTTCCCCGCGCTGGCCCGCTGACGGCGCCGTCGGCACGCGCCCGCCGGGCGCCGCCGGCCCGCGTGTGATGTTTTCCGCCGCCGTGCGAATCATCATGGCAGGGGGCGCACGGGCGCCCGACACGGGATCCGCATGGAGCTTGCCGCCACCAACGCGACGAACGCGACCCGCGAGGCGTTCGGCGACGTCCTCGAACGCCATCGCGGCATCGTGCTCAAGATCGCGGGCAGCTACGCCGCCGATCCGGACGACCGCGCCGACCTCGCCCAGGACATCGCGGCGCAACTGTGGCGCGCGTGGCCTTCGTACGCGCCGGACCGCCCGGTCACGACCTGGATGTACCGCATCGCGCTGAACGTCGCGATCTCGCACCTGCGCGGCCGCACGCTGCGCGACCGCCACCACGTGCCGCTCGACGAGGAAGCGCACGCCGGCGCCCTCCACGAGGCTTCGCCGGGCGGGGACCACGAAGCGAGCCAGCACCTGCGGATGCTGCAGCGCGTGATCGCCGCGCTGCCGCCGCTCGACCGCGCGCTGATGCTGCTCTACCTCGACGAGCGCAGCCAGCGCGAGATCGCCGACGTGCTGGGCATCAGCGAGAGCAACGTCTCCACCAAGCTTTCGCGGCTGCGGCAGCGCATCCGCGACGAATTCTGACGCCTCCCCTCCGGACAGGACACGACCCATGGAACTCGACGACCTCAAGACCGCCTGGCAGGCACTCGATGCGCGCCTGGCCCGGCACGACCGCCTGCAACTGGCGCTGCTGCACGAGCGGCGCACGGATCGCGCGCGCCGCAACCTGCGCCCGCTGCTCGTCGGCATGGCGTTGCAGGCATTGCTGGGCGTCGGCCTGGTGGTGCTCGGCATCGCCTGCTGGAAGCAGAACACCGGAGTGCCCGGCCTGTTCGCGACGGGCCTGCTTCTGCATGCGTTCGGCGTGCTGCACGTCGCGTTCGCCGGCATCGTCTGCGGGCTGGCCACGACCGCCGACTACGACGCCCCCGTGCTGGCGATCCAGAAGCGCCTGCGCCTGCTGCTGCGCATGCAGGTGCTGAACTCGGCCGCGTGCGGTGCGCCGTGGTGGATCCTGTGGGTGCTGGTCGTGATCGGGTTCGCCGGGCTGTCGCCGGCGTCCGCCGCCGGCCCGACGCCGGCCTGGATCTGGATCAGCCTGGCGATCGGCCTGGCGGGCACGATCGCCACCTGGGCCTGGATGGCGCGGACGGCGGGCAAGCCCGGTCCCCTGCTCGCGCGCGTCGACGACGGCGCCGACGGGATCCGCCGCAACCTGCACCTGTTCGACGACCTCGAGCGCTTCGAGCGCGACTGACCCGTCGGGCGCGTCCGCACGCGCCGCAAGAAAGGAAGGGCCGGCAATCGCCGGCCCTTCTTCGTCACGCAACGGCGGCGGCGACGGCCGCCGCAGGTCGCCTCACTTCTTCCGCTTCGCCAGCCAGGCCGTGACCTGCGGCAGGCGCTTCTCGATCACTTCGCGGCGGTACTTGATGCCCGCGATCGCGGTGTCGGTGGCGCGACGCGAGCTCTTCGCGATGTGCGCGTCGGCGAAGGCGTTGAGCTTGTCGACCATCTTCGGGTCGCGCGAGCCGCCGCCGATCGCCGGGTAGTAGCGCGAACGCGAGGTCGAGTCGACCAGCTTGTCCACCTGCTCGCGATGCGCGACCGCGAAGTCGAACGCCATGTCCGGGTGTTCGCCGGAGACGCGCGAGATCATCCCGGCGCTGTTGGTCGCGCCGGGCTCGTCGGTGAGCGCCAGTTCCAGCGCGCGCTTGGCCAGCGCCGGATCCTTCGGCGAGGCGAGCAGGCCGTACAGCTGGTCCTTGATCAGCGGCGTGGTCTCGGCCTGCGCCTGGGCGTGCAGCTTGTCCCAGGTGGCGGCGTCGGCGTTGCGCGCGACGATGCCGAGGATCACGCGGCGCAGCGCCACCGGCACCGCGTCGCCGCCCGCCGCGTAACGGCGCTGCGCTTCCGCGACCACGGCCTTGTCGCCGAGCGTGGCGAGCGCGCCGATCAGGCTGGTGCGCAGCTGCTTCGTCGGTTCCGATTCGCCGGCCTTGCCTTCCCAGCCCAGGCGCGCGAACACCGGCTGCAGCGTGGCCAGCGCGTACTTGCGGAACGCCGCCTGGCGGGCGTCGTCGCCACGGTAGTAGTAGTCGATGGAGCCGAGCGCCCCGGCGACTTCCTGCCACAGCTCAGGCGCCGCATCGGCGGGGACCGCCGCGGCGAGGTCGAGGTAGTCGCTCAGCGGCTGCTCGCCGGCCATGCCCAGCGCCCAGATGTCGTTCATCAGGCCGAGCTGGTCGATGGTCGCGAGCTTGCCGAAGCCGCCGCGCAGCTGCGCGACCTGCGCCTCGGGATACAGCGTGCGGAAGTAGCCGGCCTGGCCGGCGTTCACCAGCAACGGGCCGCAACCCGGCACCTGCAGCGTGGCCTTGCCGTCGACGACGGTCCGCGCGGGCGCGGCGCCACCGACGGTCGCGGCGACCACCGGCACGTGCCACGACAGCGGCGCCTTGCCCGGGCGGTCGCGGGTGAACTCGCCCTGCGACAGCTGCACCGCGGTGTTGCCGTCCACGCACTGCGCCGACTCGACGCGGATCATCGGGATGCCCGGCTGCAGGGTGAAGTCGTGCGCGATCTGCATGATCGGCTTGTCCGAGACCGAGTCGATCGCGGCCCACAGGTTGTCGGAGACCGCGTTGCCGTACGCGTGCGCCTTGATGTACTTGCGCACGCCGTCGCGCCAGGTGTCCGCGCCGACGTAGGCCTCGAGCATGCGGATCACCGCCTCGCCCTTGGAATAGGTGATGGAGTCGAAGGCCTGGCTGGCCTGCTCGACCGTCTCGACGTGCTGCACCACCGGGTGGGTGGTCTCGATCGCGTCGCGGTTCATCGCGGACTCGCGCACGCCGACCGCGGACAGCGCCGTGTTCCATTCCGGATGCAGCTTGGCCGTGGTGCGGCTCTCCATCCACGAGGCGAAGCCTTCGTTGAGCCACAGGTCGTCCCACCACGCCATCGTCACCAGGTCGCCGAACCACTGGTGCGCGATCTCGTGCGCGCCGGTCGAGAAGATGCGCTCCTTGTCGACCTCGGTGGAGATGCGCGGGTCGAACAGCTGCGCGTACTCGAAGGTGTAGATGGCGCCCCAGTTCTCCATGGCGCTGAAGAACTGGCTGCTGCCGGGCGACGCGATGTTGTCGAGCTTCGGCAGCGGGTACGGCACGCCGAAGTAGTCGTTGTATTCCTTCAGCACCGCGGCCGCGGATTCGAGCGCGAACTGCGACTGCTCGGCCTTGCCCTTCTGGGTGACGACGCCGACCTCGACGCCGTCGGCCATGGTGGTCGCGCGGTCGAAGTCGCCGAGGCCGAAGAACAGCAGGTAGGTCGACATCTTCGGCGACTGCGCGAACTGCACGCGCTTGGTGCCGTCGCCCAGGTCCTTCGTCTCCACGGCCGGCATGTTGCTCACCGCCATCTGCGCGGCCGGCACGGTCGCGGCCAGGGTGAAGGTGGCCTTGTGGTTGGGCTCGTCCCACGACGGCACGAAGCGGCGCGCGTCCGAGTTCTCGAACTGCGTGTACAGGGCGCGCTGCTTGCCGGCGTCGGTGTCGTAGTCGATCGCGAACAGGCCGTTGGCCTGCGTGCCGATCTTGCCGGTGTAGTCCAGCGACAGCGTGTAGTCGCCCTTGGGCAGCGGCTTCGCGAACGTGAAGGTCGCGGTCTGCGCGTCGTTGTCGATCGCCACCGCCGGCGCCGGCAGCGCCTTGCCGCCCCTGGGCGCCAGCACGGCCTTCGGGAATGTCATGTCGATCTGGTTCAGCACGATGGTCGTGGTCGGCTCCAGCACCTGGAGGTCGATCGCGACCTTGCCGTCGAAGGCCAGCCGGTCGGCGTGCGGGACGACCTGGATGTCGTAATGGCGCGGCTCGACGTCGCGCGGCAGCTGGGTCGTGGCATCGGCGACGACGGGCGCGGCGGCGGGCGCGGCGGCCTGCGGCGCGGCCAGGGCGGGGACGCCGATCGCGGCGGCGGTGGCGGTGGCGCCCATGCCGGCGAGCGCCAGCGTGATGGCGGAAACGAGGTGGCGGCGCATGGTGGATCCCGGGGAATGGAACCACCGATGGTGGGGCGCGTGGCGGGGGCGACGACACCCCCGGAAGTCACGCCCGGCCCGTCGCAGGCACGCCGCGACGAGCGCCGCGGGTCAGTCGTACTCGGCCAGCGGCGTCTCCGTGGGGCAGCGGCGGTCGGGGAAGCCGTAGGCGCCGCGCAGCTTCCGCCCGCAGGCGGCGATGTCGTCCACGTCGCCCTGGTCGCCCTTCCCCGTCGCGCACTTCGATTCGAACACGCGCAGGAAGGCCTCGCGCCGGTGCACGAAGGATTCGCCGCACTTGCGCGCCAGCCGGATCCGCTCGAGGTCGTCCTGCACCGGGTTGCTGCCCGACAGCCCGTACTGGCGCAGTTCGTCGGCCGTGAGCAGGCGCAGCTGGCTGCTCGGCACCGTCATCATCATGTCGGCCACGGCGACGTCGACGCCGTTGCGCGCGAAGTATTCCTTGATCCTGTCGTGCACGTCGCGCAGCTCCGCCTCGAGCTCGGCGCGCGTCGTGGCGTCCGAATGCAGGCGGATGATGCGATGGATGCCGACGTCGCCCGAGATGATGCGGTTGTCGCCCGCCGCGAGGATGAACACGCAGGCGCTGTGGCACAGCGAGCCGTCGCGGACCCAGATCGTCCAGTGCGCGTCGCCGATCGTGTCGCCGGCGCGGATGCCGTCCTCGACCTGGCCGCCCGCCGAATCGATGTCGAGGATGCGCTTGCCGATCTCCATGCGGTCGGCCATCGCCGACAGGCGCTCCACCAGGTCGGCGAAGTCGGCCGAGATCTTGCCGCTGTAGCGCACCCGCAGCACGCCCGCTTCGCGGCACGGGCGCACTGCGTCGGCGACCGTGAAGAAGCCGAGGTCGGAAAGCGGTTCGCCGTCGCCTGCCGTCGCGTAGTCGGTGTCGCAGCTGATCGTCGCCGTGCCCGATTCGAGCTTCGCCGGCGGCCAGTCGCTGCCCTTGAGCAGGTCCTTCGCCGGCGGCACGACCTTGGGCGCCGGCGAGCTGATCGCCCCGTTCTCCTCCGCCGCGCTGGCCGAGGTCTTCGCCGGCTCGGCGACCGCCGGGGGCGCAGGCGCGCTGCAGGCGGAGAGCGCGAGCAACCCGGCGGCGAGCGCCAGGGTTGCGGACGGCAGGCGTGGCTTGGGCATGCGCGGCTAGGCGTCGGGCGGGCCTTCCAGTTTAGGCCGCGCGGCCGGCGCCGGGATCAATGCCCGATGAATGTTCCGCGCGCGCAGTGCGGCGACGCCCGCGACCGCCGCCATCGCCGCGCCGGCCCAGAACGCCGCCGGCGGCCCCGCGGCTTCCCACAGCGCACCGGCCGCGGCGCTGGCGACGAGCAACGCGACGCCGGACACGAGGTTGAACATGCCGAAGGCGGTCGCGCGATATTCACCAGGTACCCGGTCGACCACCAGGCTGGCGAGGATGCCCTGCGTCAGGCCCATGTGCAGGCCCCAGGCGGCGATGCCGGCGAAGGCCACGCCGATGCCGCCCGCCGTCGCGAGCAGCGCGTCTCCCAGCACCAGCGCGAGCATGCCCGCCGCGAGCAGCCGCCCGCGCGGCATGCGGTCGGACAGCCATCCGGCGGGATAGGCGCTCGCCGCGTACACCACGCTCATCACCACCAGCACCATCGGCACCCATGCCACGGGCAGGCCGCGATCGGTGGCCCGCAGCACCAGGAAGGCCTCGCTGAAGCGCGCCAGCGCGACCAGGCCGCCGAGCGCGGCAAGCCGCCAGAACGGGGCGCCGAGTCGCGCCAGGCCCTCGCGCGTGATCGGCAGGCGCGCGGGCCGCACCGGCGCGTCGTCGGGTTCCCGCACCGCGGTCGCGAGCAGCAGCACGGCGACGAGGCCCGGCAGCACCGCGACCCACAGCACCAGGCGGATGTCGTCCGCGAACACGGTCATCAGCACCACCGCCAGCAGCGGGCCAAGCACGGCGCCGATCGTGTCCATCGACTGGCGCAGGCCGAAGGCCGCGCCGCGCACCGCCGCCGGCGTGATGTCGCCCACCAGCGCGTCGCGCGGCGCGCCGCGGATGCCCTTTCCGAAGCGGTCGAGCAGGCGCGCGGTCGCCACCGCGCCGATCGACCCGGCGAGCGGGAACAGCGGCTTCACCGCCGCCGCCAGCCCGTAGCCGAGCAGCACCAGCGGCTTGCGCCGGCCGAGCGCATCGCTCGCCCAGCCGGAGAACACCTTGGTGAACAACACCGTCGCCTCGGCGGCGCCCTCGATCAGCCCGATCGTGAGCATGCTCGCGCCCAGCGTGGTCGCGAGCAGCACCGGCAGCAGGCTGTGCACGATCTCCGAGCCCATGTCGGTGAACAGGCTGACGAAGCCGAGCATCCACACCGCGCGCGGGATGGCGGGTCGATCGGTGGCGCGCATCCGTGTGCTCCGTGGCGGGGAGTGGCGAGCGGCGAGCATAGCGCCGCCGTGCTAGGGTCGGCGTCAAGCAATTCCGGGGATCACGCCATGTCCGCATCCATCGCCAGGCCGGCGTTGTTCGCGCTCGCCCTGTTGTTCGCGCCGGTGCACGCCGCATCGGCGTCCGCGGCGGCGGCCGCGCCGCAGGCGAGCGTCGCCTCGTCGACGCCGACCGCCGCCGAGCAGGCGCGCTGGCGACGGCACGCGGCCGCCACCACCATCGAGCGCGACGACTGGGGCATCGCCCACGTGCACGGCCGCACCGACGCGGACGCCGTGTTCGGCATGGTCTACGCGCAGGCCGAGGACGACTTCAACCGCGTCGAGACCAACTACATCAACGCGATGGGCCGCCTCGCCGAAGCCGAGGGCGAATCCGCGATCTGGCAGGACCTGCGGATGAAGCTGTTCATCGACCCGGCCGAGCTGCAGCGCCTTCACGGCACGAGCCCGGCGTGGTTGCAGGCACTGATGCAGGCCTGGGCCGACGGGCTGAACTTCTACCTCGCGAAGCATCCGGGCGTGAAGCCGCGCGTGATCCGCCATTTCGAGCCCTGGATGGCGCTGAGCTTCAGCGAGGGCAGCATCGGCGGTGACATCGAGCGCGTGTCGCTCAGGCAGCTCGCCGCGTTCTACGGCGGCGAGCGCGATCCCGCGCGCGACATCGCGCTGGCGAAGGCGGACGACCCGGCCAGCTGGTGGGAGCCGACCGGTTCGAACGGCATCGCCATCGCGCCGAAGCTCACCGCCGACGGCCACGCGCTGCTGCTGATCAACCCGCACACCTCGTTCTTCTTCCGGTCCGAGCTGCAGATGACCAGCGACGAAGGGCTGGATGCCTACGGCGCGGCGACATGGGGCCAGTTCTTCGTCTACCAGGGTTTCAACCGGCACATCGGCTGGATGCACACCTCGACCGGCGCCGACGTGGTCGACGAATTCGCCGAGACCATCGTCCGCGACGGCGGGAAGCTGGCGTACCGCTACGGCGACGCGCTGCGGCCGGTGACGGCGCGCGAGATCGTGGTGCCGTACCGCGCCGCGGACGGCTCGATGGCGCAGCGCACGTTCACCGCCTACTTCACCCACCACGGCCCGATCGTGCGCGCCGCGGACGGCAAGTGGATCGCGACCGCGCTGATGAACCGTCCGGTCGAGGCGCTGCAGCAGAGCTGGCTGCGCACCAGGGCCACCGACCTCGCGAGCTACCTCCAGGTCGCCGAGCTGAGGGCCAATTCGTCGAACAACACGCTGTTCGCCAGCGACAAGGGCGAGATCGCCTACCTGCATCCGCAGTTCATTCCCCTGCGCGACGACCGCTTCGACTACACCCAACCGGTCGACGGCAGCGACCCCGCCACCGACTGGAAGGGGCTCACCCCGCTCGATCGCCAGCCGCGCGTGGTCGATCCGTCGGCGGGCTGGGTCTACAACACCAACAACTGGCCGTATTCGGCCGCGGCCGGCGACAGCCCGAAGCAGGCGGCATTCCCGCGCTACATGGACAGCGTCGGCGAGAACCCGCGCGGCGTGCATGCGATGCGCCTGCTCGGCAAGGCCGGCGACATGAGCGTGGCATCGCTGATCGCCCTCGCCTACGACCCGCAGCTGCCGGAGTTCGAAGTACTGGTGCCGCTGCTCGTCGCCGACTACGACGCGCTGCCTGCCTCCGACCCGCGCAAGGCGGCGTTGCGCGGACCGGTCGGCCTGCTGCGGCCGTGGGACCATCGCTGGGGCCTGGCCTCGATGCCGACGACGCTCGCGGTGTTCTGGGGCGACACGCTGTGGGATGCGCTGTCGGAACAGGCGCGCGCCACGCGCACGCCGCTGTACGACGTGATGGCGGCGCCAGCGAGCCGGGAGGCGCGCCTCGCGGCACTGGCCGACGCGGCGGCGCGGCTGGAGCGCGATTTCGGCAGCTGGGGCGTGGCCTGGGGCGACGTCAACCGTTTCCAGCGCAACGACGGCGCGATCGAACAGGTGTTCGACGACGCGAAGCCGAGCACGCCGGTGCCGTTCGTGTCCTCGCGCTGGGGCTCGCTCGCCTCGTTCGGTGCGCACCGCTGGCCCGGCACGAAGCGCTATTACGGCACGAGCGGCAACAGCTTCGTGGCGGTCGTGGAATTCGGCGACCGGGTACGCGCACGCGCCGTCACCGCCGGCGGCGAAAACGGACACCCCGACTCCCCGCACTTCAAGGACGAAGCCGAGCGCTACGCCAGCGGCAACCTGCGCGAGGTCTATTACTGGCCGGACCAGCGCCGCGGGCACGTCGAACGCACGTACCGCCCGGGCGAATGACCCGGGGCGAGGCGCGCCGGCTCAGGCGCGCTGCAGCGACCAGAACGGGATCGTGCGCCGCAACCGATAGCCCATCCGCTCGTACATGGCCTTCGCGCGCGTGTTGCGCTGGCTCACGTGCAGGAACGGGCCGCGGCCCGCGGCGAGGGTGTCGTTGGTGAGCCGCGCCGTGAGGCGCCGGGCGAAACCCCTTCCGTTGAAGTCCGGATGGGTGCAGATCGCGCTCATCTCGCGATGCGCGGGCGTGCCGAGGCGCTCGCCGGCCATCGCCGCGAGGCGGCCGTCGACGCGGATGCCGATGTAGCGGCCGAGGTCCATCGTCCGTTCGCGGAAATAATGCGGATAGACCAGGGCGGTCAGGGCCAGCACGTCGGCGCGGTCGGCATCGCCGAGTTCGCAAATGTCCGGGCCGTCCGCCAGCGCGAGCGGCGCGTCGCAGGCAAGCTGCGCCAGTTCCTCGAGCGGGTCGAGGCGCCACCCGCGCGGCAGCCGCCCGGGCGCGACGCCGAGCATCAGCACCGCTTCGCCCGGAGCGACGAGCGCGTCGAGCGCTGCGCCGATGTCGGCGTCCGCGTCGGCCACGCCCAGGAACGGCGCCATGTCGGCGGGATATCGCGCGACATCGCCCTCGCGCAGTGCGACGTCGCGATGGAGGGTGTCCAGCGCGGACCAGAACGGATTGTCGAGTCGATGCATCCGCGGCCTCGCGCTCAAAGCACCTGGCAGTCGCAGGAGGTTCTACCAGATATGGACGCGCTGGTCCTCCGGGCGCCACATCGGCTGGCCGGGCTTGACGCCGAAGGCCTCGTAGAACTCCGGGATGTTCGACATCGGCCCGAGCACGCGCCACTTCGCCGGCGCGTGCACGTCCGACAGCAGGCGCGCGCGCAGGCGCTCGTCGCGCTGCTGGTACAGCCAGCCCAGCGCATAGCCGAGGAAGTAGCGCTGCGTGGGCGTCAGGCCGCCGATCTCCTTGCCCGCCTTGTACTGGTCGGTCTTCTTGAACGCCTCGAGTCCCAGCAGCACGCCGCCGTAGTCGGCGATGTTCTCGCCGAGGCTGGCCTTGCCGTTGATGTGCAGGCCCGGCAGCGGCTCGTAGGCGTCGAACTGCGCGACCATCTTCTGCGCGGCGGCGTTGAATCGCGCCTCGTCTTCCTTCGTCCACCAGCCCGACAGGTTGCCCTTCGCGTCGTACTGGCGGCCCTCGTCGTCGAAGCCGTGCGTGATCTCGTGGCCGATCGTGCTGGCCGCCGCGTAGCCGTAGGCGACGGCGTCGTCCACCTGCGCGTCGGGCACGCCCGGAACGGTGAAGATCGCCGCCGGCAGCACGATCTCGTTGTTCGACGGGTTGTAGTACGCGTTGTAGGTCTGCGGGGTCATCTCCCACTCGGTGCGGTCGACCGGCTTGCCGAACTTCGCCAGGTTGTCCTGGAAGCGCCAGCGCGCGGCGGACATCATGTTGGCCGCGTAGGACTCGCGGCCGACCTGCAGCGCCGAATAGTCCTTCCACTTGTCGGGATAGCCGACCTTCGGCGTGATCGCGGCGAGCTTGGCGAGCGCCTTTTCCTTGGTGCCGGCGCCCATCCAGTCCAGGCGCTCGATGCGGTCGCGCAAGGTGCCGCGGATCGCTTCCACCATCGCGGTGTAGCGCTGCTTCGACGCCTCGGGGAAGTATTCCTTGACGAAGATGCGGCCGAGCACCATGCCCATCGCGTCGCCTTCCTCGTCGAGCGCGCGCTTCCAGCGCTCCCGCTGCTCCTTCTGGCCGGACATCGCCTGGCCGTGGAAGCGGAAGTGCTCCTGGTCGAAGGCCTGCGACAGGTACGGCGCGTAGTCGTCGACCAGGTGGTAGCGGAGGTAGTCCTGCAGCACCGGCACCGGGGTCGCGGCCACCAGCTTGTCCATCGCCGCCAGGAACTCGGGCTGGCCGACGATGACGTAGTCCGGATGGATGCCCCAGGCGCCCAGGCGCGCCGTCCAGTCGATCGACGGCGTGACCTTCGCCGTCAGCTCCGCGGGCGACATGCGGTTGTAGTTCTTCTCGGGATCGCGCAGGTCGGCGAGCTTGCGCGACGCGGTCGCGAGGGCGGTCTCGAACTGCATGACGCGCGCCGCCGCGGCCTTCGCACCGGCCTCGTCGCGGCCCAGCAACTGCAGGCTGCGCGCGATGTGGTCGACGTATTCGGCGCGGATCTTCGCCACGCCCTGTTCGGGATTGAAGTAGAAGTCGCGCTCCGGCAGGCCCAGGCCGCCCTGGCGGATGTTCACCGCCATCGTGTCGCTGGCCTTGTCGTCCTGGCCGACGCCGATGCGGAACAGGCCGCCCACGCCGATCGGCTTGAACGCGAACACCGCGTCGATCGCATCCGCGGGCGTGGCGATGGCGTCGATGCGCGCGAGCGGCTCCCGCAGCGGCGCGGCGCCGAGGCGCTCGGCGAGTGCCGTGTCCATGGCCGTCGCCCAGAAGTCGCCGATCTTCTGCTGGTCGGTGCCGGGGGTGGCCGCGGCCTTCGCCGCATCTTCGTTGATCGTGCGGAGGCTGGCATACAGCTGCTCGTCCACCGCGTTGCCGATGCCCCAGGCCGACTCCGACGACGGGATCGGGTTCGCCTTCAACCACGCGCCGTTGGCGTATTCGAAGAAGTCGACGCCGGGATCCACCGAGCGGTCCATGTGCGACGCGAGGAAGTCGGGCGCGGACTTGCCGGCCGCGGGGACTGCGTCGCTGCCGCCGTGGCTGCGGGCGGTCCCGCCGGTCGCGGTCGCGGTGCCGGCGTCGGCGGCGGTCGCGGGCGCCGCGATGCACACGGCCAGGGCGGTGGCGAGCAGCGCGCGGCGAAGGCTGGGTTGGACAGGTCGCATGGTCGATTCCCGATGGCGCCGGCACGGGGCGCGAAGGCGGCCACGCTGCGGCTCGCGGGCGAGCTGCGTCAAGCGCTGGAAGTCATGCCGGCCCGCCGGCCCTCAACGCCCGTGGAGCTGGAGATAGATCGCGAGGACCGTGAGCCCGAAGCAGGCAACGTTGATTACCCTCGCTGCCACGGACATCCGCCAACCTCCCCGGGCATGCCTGTAGATCTGGCCCAGCGTGAGGTTGAACGGAAGCGAAGGAAGGAAGGCCATGTCCCACGCCGACAGCAGCAGGATGGCGGCGAAGACGCGCGACGATGCGCGATCCCCGAGGACGAGCCACCCGGCCCCCATGACAGCGAGGACGATCGCGAACACGCGGCGGCCCCTACCAGGCTTGACCTCGAATTTCGACATGCAACCTCCGTGTTGGATGGAGCGCCTGCGCATGCATGGCGCTCCGGTGCTCCTGCGCTTCAGTAGCCGCAGGTACTGCTCCACTCGTAATAATCGATCATTTGGGCGCTGACGCCCCAATCGCCGAACGGATCGCTACTCCAGGTCACGGGAAAACCGAACAGGGCGTCGAATGCGGCCTCGAAATGCCCTTGCTGGACAGCGTCGGTCGCCAGCCAGAAGTTGTCGATCATGCTACCCACGGTCGCCCCGATGGCCTGGTCCAGGCCGGGGTCGTACTCGACGATCAGATCGTGGATCTCGCTTCCGACCGCCTGGCCGACCTTGTAGGAAGCGTAGAGCCAGGTCCCCGCGTACATCGACGTCTCCGCGATCGACGCGGAAGCGCTCAGGCTCCCTACCGGCGCCGTGCGGAACTCGAGATAGATCTCCTCGAGCGTCATGTTGAGGTTGGGTCGCGGGTACGAGCCGCCACCGCTCCTGCCGCCGCCTTCCGGCGCGAGGGTGGCCAGGCCGGCGACGGCGCTCGCGAACATCGCCCGGGTTTCCGCATCGGCATAGGTTCGCACCGCCGTGTCCACCGGGGCGCGACCGAACGCGCGGGCCACACGGACAAGGGCGACGCCATCCAGCCGCGTCGCAAACAGCTTCAGCAACGCGGCCCGCTCCGTCGGCACGCCCTGCGCCGCGTGGCGCGCGATCGCTTCGAGCTCGCGATCGCTCAACCGCGCCACGCGACTGGCGGTGCTTGCATTGGCCAGATTGCGCGTCACCACGCCGATGAAGTTGCGCTCGATCGCCTCGGGCGTGGTGCCGATCACGCTCGCGGCGCCGGCGGCCTCGCGACGCGCCCGCGCGCCCGGACGCCCCGGGGCACGAAACTCGCTCGAATCGCCGTTTTCGTGCTCCCAATCCCACCCCACGAACGGATCGCAATAACTCATGCCCGGCGAGGTCATCAGGTGCTGCCCGGGCTGTCGGCCCGGGGCCGAACGGCCCTCGGGCGTCGCACGGGCTCCGGAGGAAACCGCCATGACGAGCGCGGCGACGAGTGCCATCTTGTGCTTGAGATGCATGAGCTTCCCTTCCATGTTGGCGTTCCCTCGCGCCCCCGACGCTAGGCCGGCGGTGCGCGGCCGGTCAAAGGCGACCCGCGCTCGACGGGGTGCGCGCTGCCTTCCGTTCGCCCCGGTGCGCCCACCTCGTCGCCGTCATGCCCGCTGCCGTAAGATGCGCGTCCCCCTGCGGAGCGCACGCATGCCCTACGAACTCGTCGTCGACCAGGAACGGCAGCTGCTGTGGGTGCGCTATTCCGGCGTCGTCACCATCGCAGAGCGGCGCGCGGTGGCCGAAACCGCGCTGGCGAACGGCGCGTCCCACGGGATGCGGCGATTCCTCCTGGATTTCCGCCGCGCCAGCACGTCCAGTACCGACGAGGCGTCCGCGGAAGCGCTCGCCGAATACATGGCGGGCGCGGTGCGGGGCCGGCACCTGCGCGCGGCCTGGCTGGTCACCTACGACCACCAGCTCGACGCAGCGGTGGAGACGAAGGCGCACGAGGTGGGCGTCGAGATCCGTCGCTTCCGCGAGTTCGATGCCGCGGTGGCCTGGCTGCAGAGGCCCGAGCCCGCGGCCCGGCCGCAGGCGTCGGAAGATGCGCGCGAGTCGGAGCCGCACGGCACCCCGCTCGCCATGCACATCGCGCTGGGCTCGTCGCATCCCGCGCGACGCGCACACGGTACGTTCGCGGTGAAGGTCGTGCCGCAGTCGCCCGACAACCCGCCGGCGCAGGCGGCGGCACTCGCCCGGCTGTCGCTGGACAAGCGCTACGAAGGCCCGCTCGATGCGGTCGGCCGGGGCGAAATGCTCGCCGACGGCGGCGCCGACCGGAAGGACGGCGCGTACGTGGCGCTTGAACGCGTCACCGGCACGCTGCACGGCCGCGCCGGCAGTTTCGCGCTCGTGCACCGCGCGCTGATGCGCGACGGGACCCCCGAGGAATGGAGCGTGGTGGTGGTGCCCGGCTCGGGCACCGGCGAACTGGAACGACTCGAGGGTTCGTTGCGGATCAGCGTCGAGCAGGGCAAGCACTTCTACGACTTCGAGTACACGCTCCCGGGCTGATCCCGGCGTCCCGCGGCGTCAGCGCGCGGGGGCGCCACTCACGAGGTCGCCGCTGTCGACCGGCGAGGTGCGGGGCGGCGACCAACCGTCCCCGGTCGCGAAGCGCACGCCGTCGAACACCGCCGGCAGGCCCTCGCCGAAGCCGGTGCCGGACTGCAACTGGTAATGGAGGTGCACCAGGAACGCGTCGCCGGACATGCCCATCGCCCCGATGGGTTCGCCGCGCGACACGCGCTGCCCCGCCCGCACGCGGACGCTCCCCTGCTTCATGTGCGCGAACAGGCTGGATTCGCCGTTTCCGTGGTCGATGACCACGTAGTTGCCGAGGAACAGCTTGAGGTTGCGCATGATCGCATCGCGGTCGAAGGGAGGCGGTGCGCCCTTGCGGTTGTCCGGCATGCCGTCGTGTACCTCTGCCACCACGCCGTCGCCCGTCGCGCGAATCGCCGCCCCGAAACCGTACCAGTCCTCCGGCGCCGCGCCGTCTCCGCGATACAGCCTTCCCTCGGCGTCGGGCACGACGAAATCGTGCGCGTAGCGCATGAAGTTGGCGCGGATGCCGAAATGCGTGGTCATCCCGCCGGTGATGTCGAGGCGACGGTGGTGCGCGGTGAGGTCGTGCCCGTCGTGCACGAACACGGCGCCATCCAGCGGAAGCGACAGGCGGGTGGCCGGCCGCCAGGCGCGTGGCGCGATGCGCAACGCGGCGCGTCGTTCCGGCGCGCCGCCCGCCGGGGCGAACACCGCCTCGTAGCGCACCTCGCCGAGCCACAGGTCCGCCGGAAAGCGCTGGAACGGATTGAACAGCACCAGGCGCCCGTGCGCCGGCAGCCTGCGGTTCGGAATGGTGGCGATGCCCATCGTCGTGTCGTCGCCGTTGCGGTCGAGCCGGCGCTGGCCGAGGAAACGACCGGCGCGGTCGTACCACGTCGCTTCCACGCCCAGCAGTTCCAGGTCCGTGCCGCCGGGGTTGTCGAACACCAGGTCGAAATTGAGGTCCTGCCCGTCGCGAGCCCGGACCAGCAGCGGCGCCACCGGCAGCGTCGCGGCGGCCACCGGGGGCTCGCCAGGCGAAGTCGCGGCGGCGGCGCTGCCCAGAGCGACGGCCGGGGCACTAGCGCAGAGGAGGAGCAGGCCGAGGATCGATGCAGGTGCGCGGGCCATGGGTGCCTTCCGGAGGATTTCCACCTGGGAGACGGCAGTAGCGCCGGCGGTTGCAGGCATGGCAGGCTGGGTTGGCCACCAGACCGGGAGTCCACGCCATGACCGGCACCGTCCGCTTCCATCGGGTCCTGACGGCCCCGCCCGAGCGCGTCTATCGCGCCTTCCTCGATGCCGCCGCAGTCGCCAAGTGGCTGCCGCCCGACGGCTTCACCTGCACCGTGCACGAGCTCGACGCGCGGGTCGGCGGCCGCTACCGGATGAGCTTCACCAACTTCTCCACCGGCAACAGCCATGCCTTCGGCGGCGAATACGCCGAACTGGTGCCGGGCAAGCGCATCCGCTACGGCGACCGCTTCGACAACCCCGACCTGCCCGGCGAAATGACGACGACCATCGAGTTCGGCACCGTGTCCGTCGGCACCGAGCTGACGATCGTGCAGGAAGGCATCCCGGATGCCATTCCGCCCGAAGCGTGCTATCTCGGCTGGCAGCAGTCGCTGTCGCTGCTGGCCCGACTCGTCGAGCCGACGATCCCCGACGACATGTGACCCGGCAGGCTTCGACGAAGCACGCTACGCCAGGACCTCGACCGGGTCGCCGAGGCGCAGCGTTCCCGTCGAGCGCGGCACCAGGTTGCGACCGAACGTGACCCCTTCCGGGCCGCGCCGATAGCCGATCAGCGCGCGCAACGGTTGGCCGTCCGCGTCGCGCTCGCCGCGTTCCGGATCGACGGTGGTGAACACGCAGCGGACGCAGGCCGGACCGACGTCGAATTCGACCTCGCCGATGCGAAGCCGCGACCAGCCGTCCTCGGCGTGGGCCGGCGCGCCGTCGACGACGAGGTTGGGTCGGAAGCGCAGCGGCGACACGGGACGTTCGAGTTTCGTGTTGAGCAGCTCGACCGCCGCGCGCGTCACCAGCAGCAGCGGATAGGCGTCGGCGAAGCTGACCTCGTCGCCGGGGCGCGCATGCGACGAGGTCATGGGCCGGTGCACGTCGTCCGCCATGTGCACGAGGCGCACCGGCCGGCCGAGGAAGGCGGACAGCCACGCATCGGCGGCCGCATCGCAGGGGCGGGCCAACACATCGCTCTTCCACACCGTCACCGCGAGGCGCGCATCGCCGCGCGGTGCCTCCACCTGCAGCGGCGCCATGCCCGGCGCCTGCAGCGACAACGCCCCCTCCGCGCCGGGATCCGCCCGCACGAGCGTCAGGCGGGGCAGCTCGCGCCCGGTGATGAACGCCCCCGAGGGATCCACCACCATCCAGCGCCGGTCGTGCGCGAGGCCGCGCGCTTCGACCACGGCCGCATCGGCAGCGAGCGGCGCGCAGGACTTCATCGGATACCGGTAGAGACCGCCGAGCCGCGCCACGGAAGGATTCGCGCCTGGCGTGGTGGAAGTGGCCATCGCGCTAGACCTGCATCGTCTTCCAGCGCCCGCGCGTGAACAGCCACAGCGTGAACAGTCCCACCGACGTCTCCGACGCGAACACCGCCCAGAACACGCCCGACTCGGCATGCCCGCGCCCGATCGCCAGGTACCAGGCTAACGGGATCTGGATCAGCCAGAAGAACACGACGTTGATCTTGGTCGGCGTCATCGTGTCGCCGGCGCCGTTGAACGCCTGCACCGCGACCATCCACCAGCCGTAGACGAAGAACGAATACGACATGATCCGCACCCATTCGGCGCCGATGGCGACCACGGCGGCGTCGTCGGTGAAGACCCCGACGATCTGGCGCGGGAACAGGAAGAACAGCACCGAGATGCACACCAGGTAGGCCATGTTGTACCAGCCGATGTGCCACACCGCGGACTCGGCGCGCGCGGGTTCCCCGGCACCGAGGTTCTGGCCGACGAGCGTCGCGGCCGCATTCGACATGCCCCAGGCCGGCATGAAGGTGAACATCATCACGCGGATGGTGATGGTCGCGCCCGCGACCGCCTCGCTGCCGATGCTCGCGAGGATGCGCACCAGGAAGATCCACGAGGTCATGCCGATGATCATCTGGCCGACGCCGCCGAGCGAGGTCCGCACGATGTGCCAGGCCACGCCGCCGCGCCACGCCAGCTGCGAGCCGATGGCGCGCAGGTGCCGCCCGCCGCGGAACAGCACCCACAGCTGCAGCAGCACGCCGCAGCCGCGGCCGATGCTCGTCGCGACCGCCGCGCCCTGCACGCCGAGTTCCGGGAACGGCCCGATGCCGAAGATCAGCAGCGGATCGAGCACGATGTTGAGGCCGTTCGCGACCCACAGCACGCGCATCGCGATCGCCGCGTCGCCCGCGCCGCGGAACACCGCGTTGATCACGAACAGCAGCATCACCACCACGTTCGTGCCCAGCGCCACCTGCATGTAGCCGGTGCCGTGCTCGAGGGTCCACGCATCGGCGCCCATCAGCTGCAGCAACTCGCGCGCCCACACCATGCCGGCGATCGCGAACGGCACCGAGGCGAGGATCGCGATCCAGATCGCCTGCACCGCGGTCACCGAGGCCTCTTCGACCTTCCCCTCGCCGACGCGCCTGGCCACGATCGCGGTGACGCCCATCGCCAGGCCCATCGCGATCGAATACAGCAGGAACAGGTAGCTCTCGGTCAGCCCGACGGTCGCGACCGCCGACGGCCCGAGCTTGCCGACGAAGAAGATGTCCACCACCGCGAACGTCGACTCCAGCACCAGCTCGAGCACCATCGGCACCGCGAGCAGGAACACCGCGCGGCGCAGCGGGATCTTCGTGTAGTCGGCACCGGTGCCGCGGACGGCGTCGCGGAGCTCCGACCAGAGGGTGGGGGCGGCGGCGACGCCTGCGGGTTCGCTCATGAGGGGGCTCCGGTATCGGTGGATCTTAGGGGAAATGACGAAACGCCTGCAGGGGCGACGAAACGGCCCCGGCAGGATCGACATCGCCCCGCGCCCTGTGGCGTACTGGCTGCCGCATGGCCCACGACGGAGCTTCCATGAAATCCGCATTGCTCGGCGCCGCGCTCGTCGCCGCCACGTTCGCCGCCCACTCCGCCCCGCCCGCCGCGGCCGCCGACTCCCGCAGCGTCGCGCCCGCCGATGCCGAGGCTTTCGCCGGGGCTTTCGCCGCGGCGCAGGCCGCCATCGAGCGCGGCGACTTCAAGGCGATCACCAGCGTGCTCGTCGCGAAGGACGGAAAGGTCGTCTACGAGCATTATTTCGACGGCGACGCGCAGACCCGCCGCAACACGCGCTCGGCGACCAAGACCGTCGCCGGCATGCTGGCCGGACTCGCGATCGAGGACGGCGCGCTGGCGTCCGCCTCGCGCGTGATCGACGTGCTGCCCGTTCAGTACCGCCGGCGCATGGCCAATCCCGACCCGCGGAAGGACGCGATCACCGTCGAGGACCTGCTGACGATGTCCTCGCTCGTCGAGTGCGACGACGAGAACCAGTTCTCGCGCGGCAACGAGGAGCGCATGTACCTCGTCGAGGACTGGGTGCAGTTCTATGCGGACCTGCCGGTGCAGGGTTTCCCCGCATGGATGCCGAAGCCGGCGGACTCGCCGCACGGCCGCAGTTTCCGCTACTGCACGGCCGGCGTGACCACCCTGGGCGCGACCATCCAGGCTGCGGTACGCGAACCCCTGCAGGCCTACGCGCAGCGCCGCCTGTTCGATCCGCTGGGCATCGAAGCGCCGGAATGGCAGTTCTCGCCGCTCGGGCTCGCCCAGGCCGGCGGCGGGCTGGGCCTGCGCACGCGGGACCTGTGGACGCTGGCGCAGCTCTACCTCGACGGCGGCCGCCATGGTGGTCGGCAACTGGTGCCGGCCGACTGGGTGCGCCGCTCGCTGTCGCCGCAGGCGACCGCGCGCGAGGACGCCGACTACGGTTACCTCTGGTGGCTGATGAAAGTCCCCGATGGCGGGCGGACCGTGGTCATGCCGGCGATGGCCGGTACCGGCGGCAACGACATCTTCCTGGTGCCGGGCAGGCGCGCCGTGGTGGTGATCACCACCGCCAACTACAACGAGCGGCAACCGCACCAGTACACGTTCAAGCTCCTGCAGGCCCTGCTGCCCGCACTCGGGGGCGACGCGGGTTGAAGCGCGCGACGCGCCTCGAGCGCTCCGGCAGGGCTCAAGCCGCGCGCCGCTTCTCGTCCGCCAGCTGGCGCAGTGCCTGCTCGAACACCTCCGGCGGCTGGCCGCCGGAGACGAGGTGCCTGCGGTCGATGATGATCGCCGGCACGGCCTGGATGCCGGCCTGCAGGAAGTACTGCTCGTCGCGTCGTACGTCCTGGGCGTAGGCGTCGCCCGACAGGATCGCCCGCGCCTCCCCGGCGGGCAGCCCCGCCGACGCGGCGATGTCGACCAGCGTCGCGGGGTCGCCCACGTTGCGGCCCTCGGTGAAATAGGCCTGCAGCAGCGCATGTTTCAGCGCGCGCTGCCTGCCCTGCAAGCCCGCCCAGTGCAGCAGCCGGTGCGCGTCGAAGGTGTTCCAGGTGCGCTGGCGCTTGCCCATGTCGAAGTCGAGGCCGAGCGCCTCCCCGCGCGCGCGGATGGCCTCCTGGTTCGCCGCGACCTGCGCGGCCGGCATGCCGTACTTGCGCGACAGGTGCTCGACGACGTCCTCGCCTTCCCGACCCATCTGCGGGTTGAGCTCGAACGGCTGGAAGTGGATCTCCGCCGCGACCTCGCCCTCGAGCCGCGCGAGCGCCTGCTCCAGCGATGCGAGGCCGATGTAGCACCACGGGCAGACGACGTCCGAAACGAAGTCGATGCGCAGCGGCACCGGCTCGCGATGGGGATTGGCGTCGTGCATGCGGAAGGCCCGTGGGGATGCAGGCCGACAGCCTACCCGCATCCCCGCGCGGCGCGTCAGGTGACGCGGAAGATCGGCTGCACTGCGTGGGGGCCGCGGTGCGGCACGGTGGTGGCGTAGGCACCGCCGACGTAGCTGCCGTGGCGGCTGCGCCTGCGGGCCGCGGCTGGCCTTGAAGTGCTGGGGGCCGGCAAGGGCTGCAGCACGAGCCTCGGCGATGGACGCGGGCGGCGCGGATGGCGGTGGCGGGAAGAACGACTGGCGCGGGGCGCGCAGCGAAGCAGGGACGACAACGCGTTCTTGATGGTCTACCTCCTTAAAATCCAGTATTTACAACAACTTGCGTCGATATAGTCTACCAGTTCGGAGGTGCTCGGGCGACCCGCCGGGCGCCTGGACCTGAACGGTCGCCAGCGTTTCAGGGAAGCAGTCGCTCGCCGAGGACGCCGAAGCGGGCCGCAGGCACTGCAAAGCAGAACGGCTCGCCGGTCGCCCCGACCCGCTCGAGGAACCCGGCGCCGCCGGTTGCCGTCGACCGCAGCGGAACGGCGGTGCCCGGATCGATCGGCAGCGCGATGTCCGCCTGCGCGAGGCGATCCGTGCCGGCCACGGCCACCACGGCGGCCTCCTGCCGGCACAGGAAGCGCACCGCGCCCTCCCAGGTGGCGAAGAAGCGCGCGTATTCCACCGGCAACACGCCCGAATGCGCGCGCTCCGTCGTGCTGGCGAGCGCGGGCGCGCTGCCGGCGCCCGGATCGATCACCGTCTCGTAGCCGCCGTCGGTGCGGCGGTGCGTGAACCGCTGCGCCAGGTGCGAAGGCAGCGCGTCGCTCGCGACGCGGCTGCCCAGCGCGTATGCGGTGCTCTCGAAGACGTTGCGGAGGAACAGCACCGTGCGCGCCTGCGCATCCGTCGCGCCCGCGGCACCCGCCGCGCGCCCGGGCAGCGACTCGACGTAGAGCCGCCAGTTGCTCTGCAGCGGCGAGGCGCACAGGCGCCGCAACGGCCCGAGCAGCGTCGGGCCGAAGTGCCGGTGCCGGTAGCTGACGATGGTGAACAGCGTCAGCCCGGCGCGATCGATGACCGCCACGCCGGGCGGCACCAGGGCCCGCACGCGCTCCACCGGCACGATCCAGGTGAGGTAGACGATGTCCTCGACATCGCTCGCCAGGCGCGGGAACGGCAGCAGCGCGCAGACGATGCGGCGCGCGCGGCGAAGCGGTCCCGAGTTGGCGAACCAGGACAGCACCGCGCCCGCAAGCCCGGGCACGGGATGGACATAGGCATTCCCGTTCGACGGCGCGTGGCGCATCGAGTCCCCTCCTCATCCCCGCCCCTATCGTATCCGGAGCCGCGCAACCTGCGAAAATGGCGGGATGAGCGCCTCCCCCCTGTTCTCCTCCCTGCCCTTGTCCCCCGCCCTGCAGCCCGGCCTGCAGGCGCTGGGTTATGCGCAGATGACCCCGATCCAGGCGCAGGCCCTGCCCGCGATCCTCGACGGGCGCGACGTCGTCGCGCAGGCGCCCACCGGCAGCGGCAAGACCGCGGCATTCGGCCTCGGCCTGCTGCAGGCGATCGACGCCGAGGCGGTGCGCACGCAGGCGCTGGTGCTGTGCCCCACCCGCGAACTCGCCGACCAGGTCGGGAAGCAGCTGCGCAGGCTCGCCACCGGCATCCCGAACCTCAAGCTCTCGATCCTCTGCGGCGGCATTCCGCTCGGGCCGCAGCTGGCGTCGCTCGCGCATGCGCCGCACGTCGTGGTCGGGACGCCGGGGCGCGTGCAGGAGCTCGCCGCGAAGGGCGCGCTCGCGCTCGACGGCGTGCGCGTGCTGGTGCTGGACGAGGCCGACCGCATGCTCGACATGGGCTTCGAGGAGCAGATCCGAGACCTCGCGCGACGGCTGCCGAAGCAGCGCCAGGCGCTGCTGTTCTCGGCCACGTTCCCCGAGGCGATCCGGGCGCTGGGCAACGCCATGCTGCGCGATCCGGTCGAAGTGAGCGTCGGCGGCGGTGCGGAGCCGGCCACGATCGAGCAGCTGTTCCACGAAGTCCAGCCCGGCCGCCGGACCCAGGCGCTGGCGGCGCTGCTGCTGCGCCACCAGCCGGAGAGCTGCGTGGTGTTCTGCAACACGCGCCGCGATGCGGACGAGGTCGCCGATTCGCTCGTCCACTACGGCTTCGACGCCATGGCGCTGCACGGCGACATGGAGCAGCGCGATCGCGACGAGGTCCTGGTCCGTTTCGCCAACCGCAGCTGCAGCGTGCTGGTGGCCAGCGACGTGGCCGCGCGCGGGCTCGACGTCGAGGACATCGGCGCGGTGGTCAACCATGAACTGCCGAGCGACGCCGACACCTACCTGCACCGGATCGGCCGCACCGGCCGGGCCGGCCGCGCCGGCCTCGCGCTGAGCCTGTGCGCCGCGCAGGAGCTGGCGCGCGCGCGGATGATCGAGGAACGCCTCGGCAAGCCCTTGCGCTGGGAGAAGATCGCGCCGCTGGAAGGCAAGCCGCGCGCCGTGCCGCAACCGGCGATGGCGACGCTGCGCATCGACGCCGGACGCGGCGACAAGCTGCGCCCCGGCGACATCGTCGGCGCGCTCACCGGCGAGGCCGGGCTGCACAAGGACGCGATCGGCAAGATCGACGTGTACGCGACGCGCAGCTACGTCGCCATCGCCCGCGCCCAGGCGGGCAAGGCCCTCGCCGCATTGCGCGAAGGCCGGATCAAGGGCCGCCGCTTCCGGGTGAACGCGCTTTGAAGACGAACGAACAACTCGACGCCGCCCTCGCCCTGCTCGAGGCGATCGTCGCCGACCGCAGCGTACTGCAGTCGCTCGACGCCGACGGACGCACGCGCCTGCTGCAGGCCGTCGCCCTCGTGCACCACCCCGAACCGCGCGCGCGCCGCCGCGAAGCGAAGGCGCAGGCCCGCGAACGCGCGCAGGAGAAGGCGCGCCGAACCGAGGCGCTGCTCGACCGCACCGGCATCCGCACGCTGCGGCGCAAGCCCGTGTTCACGACGCCGAACTACTTCCCGCCGCAGCCGCCTGGCCAGCACGATCCGCACAACCGCGCCACCGATCCGGTGTCGCACAACGAGTCGCCGGAGGTGCTGCACTGCTACGTGTGCAAGCGCAAGTACACGCAGGTGCACCACTTCTACGACCAGTTGTGCCCGGAATGCGCCGAGCTCAACTTCTTCAAGCGCACCGAGAGCGCGGACCTGCGCGGGCGCGTGGCGCTGCTCACCGGCGGCCGGGTCAAGATCGGCTACCAGGCCGGGCTGAAGCTGCTGCGCGCGGGCGCGGAGCTGATCGTGACCACGCGCTTCCCGCGCGATTCCGCCGCGCGCTACGCCGCGGAGCCGGATTTCGGCGAATGGGGCCACCGGCTCGAGGTGTTCGGGCTCGACCTGCGCCACACGCCGAGCGTGGAGGCGTTCTGCGCGCAGCTCCTGGCCACGCGGCCGCGGCTCGACTTCATCATCAACAACGCCTGCCAGACGGTGCGGCGCCCGCCGGCCTTCTACGCGCACATGATGGAAGGCGAGACCGCGGCGCTGCGCGAGATGCCGGAGCACGTGCGCAAGCTACTCGGCGGCTACGAAGGCCTGCGCAGCACCGACCTGCTGCCGCGCGGCGACGCCAGCCTGGTGCAGGCGCACGCCCGCGGGCTCGCCGGCGCGGCGGGACTCACCCGCGCCGCGGAACTGTCGCAGGTGCCGCTGCTCGCCGACGAACTGCTCGGCCAGTCGCACCTGTTCCCCGAGGGCCGCCTCGACCAGGACCTGCAGCAGGTCGACCTGCGCGGCCGCAATTCCTGGCGCCTGCAGATGGACGAGGTGCCCTCGGTCGAGCTGCTGGAAACGCAGCTGGTCAACGCCGTCGCGCCCTTCATCATCAACGCGCGCCTGAAGCCGCTGATGCTGCGCGTGCCGCCCGGCGAGGCGCCGACCCGCGACAAGCACATCGTCAACGTGTCGGCGGTCGAGGGCCAGTTCTACCGCAACTTCAAGACCACCAAGCACCCGCACACCAACATGGCCAAGGCGGCGCTCAACATGATGACGCGCACCGCGGCCGCCGATTACCACGGCGACGGCATCCACATGAACAGCGTGGACACCGGCTGGGTGACCGACGAGGATCCGGTGGAGATCGCCGCGCGCAAGCAGGTCGAGGAACGCTTCCACCCGCCGCTGGACATCGTGGACGGCGCGGCGCGCATCGTCGACCCGATCATCGACGGCTTCAACACCGGCGAGCACGTGTGGGGGCAGTTCCTGAAGGACTACGCGCCCACCGACTGGTGAGTCGCGCCCGGTCGTCCCCTCGATTTCAGGCCACGGCCTCCAGCCGCTGCTCCACCGCTTCCTCGATCAAGGCATTCAGGCTCATGCCACTCGCCGCCGCGACGATTGCCGCCTTTTCATGGGTCTCGCGCGCGAGCCGCAGATTGAGCCTGCCCGAGAAGTGCCGGTACGGCTCGATGCCACGCTCGGCGCAGACATCCAGGAACGTGCGCAGGGAGCGCGCTCCCTCTCGGCGGAGCCTGGAAACACTGTCGGCATAAAAATCGGCGCCACCATTCAAGCCGACGAACTCGCCCCGCAGCTGGTTGGTCTCGGCGTCATAGCTGACGACGGCCTTGTGACCCTCGATTTCGATGATGTTGGTCATGCTCATGGCTTGACTCCATTGGCTTCGAGCCATCGGCGCATGCTGGCGACTGCGCCCTTGTCTGTTTCTGGTTGCGGGTGCGGCCTGTGGAACACTTGGACCTGTCCGCGCCACACGATCGCCACGCGGGATCCTTCCCGCTGCTCGATGTCGGCGCCCAGGGCCAGCAACAGCGCCTCGATATCGGACCATCGCATCGTGCCGGAAACGGGGCGCGCGAATATCGCGCGCAGCGTCGCGACATGCTTGTTGCGCAAACCTGACGTCCCTGTCATGCAGGCATGGTACCATTTTTCAGTACCATGTCAAGAAGGCCCGGACTGGGCGAAGATGGAGGCCCGTCCGCGCCCCGGTTGTCTCCATGCGCTTTCGACCGCTTCGCCCCTGGCTGCTTCCTGTCGCCCTGCTGGCAGCGCTGGTGTTGGCAACGTGGGGGCTCGCTCGCCTCCGGGGTCCGGTCCTGCCGGGATACGAGGTCGCCGCCGGCCCGCTGGTGCAGGACGTGGTGGCGACCGGGCGGGTGGCGGCGCCGTCGCGGGTGCAGGTCGGCGCCGAGATCGCGGGGCTGGTGCTGGAGCGGCGCGTGGCCGACGGCGACCGCGTGGCCCCCGGCGACGTGCTGGTGGTGCTGCGCGCGCGCGACCTCGAGGCGAAGCGCGACGAGGCGCGCGCGGCTTTGG
>JANINR010000004.1 GCA_024508915.1 Lysobacteraceae bacterium | reverse complement strand
GCCCCGCGGTTGCGGCGTGCGCGGCCGCGAGCACGCGCGCGTCCAGCGCCGGCGACGGTTCGCCGTGCGGGCCCAACCGCGAAAGGCGCGCGGCCAGCGCGCGTTCCTCCGCGTCGAGCGGCATCGGATCCTGCGGCGGCGGTGGATGGTGGTGCTGGGTCATGGTTCGCTCGTGGCCGGCAGTTGCAGGCGCAGCTTGTCCATCGCGTAGCGCAGCCGCGATTTCACGGTTTCGCGGCCGACGCCGGTGATCGCGCCGATCTGCTCCAGGGTGAGTTCCTGGTCCAGCCGCAGCAGCAGCACGTCGCGCTGCTCCTGCGGCAGCGCCTCGAGCGCGAGCTGCAGCTGGCGGCGCTGCTCGAACTCGCCCAGCATGCGCTCGGGCGTGTCGTGGCCCGGTAGCCGCGCCAGCCGGGCTTCCGCGTCGTCCGGCGCCTGCGGGCGCAGGCGCGCGGCGCGCCAATGGTCGCCGAGGCGGTTGTGCGCGATCCGGTACAGCCACGCGGCGAAGGGCGCGTCCGGCCGCCACTCGCCGCGCGCGGCGATCACCTTCTGCCACGTGTCCTGGAAGAAGTCGTCGGCCAGCGCGGCATCGCGCAGCTGCCGCAGGAAATACCGGTACAGGCGGGTGCGGTGGCGCCCGTAGAGCTGTTCGAAGGCGGCGCCGTCGCCCGCCACCCAGGCCTGCATCAGCGCCTCGTCGCCGGGATCGGCGCTGCCGGCCGCGTCGGGCCGGTCGGCCGGGCGTTGCGCGGGGCGGTCGTCCATCGGCGTCAGGGTAAGGCCTGCGCCGTAGGGCGGGAAGGGCTTGCCGGGGCGGCGCCCGGCGGCGGTATCCTGCCGGAATGGGGATGGGGACTGTCATGGAAGGGGCCGAAGCGCGATGGGCCGCGGCGCCCGGGCCCGCGAGCGGTCCCGAGGGGCTGGCGACGGCGCTCGCGGAGACGCTGCCTTCCGGTTCGGGGGTGGTGGTGCGCTGGCGCGATCCCCGCGCGGGCGACGGCGTGTCGGAGAGCGCCGGCGCGTCGACCGCGCTGCACGCGCGAGCCGAAGCCCTGCTGGGGTCGCCCGCCGCGGACGGCCTGGGCGGGGAAGGCTTCTGCGAGGCATGGAACGCGCCGGATGGCGCCCGCATCGCCGTGGTCGCGCATCCGGGCGCGACGCTCGCGGACGCGTCGCGCCTGGCCTGGCTCGCGCTCGCGCGCCGCACCGTCGAGGCGACCCTCGCCGCCGCCGCGGCGGAAGCGCGCATCGAGGCCCTGCAGAAATCGCAGCGCCTGCAGCAGGCGCTGTACGAAATCGCCGACCTGTCCGGCTCCGGCCTCGAGATGCAGGAAATGCTCGGCCGCATCCACGCCGTCGTCGGCCGGCTGATGTACGCCGAGAACTTCTACATCGTGCTCTACGACGAGGTGCGCGAGGCGATCCGCTTCCTCTACTTCGCCGACCGCCTCGATCCCTACGTGGCCGAGCCGGAAGTGGACATCGCGATCGAGGAGATGCAGAACAGCCTCACCGTGGCGCTGCTGCGGCACGGCGAGCCGCTGTACGGGCCGTCGGCGCGCCTGCGCCGCGAGATGGGCGTGCAGCTCGATGGCCTCAGCGGCCCGGACAGCGCCGACTGGCTCGGCGTGCCTATGCGGCGCGACGGCCGCGTGGCCGGCGCGATCGTGGTCCAGAGCTACGACCATCCGGCGAGCTACAGCGACGAGGACCGTGCGCTGCTCGAATACGTCGCCCAGCACATCATGACCGCGCTCGACCGCAAGCAGTCCCGCGACGAGCTGGAACGCCGCGTCGACGAGCGCACCCTGGAGCTGCAGCAGGCGAACCTGGTGCTGCAGGCGCAGATCCTCGAGCGCCAGCGCGCCGAGCGGCTGCAGCGCGCGCTGTACCGCATCACCGAGATGTCGGTGACCGCCGGCAGCCTGGAGCGCTTCTACGCCGACGTGCACAACGTGGTCGGCGAACTGCTGTTCGCGCGCAACTTCTACATCGCGCTGCTCACGCCCGAAGGCGACCAGATCGCCTTCCCCTACTCGGTGGACGAGCGCGACGCCGCGCGCACGACGCGCAAGCTCGGCAAGGGCCTCACCGAATACGTGATCCTGCAGGGCGAGCCGCTGCTCGTCGACCGTGCGCGCATCGCCGAGCTCGAGGCGATCGGCGAGGTGCGCAGCCGCGGCGCGCTCGCGCACAGCTGGCTCGGCGTGCCGCTGCTGCGCGACAGCACCGTGGTCGGCGCCATCGCGGTGCAGAGCTACACCCCGGAGATCGAGTTCACCGAGCGCGACCAGGAGCTGCTGATCTTCGTTGCCCACCACATCGGCGGCGGCCTCGCGCGCAAGCGCGCGCAGGAGCACCTGAAGGCCGCGCACGCCGAGCTCGAATTCCGCGTCGAGGCGCGCACCCAGGAGCTCGCCGACGCCAACCGCGAGCTGCGCGCGCAGATCGGCGAGCGCGTGCGCGCCGAGCAGCGGCTGACCCACCAGGCGCGGCACGACGCGCTGACCGGCCTGCCGAACCGCGCCCACCTCCTCGAACGCCTGGACGAGGCCATCGGCCGCGCGCGCGCCGGCGAGACCTGCGGATTCTCGGTGCTTTTCCTCGACCTCGACCGCTTCAAGCTGATCAACGATTCGATCGGCCACGCCGCGGGCGACGAGATGCTGGTCGAGATCGGCCGCCGCATCGCCAGCGTGCTCGACGAGGGCAGCATCGTCGCGCGCTTCGGCGGCGACGAGTTCGCCATCCTCGCCGAGGGCACCTGCGAAGCGCCCGGCAGCACCGCGCTCGCCGCGCGCGTGCTCGAGGCGCTGGGCCGGCCGTTGTGGCTGGGCGGGCGCGAGCTGTTCCCCTCGGCGAGCATCGGCATCGCCCACTGGGCCTCGCGCTACCGGTTGGGCGAGGAACTGCTGCGCGACGCCGACGCCGCCATGTACCGCGCCAAGGCCGAGGGCCGCGACCGCAGCGCGGTGTTCGACGAGGACATGCGCGCCCACGCCACGCGCCTGCTCGACCTCGAAGCCGACCTGCGCCGCGCGATCATCAACGAGTCCTTCGTGCCCTACCTGCAGCCGATCGTGCGCCTGGCCGACGGCGCGACCGTCGGCTACGAGGCGCTGCTGCGCTGGGAGCACGAGCTGCACGGCGCGCTGCCGCCGGCCGAGTTCATCGGCGTGGGCGAGGACAGCGGGCTGATCGAGCAGGTCGACTGGCTGGTCTACGAGCGGGTGGTCGAATGGCTGCGCCGCACCGGCGACGCCTACGTCTCGATCAACGTGTCGCCGCGGCACTTCCGCTCCGACGACTTCGCCGACCGGCTGCTGCGCCTGCTCGACGCCGCCGGCGCCGACCCGCGCCGCCTGCGTATCGAGATCACCGAGGTCGCGCTGCTCGACGACGCGCCGCGCGCGCTGCGCATGCTCAACACGCTGCGCGGGCGCGGCGTGCAGGCGCTGCTCGACGACTTCGGCACCGGATTCTCGGCGCTGTCCTACCTGCACCGCTTCCCGATCCAGTCGCTGAAGATCGATCGCAGCTTCGTGTCCGGCCTCGTCGGCGACACGCAGGCCGAAAGCCTGGCGCTGGTGCGCGCGATCCTCGCGCTGGCCGGCACGCTGGGCATCGACACGATCGGCGAGGGCATCGAGACGCCGCAGCAGCGCGAGATCCTGGCGGAACTCGGCTGCCAGTTCGGGCAGGGATTCCTCTACGGGATGCCGGCGCCGATGCCGTGACCGCGCGGCGGGTCAGGCGTCCGGCGAGGATGCGGCGGCGCGGCGCTCCCACTCGCGGCGCGCGGCATCGCGCAGCTGTTCCCAGGCGTGGTCGTGGGCGACGCTGTTCCAGGCGCGGCGCACGTGTTCCTCCACGCTGGCCCAGTCCTGGCCGGGAAACATCCCCGCCGCGGCCTCGAGGATCGAGCGCAGCATCGAGGGCAGGGGCGGGGTGTGGTCCATCGCACCGTTCACCGTAGGTCCGCGGTTTCGGCGGCTCCGTGCGGTACCGCACATTGGACCAGGGCGGCGTGCTGGCGTCGCAGCAGCCCATAGCACTCGCAGGCGCGCTGTTCGAGCGCATCGCGCTGCTCCAGGCGGATGCAGCCGCGGCTGTAGCTGATCGCGCCCGCGTCCTGCAGCCGGCGCGCCGCCTCGGTGACGCCTTCGCGTCGTACCCCGAGCAGGCTGGCGAGCGTTTCGTGCGTGACCAGCAAGGGCTCGTCGGCGGTGCGGTCGAAGCCGAGCAACAACCAGCGCACCAGCTGCCTCTCGATGGTGTGGTGGCGGCTGCAGATCGCGGTCTGCGTGCCCTGTCCCAGCAGCCAGCGCACGTGCCGCATCACCATCGCCTGGAAGGCGGGTTCGTGCCGGAACTCGCGTTGCGCGACGTCCGCGCGCAGCTGCCAGGCGTCGCCCGGGGCCTGCATCACCGCGCGCGTGCCGGTGGCCATCGCGTCGCCGATCAGCAGTGACAGGCCGATCATGCCTTCGCTGCCGATGCTCGCGATCTCGCCGGTCTCCCCGTTCGAGGTGACGTAGGTCAACGAGGCGAACCCGCTGCGCGGGAAGAGGAGGTGGGACGGGATGGCGCGGTTGTCCTGCAGGACGCGCCCGGCGGGCAGGTCGACGCGCTGCAGCTCGGGCAGGAGGCGGAGGCGTACCGGGAGAGGCAGGCAGTCCAGCAGGCAGCCGAGCGCGCCCGGTTCCGGGTCCATCCTCATGCGTGGCGTGACTCCCTCGTGGCCGCGAACCGCGGTCGCGAGATTCTCGGCCGGGGATGAATGCGCGTATGTGCGAAAGCGCACATTGGATGGACCACGTTACGCGCGATGCGGCGGGGACGGCGGAGCGGTCCCTGAACGCGTTCAGCCAGCGCCATCGACGTCCGCACCATTGGCGAGGATGCGGTCGAGCGCGGCCGCGATCGCACCCGCGCCGAGCGGACGCACCACGCGCGCGAGTTCGACGCCGTCGCGCAGGAACACCAGCGTCGGCCACAGCTTGACGCGGTACGAGCGACCGAGCATCCGTCCGGGCCCGTCCTCGATCTTCAGGTGGCGCACGCCGGACGTCCCGGCGAACGCCTGCTCGACGAACGGGCGTGCGGCAAGGCAGTGCCCGCACCAGTCGGTGCCGAACTCGAGCACGGTCGGGCCCGGCAGCGCGGCGACTTCGGCGCGGTCGGGGGCGATGGGAGCGTAGCGGGTCGCGTCGTCCATGCACCCAGCATCGACAGGGCGCATCAACCGCAACGTGAATGCGCGTACCCGGACCGGATTCCGGTCAGCTGCCGTTGGGCGGCGGGTCAGCTGACGTTGGGTTCGCTGAACGCTTCCGGTTCGCCCGCGAACGCATTGATCGGCACGCAGCTGCAGAACACGTTCTTGTCGCCGTAGACGTTGTCCACGCGCGCGACCGGCGGCCAGTACTTCTGCTGCTTCAGCGTCGCCAGCGGGAACGCGGCCAGTTCGCGCGGATAGGCGTGGGTCCATTCGCTCGCCGACACCTGCGCGGCGGTGTGCGGCGCGTGCTTGAGCGGGTTGTCCTCGCGGTCCAGGCGGCCGTCCTCGACCGCGCGGATCTCGTCGCGGATCTGGATCATCGCGTCGATGAAGCGGTCGAGCTCGTGCAGCGACTCCGATTCCGTCGGCTCGACCATCAGCGTGCCGGCGACCGGGAAGCTCAGGGTCGGCGCATGGAAGCCGAAGTCGATGAGGCGCTTGGCCACGTCCTCGGCGCTGATGCCGGTGGCGTCCTTGATCGGGCGCAGGTCGAGGATGCACTCGTGCGCGACCAGGCCGTTGCGGCCCGTGTACAGCGTCGGGAAGTGCGGCTCCAGCCGCTTCGCTAGGTAGTTGGCGTTGAGCATCGCCACCTGGGTGGCGCGGCGCAGGCCTTCGGCGCCCATCATCACGATGTACATCCAGCTGATCGGCAGGATGCTGGCCGAGCCGAACGGGGCCGCCGAGACCATGCCGCCGCCGCCGAGGCCGTCGGTGCGCGCGCCGGCGTCGTCCAGCGCCTTCGGCAGGTAGGGCGCGAGGTGCGAGCGCACCGCGCACGGGCCCACGCCCGGGCCGCCGCCGCCGTGCGGGATGCAGAAGGTCTTGTGCAGGTTGAGGTGCGAGACGTCCGAGCCCCACTTGCCGGGCTTGGCCATGCCGACCAGGGCGTTCATGTTGGCGCCGTCGGTGTACACCTGGCCGCCGTGCCGGTGCACGATCTCGCAGATCTCGACCACGTCCTCCTCGAACACGCCGTGCGTGGACGGGTAGGTCATCATGATCGCGGCGAGCCGGTCGGAATACTTCTCCGCCTTGGCGCGGATGTCGGCGACGTCGATGTTGCCGTTCGCGTCGCACTTCGTCACCACCACGCTCATGCCGCACAGCTGCGCGGACGCGGGATTGGTGCCGTGGGCGGATTCGGGGATCAGGCACACGTCGCGCTGCGGCTGGCCGTTGGCGCGATGCCAGGCGCGGATCGCGAGCAGGCCCGCGTATTCGCCCTGCGCGCCGGAGTTCGGCTGCAGGCTGACCGCGTCGTAGCCGGTGCACTCGGCGAGCATCGCCTCCAGGCCGGCCACCAGTTCGCGGTAGCCCTGCACCTGGTCCGCGGGCGCGAGCGGATGGATGTTCGCGAATTCAGGCCAGGTGACGGGGATCATCTCCGCCGTGGCGTTGAGCTTCATCGTGCACGAGCCCAGCGGGATCATCGTGCGATCCATCGCCAGGTCCTTGTCCGCGAGCGCGCGCATGTAGCGCAGCATCTCGTGCTCGCTGTGGTGGCTGTTGAAGACCGGATGGGTCATGAACGCCGAAGTCCGGCGCAGCGCCTCCGGGATCAGCGACGGCGCGCTCGTGTCCAGCGCGTCGATGTCCGGCAGGGTCGCGTCGTCGCCGCCGAAGATGCGCCACAACAGCTCGATGTCCGCGCGCGTGGTGGTTTCGTCCAGCGAGATGCACAGGTATTCGCCCCAGGCCTTGCGCAGGTTGGCGCCCATCGACGCGGCGCGCGCGGCGATCGCGTCGGTGCGGTCGCCGGTCTTCAGGCTGATCGTGTCGAAGGCGCTGTCGTGGTGCGTGGCGGTGAAACCGAGCTGCTGCAGGCCGGCCTTCAGGATCGCGGCGAGGCGCGACACGCGCGAGGCGATGCGGACGAGCCCGTCGGGGCCGTGGTACACGGCGTACATCGAGGCCATCACCGCCAGCAGCACCTGCGCGGTGCAGATGTTCGACGTCGCCTTCTCGCGGCGGATGTGCTGTTCGCGGGTCTGCAGGGTCAGGCGGTAGGCCTTGTTGCCCTCGGCGTCGATGGAGACGCCGATCAGGCGGCCCGGCATCGAGCGCTTGTACGCGTCGCGGCAGGCCATGAACGCCGCGTGCGGGCCGCCGAAGCCGAACGGCACGCCGAAGCGCTGGGTGTTGCCCACGACGATGTCGGCGCCCATCTCGCCGGGCGGCTTGAGCAGCGTCAGCGCGAGCAGGTCGGTGGCGAAGATCGCCAGCGCGCCCTTCGCGTGGATCTTCGCGACCTCCTCGCTCCAGTCGAGCAGCCAGCCGCTGCTGGCGGGATACTGGATGAGCGCGGCGAAATAGTCGTCGGCGGCGATCGCCTCGTCCCAGGCCTGCTCCGAATCGGCCAGCCGGATCGCCAGGCCGAGCGGCTCGGCGCGCGTGCGCATCACCTCGATGGTCTGCGGGTGCGCGTCGCCGAACACGACGATGACGTTGCCCTTCGCCTTGGCCGAGCGCTTCGCCAGCGTCATCGCCTCGGCCGCGGCCGTCGCCTCGTCGAGCAGGGACGCATTGGCGATCTCCATCCCGGTGAGCTCGGCGCACATGGTCTGGAAGTTGATCAGCGCTTCCATGCGGCCCTGCGAGATCTCCGCCTGGTAAGGCGTGTACGCCGTGTACCAGGCCGGGTTCTCGAGGATGTTGCGCAGGATGACGTTCGGCGTGTGCGTGCCGTAGTAGCCCTGGCCGATGAAGCTGCGGAACACCTTGTTGCGGCCGGCGAGGGCGCGGATCTTCGCCAGCGCGTCGACCTCGGTCATCGGCGCGGGCAGCGCGAGCGGCGCCTGCGAGCGGATCGAGGCCGGCACGATCGCGTCGGTCATGGCGTCGAGCGAGTCGTAGCCGACCGCCGCGAGCATGCGCGCGATCTCGGCGTCGTCCGGGCCGATGTGCCGGCCGATGAAGGCGTGGGAATGCTCGAGGTCGCTGAGGGTGGCGAACTGCTGGGACATGTCGGGGGCTCGTCCGGTGCCGCGTCGCGGCGGGTGGTGGGATCGGGCGCCCCTCTGTCCTTTTGCCTGAGAGTTTGGCGGCGCGGGCGGGGGAGGGTGGCCTGCGCTGCTTGCCCCTTCGGCGCCGGTGTTCCCGCGGGCGGGACCCGGTCTCTCCAGAGTGTGTTGCGCGCGGCGGTTACGGGGGCCTGAGCGATTCCGGGCGTTTGCGCCTTCGGCAGCGGATCCGCCTGGACTGGCCGGACCGCTTCTCCCACCGCGTGCTGGTGGAATTATAGCCCGCTTCTACAATGCCCGGATGACGCCGACCACCCCAGCGAACGTGCGCCGGCTGGCCCTGCTCTTGGGCGGCCTGGCGATGTTCGGGCCGTTCTCGATCGACACCATCTTCCCCGGGTTCCCGGTCATCGGCGCCGACCTGGGGGCCGACCCGTTCCGCATGCAGCAGACGATCAGCGTCTACCTGGTCGCCTACGCCCTGATGAGCGTGGTCCACGGGCCGCTGTCGGACGCGCTGGGCCGGCGGCCGGTGATCCTGGGCGGACTGGCGGTGTTCGCGGTCGCCTCGGCGGGCTGCGCCCTGTCCACGGGCTTCGGCGAACTGCTCGCGTGGCGCGCGCTGCAGGGCCTGTCGGCCGGCGTCGGCATCATCGTCGGCCGCGCGGTGATCCGCGACGTGCTGCACGGCGACGACGCGCAGCGGCTGATGAGCCAGGTCTCGATGATCTTCGGCATCGCGCCGGCGGTCGCGCCCGTGGTCGGCGGCTGGCTGCTGGGCTGGCAGCGCTGGCCCGCGATCTTCTGGTTCCTGGTGGCGTTCGCGCTGGCGCTGCTGGCCGCGACCTGGTTCGCGCTGCCGGAAACCCACCCGAAGTCCGCGCGCCACGCCCCCGCGCCGCGCGTGCTGCTGCGCGACTACCTGGCGGTCTTCGCCAATCCGCGCTTCCAGCGCCTGGCGGCGGCGGGCACCTTCAACTTCGGCGCGCTGTTCCTCTACATCGCATCGGCGCCGGCGTTCGTGCTGGACCTGCTGCGGCTGCGCGGCCGCCACCTGGGCGAGGACGAATTCGCGTGGTTCTTCGTGCCGATGATCGGCGGCATGATGCTCGGCGCGCTGGTGTCGGGACGCATGGCGGGGCGCGTCGCCGGCGCGCGGCAGACGCGCATCGGCTTCGCCTGCTGCGGCGTCGCGATGGCCGCCAACGTCGCCTACAACGCGCTGGCGCCCTCGCTGGAAGTGCCCTGGGCGATCGCGCCGATCGTGCTGAACTCGTTCGGGATCGCGCTGGTCTTCCCGATCCTCACGCTCGCGATCCTCGACATGTATCCGCGCATGCGCGGCAGCGCGTCGTCGCTGCAGGCGTTCACGGGGCTGGTGTGCAACGCGGCCATCGCCGGCGTGCTGTCGCCGCTGCTCAGCGGCAGCGGCCTGCACCTGGCGACGGGCGCGGCGGCGTTCGCGCTGCTGGCGTGGCTGGTGTGGCGCTGGGAGATGCGCGCCGGCACGCGCCTGCCGGCCGGCGATCCGGAACTGGCCGCGGCCCTGGAACCCACCGATCGGCTGTGAGGCGGGCGCCTCGCCGGTCGCGCCGGCGCGCTACGGCGCTTCGGCGGCCGCCGCGCGTCGGCCGCGCCGCAGCCAGACGTACACAGGCACGCCCGACAGCAGCAGCACCGCGCCCCAGGCGAGCGCCTCGCTGCCGGCACCCAGCAGCGCGTACAGGCTGTACGCCAGCGCGAGCAGCGCCACGAGCCGCCCTTCGCGGCCGCCGCGGCGCAGCCACGCCGCGCTGCTGGCAGCGTACGGCAGCAGGATCGCGGCGGTGGCCAGCAGCAGCATGAAGGTGAACAGCTGCACGAGCGACCGGCTGTAGTTCGCGATCACCATCGCGCTCGCCAGCACCGCGCCGGCGATCACGCCGAACGCGGGCGTGCCGTTGCGGTCGAGCGTGCCGAAGCGGCGCGGGAACAGGCCGTCGTTCGCGGCCGCGAGCGACACCTGCGCGCAGACCAGCACCCAGCCGTTCACCGCCCCCAAGGTCGAGACCACGGCGAGCGCGGCGATCGCGAGCGCCGCGCCCGGCCCCCACAGCCGGCCCGCGGCTTCCGCCATCGGCGCGGGCGAGGCCGCCAGCACCTGCGACGGCACCAGGCCGATCACCACCGTGCACGCCAGGATCGTCGCCGCGCCGGCGAGCAGCGTGCCGAGCAGCGTCGCGCGCGGGATCGTGCGCTCCGGGTCGCAGATCGCGGCCGCCGGCACCGTCGCCGCCTCCAGGCCGGCGAAGGCCCACATCGTCAGGATCACAGTCGCCTGCGCCACCTGCGGCAGCGTCGCCGGCCCCGGGTTGAACGGGCGGTACGCGTGCGCGTGCACGAACCACAGCGCGACCAGGCCGAACAGCAGCAGCGGCAGCAGCTTCAGCGCGGTCAGCGCGAGCTGCACGCGCCCGGCTTCGCGCAGGCCGGCGACGTTGACCGCGGCGCAGGCCCACAGCGCGGCGAGCGCGCAGGCCGCGCCGCGCGCGGGCGTGGCGGTGAGCGCCGGGAAGATCGTGCCGAGGCTGCCGGCGAACGCGACCGCGATCGCCGCCATGCCCGACCAGATCGAGATCCAGTAGCTCCAGGCGATGCCGAACCCCGCGGCGTCGCCGAACGCGGCGCGTGCGTAGGCATAGGGGCCGCCCGTGCACGGCCAGCGCACCGCCAGCCGCGCGAACGTCGCCGCCAGCAGCAGCGCGCCGCACAGGGTGATGCCCCAGCCGACCAGGCTCGCCGCGCCATAGGGCGCGAGCGAGGCGGGCAGCATGAACACGCCGCTGCCGATCATGCTGCCGACCACCAGCGCCGTGGCCATCCACAGGCCGAGGGGCCGGGCGCGGTTCACGCGAGCGCGTCCCGGTACGCCGCGCGCAGCAGTTCCTGGAAGTGGAACACGCCGCCCTCGCGCAACGGATTCAGCCGTCCGGCGACGTAGGAGCCGGAGGCGAGGCCGCGCTGCACGTCCTCGCAGATGCGCAGGTCCTCGAGCTGTACTTCGTCGCTGAAATCGCGGTCGGCGTCGCGGCGCGCACGCAGCGCGTCGTCGCCGTCGGCGGCGGCGTCCGCGTCCGCGGGATGCATCGGGTAGTAGAAATCGAACTCGACGCGGCACCGGTCCGCCGCCAGCGGCACCACGCGGTTGGTCTGCAGCCGCCCCGGCAGGATGTTGAGCATCGTGTTCGGCCACAGCCAGTAGTAGAGCGCCTCGCCGTCGCCGTACAGCGCGGGGTCGCTCTCGAGCGGGCTCCACTGCAGCGAATGCCAGCGGGCCGTCTCGGTGCGGTAGCTGCGGTAGTCGAGCATGCGGTTGAGGGCGGGATGCACGTGCGGGACGTGGTAGCCCTCGAGGTAGTTGTCGACGTAGGCCTTCCAGTTGCAGGCGATGTCGTAGGCCACGTGGCGGTGGTGGCCGTAGCCGGCCAGCTCGTCGCCGTCGCGCGCGCCGATGCGTTCGGCGATGCCGGCGACGAGGTCCTCGAACGGGATCGCGTTCGCGGCGTCGGCCGTCGCGAACACCAGGCCCTGCCATTCGCGCACGGCCAGTTCCGGCAGGCGCACGCCGGCGACGTCGAAGCCCTCGGCCGACTGCATGTCCGGCGCGGACTTCAGCTGGCCGTCGAGCCCGTAGGTCCAGCCGTGGTAGCGGCAGCGCAGCGATTTCGCGGCGAGGCCGTCGCACTGCGCGATCGGGCCGGCGCGGTGCCGGCACACGTTGTGGAACGCGCGCACGACGCCGTCGGCCCCGCGCACCGCGATCACCGGCAGGCCGCCGCAGTCGGCGACCACGTGGTCGCCCGCCCCGCGCAGCCGGCTGGCGTGCGCGAGCAGGTGCCAGGCGCGGCCGAAGATCGCGCGGCGCTCGAATTCCCCGACGGCCGGATCGCAGTACCAGCGGGCGGGCAGGGCATGCGCGCGCGCCAGCGGCTGCGGCGCGAGATCGCCGGCCCGGGGATCGTCCATCAGGGGGTTACATCACCCGCGCGGTGCTGCCGACCCGCACGACGAGCGACTGCGCCGGGCCGATCGTGCCGTCGGCGGCGATCTTGATGACGGTGTATTCGCCGGTCGGCACGCGGCGGATGCTGAACTTGCCGTCTTCCTTGACCTTCAGCTCGCGATGGAAGCCGTTGTCCACGCCATTGACCACAACGGTCTCGCCGGCGAGCGCGTCGCCCGAGATGTTGCCGCCGCTGGACTGCGCGGTGGCCGCGCCGGTGACCGCCAGGCCCAGCACCAGCACGGCGGCGCGCGAACGGATTGCAGAACGGAACATCGAATCCCCTTTTCCCAGGTTGTGAGCGCCCGAACCTAGCGTGCGTCCGGCGGCCCTGCAAGTGCCGTCGGACCGGGTTCCGCCCACCCGCAACTGCGACCTTCGTTCTCCTGCGCGAGCCACTCGCGCAGCGGCGCGAAATACTCCAGCAGGGCCGACGCATCCATGTGATCGGTGCCCGCGAACCGGCGCAGGGTGTCCTGCCACGGCCGGCTCGCGCCGGCCGCGAGCATCTCGCGGTACTTGCGGCCCGCGGCCGCGTTGCCGTGGAAGTCGCACTCGTACAGCGGCCCCTTGTGGCCGGCGGCGTCGCACAGCGCCTTGTAGAACTGGAATTGGAGGATGTCGGCGAGGAAATAGCGTGTGTACGGCGTGTTCGCCGGGACGTGGTACTTCGCGCCCGGGTCGAACTGGTCCTCGCCGCGCGGCTCCACCGGCGCCACACCCTGGTACCGCGCCTTCAGTTCCCACCAGGCCTGGTTGTAGCGCGCCGGCGGGATCGAGCCGTCGAACACGCCCCAGCGCCAGCGGTCGATCATCAGCCCGAACGGCAGGAACGCCACCTTGGCCAGCGCCATCCGCATCTGCGCGTCCACTAGCGCCTCGTGCGAGCGTTGGGGCGCGCCCGCGAGCCCGATCGAGTGCAGGTACGCGGGCGTCATCGACAGCACGATGGTGTCGCCGATGGCTTCGTGGAAGCCGTCGTTGGCGCCGGCCTGGAAGATCGGCGGCAGCTTGTTGTACGCGAGCGTGTAGTAGACGTGGCCGAGCTCGTGGTAGAGCGTGGTGAAGTCTTCCTCGGTCGGCGCGGTGCAGGTCTTCGTGCGCACGTCGCCCTGCATGTCCATGTCCCACGCGCTGGCGTGGCAGACCACGTCGCGGTCGCGCGGCTTGATGAACTGCGAGCGCTGCCAGTAGCTGTCGGGCAGGGCGGGCATGCCCAGCGAGGTGTAGAAGGATTCGGCGCGCCTGGCGATGCGCAGCGCGCTGTCCAGGCGCGCGGTGCGCAACGCCTCGGCGGCGGCCTCCGGCGTCGGGTGTTCGCCGGCGTCGGCGAGCGCGGCGGCGCGGTCCTCGCGGAACCGCGCCTGCAGGGCGGCGGTGACGTCGAGGTCGCCGGCGCCCGCGTAGGGTTCCAGCAGGTCCCAGAGGTTGCTCCAGTCCTGCTGCCACATGTTGCCCATCAGGTGCGCGGGCAGCAGGCCGCCGGGCAGCGCGCCGCGGTCGGGGCCGTAGCGCGCCTGCAGGCGCGCGCGGGCATAGCAGTGGAGCTGCTCGTAGAGCGGCTTCACCTGGCCCCAGAGGCGGTCGGTCTCGGCGGCGAACTGCGCCGGCGGCATGTCGTAGGCCGCGCGCCAGGCTTCGCCGGCGTCGGCGAAGCCCATGTCGCGCGCGCCCTCGTCCACCAGCGCGACGAAGCGCGCGTAGTCCTTGCGCATCGGCGCCGCCACCGAATGCCAGCCGCGCCAGGCGTCGAGCTGCGCGTCGTAGTCGCGGCTGGTGCGCAGCACGTCCTCGAGCTCGCCGAGCTGGCGGCAGCGGCGCGCGTCCCCCTCGCCGGTGCAGTAGCGGCCGGCGCCGTACGCGCCTTCCATCCGCGTCGCGATGCGGGTGAGTTCGGCGCGCCTGGCCGGATCGCGCGGCGGCGGCATCGGCGTCATCAGCTTGAGCAGCGACAGCGCGCGCGCCGTGTCCGCCGACATCGGCCGGCCCTCGAAGCGTCGCGCCTGCGCGATCCAGCCGTCGAGTTGCGCAAGCCAGCGTTCGTTGGCCTTCGCCGCGAGCAGTTCGCTGTCGGCGTTGATGTAGGTCGACGAGACCCATTGCGCCGCGCTCAGCTCGGCGTAGCCGGCCTGCATCTCGCGGTTGACGCGCGCGACGAAGGCGTCGGCGTCCTCGTCGGCCGGCACCGCGCCCGCGGTCGCGCCGGGCGCGGGCGCCTCGCGCTTGCAGGCCGACGGCACCAGCGCCAGCACGGCGACGGCCGCGGCGAGCAGCAGGCCCGCGCCATGCGTGCGCAGGCGGGACGGAAGGAATCGCGGCCGCATCATGTGGGGATCCGGTGCCGAAAACGGCAGGCTAGTGGCCCCGCCGCGGGCGTGCAA
>JANINR010000003.1 GCA_024508915.1 Lysobacteraceae bacterium | reverse complement strand
GCGCGGGCGCGAGCGCGACCGCCGCGTCGGTGGCCGACCCCGCGTCCACGTCGCGCGCCGCGAGCACCACGCCCCACGCCGCCGCAATGCCGATCGCCGGCGCGCCGCGCACGGCGAGGTCGTGGATGGCCGCGGCGACTTCGTCGCTGGTCCGGCACGCGAGGTATTCCGTTTCGAACGGCAGCCTGCGCTGGTCCAGCAGTTCCAGCGCCTCGCCGGTCCAGCGGATCGGACGGATCCGGTCGTAGCGCGCGTAGTCGATGTCGGCCATGGCGCGATTGTACGCGCGTCAGCTCCGGGCGAAATCGAAGGCCAGCACGTCGGCGATGCGCTCCGTGCCGAGCATCGCCATCAGCAGGCGGTCCATCCCGAGCGCCACGCCCGCGCATGCCGGCAGCCCGTGCGCGAGCGCGGCGAGGAAGGCTTCGTCCAGCGGCGGCGCAGCGGCGCCGCGGCCGCGCCTCACCGCGACGTCGCGTTCGAAGCGCGCCCGCTGCTCGGCGGCGTCGAGGAGCTCGTGGTAGCCGTTCGCGAGTTCCACCGGGCCGAGGTAGAGCTCGAAGCGCTCGGCGACTTCGACGCCGTCGGCATCGCGGCGCAGGCGCGCCAGCGCGCACTGCGTGGCGGGCCAGTCGTGGACGGCCAGCATCACGCCGGGATCGAACGCGGGTTGCAGGCGGTGCGTCATCAGCAGGTCGAGCCAGTCGTCGCGCACCAGCCCGCGCGGGTCCACCGCCACCTCGCCCAGCGCTGCGCGCAGGGCGTCGTCGGAAGCGAGGAAGGGATCGATCCCGAGCCGGTCCCGATAGAGGTCCCGGTACGCGACCTGTTCCAGGCGCGCGTCGCGGCCGACCAGCGCCAGCGCCGCGCGGACGAGTTCGGCCGTTTCCGCTGCGAGCCGCCGGTGGTCCCAGCCGACGCGGTACCACTCCAGCATCGTGAACTCGGGGTTGTGGCGCCCGCCGGCCTCGCCGTCGCGGAAGACGCGCCCGAGCTCGTAGCAATCGCCCGCGCCCGCGGCGAGCAGGCGCTTCAGCGCGTACTCCGGCGAGGTGCGCAGCCACCGCGTCCTGGGGGCGCCGTCGGTGCGGCCGGAGAAATCGAGGGAGAACGGCGCGATGTTCGGCTCGGTGTTGCCGCCGCGCGAGAACACCGGCGTCTCGACCTCCAGCACGCCGCGCGCGGCGAAGAACGCGCGCACCGCCGCATTGAGCCGCGCGCGCAGGCGCAGCGCGTCGAGGCCCGCGGTCGGCGCCCAGGCATCGATGCGCTCGCGGTCCATGCTCAGCCGCCGTGCGCCTGCAGGAACTCGAGCAGCCGCGCCTCGTCCCAGACGTCGACGCCGAGTTCCGCGGCCCTGGCGAGCTTGCTGCCCGCGGCTTCGCCGGCGACGACGAAGGACGTCTTCTTCGACACGCTGCCGGCGACCTTCGCGCCCAGGGCCTCGAGCCGGTCCTTCGCCGCATCGCGCGTGAGCGCGGACAGGGTGCCGGTCAGGACCACGGTCCGGCCCTCGAGCGGTCCCGTTTGTACTTCGCCCGCGTCGGCCACGGCCGCCTGCAGCCTGGCGACGGCCTCGGCGGTCCGCGAGGCGAGCACGCGCCCTTCGCGCGTGCGGAAGAACGCGTGCACCGCTGTCGCCGAGTCCTGCGGCAGGCCGGCCTCCGCCAGCGCACCGGCATCCGCCGCGGCGACCGCCGCGACCGAGTCGAAAGCGGCGCCGAGCTGCTCCGCGCGCTTCGCGGTGAGCTTCGGCACGGCCATGCGCTCCAGCACGCTCGCCGGCGCGAGCGCCGCGCGCAGCTTCGGCGTCGGCGGGTGGGCGTCGCGGATGCGCACTCCGCGCGCCAGCAGCGCGTCGATCACGCGCTGGTTGCCGGGCTGCCCGAAGAACGCGTCGATGGCCTTCGCGACTTCGTCGCCGATGTCGGGCACCAGCTTGAGCACTGGCCACGGCAGGTGGCGAACGAGCGCCAGCTCGCCGAACCACGCCGCCAGCGCCTTGGCGGTGCTCTCGCCGACATGCTGGATCCCGAGTGCGTAGAGGAAGCGCTCCAGCGTCGTGCCGCGGCTGCGATCGATGGCCTCGATCAGGTTTTCCGCCCACTTCGTCGCGACCTTGCCCGCCTTCGCCGTCTCCGGGACGGTGCCGTCGCGCTCGTCGGCGCGGCGCTTCATTTCGAGCAGGTCGTCCAGGGTGAGCCGGTACAGGTCAGCGACGGTCTCGAGGTAGCCGAATTCTCCGAGCGCCTCGATGTAGCGCTCGCCGAGGCCGTCCACGTCCATCGCCCGGCGGCTGGCGAAATGGAACACCGATTGCGTGCGCTGCGCGGCGCAGGCGAGCTCGCCGCTGCAACGCGCGACGACCTCGCCTTCCTCGCGCACGATGTCCGATCCGCACACGGGGCATTGCGCCGGCATCGTCCACGGCACCGTGCCGCGCGGCCGCTCGGCGACCACCACCGACACCACTTCCGGGATCACGTCGCCGGCGCGGCGCACGATGACCGTGTCGCCCACGCGCACGTCCAGGCGTGCGACCTGGTCGGCATTGTGCAGGGTCGCGTTGGTCACGGTGACGCCGCCGACGAACACCGGCCGCAGCTTCGCCGCCGGGGTCGCCGCGCCGGTGCGCCCGATGTTGACGATGATGTCCTCGACGACCGTGGTCTGTTCCTGCGCTGGGAACTTGTGCGCGATCGCCCAGCGCGGCGTCCGGCCGACGAAGCCGAGCTCGCGCTGCGACGCCAGGTCGTCCACCTTGTAGACCACGCCGTCGATGTCGAAGGGCAGCGCGTCGCGCCGCGCGCCGATCCGCGCGTAGTAGGCGAGCAGGCCCTTTTCGCCGCGCGCGACATCCACCAGCGGACTCACCGGGAATCCCCACTCGCGCAGACGTGCAAGCACCTGCGAATGCCGCTCCGGCAGCGCGCCGCCGTCCACCGCGCCGAGCGCGTAGGCGTAGAACGCCAGCGGCCGCGACGCGGTGACCCGCGGATCGAGCTGGCGCAGGCTGCCGGCCGCGGCGTTGCGCGGGTTCACCAGCGGGCGGATGCGGCCCTCGGACGCCCGCGCCCGCGCGTTGTAGGCCTCGAAGCCCGCGCGCGGCATGTAGACCTCTCCCCGCACCTCCAGCACCCGGGGCCAACCCTTGCCGCGCAGTTGCAGGGGGATGGCACGGATGGTGCGCAGGTTGGCGGTGACGTCCTCGCCGGTCTCGCCGTCGCCGCGCGTGGCGCCCTGCACGAACACGCCGTCCTCGTAGCGGAGGCTGATCGCCAGGCCGTCGAACTTCGGCTCGACCGAGAACAGCGGCTCGGCGACGTCCAGCCGCTCCACCACCTTGCGCACGAAGTCGTCCACTTCGTCGTCGGTGAAGGCGTTGGCGAGCGAGAGCATGCGCACCTCGTGCCGCACGGGCGCGAATCCGCCCGACGGCGCCGCGCCGACCCGCCGCGTGGGCGAGTCCGGCGTGGCGAGCTCCGGGTGCGCGGCTTCGAGCGCCTCGAGCTCGCGCATCAGCCGATCGTAGTCGGCATCGGCGATCGTCGGCTCGTCGAGCACGTGGTACCGGTAGTTCGCGTCCTCGAGCTTCCCTCGCAGCTCCCGCGCCCGATCGCTCGCCGTAGCGTCTCTCCTGGCCACTGGCGAAAGGCTTTACCAGCGGGAGCGTGAAGGCGGCGGCGCTTCCTGCTGGCGATCCCAGGCGCGAAGCTCGTCGCGCAGGTGCTGGATGCGCTGGCGGCCGAGGGCATTGCGCGATTCGTCCAGCAGCACGCCGTCCAGCAGCTCGGCCATGCGCTGCGCGGTCGGCAGCATGGTTTCCCAGGCGTCGAGCGCGGACACCGGCGCCGGGAGCGTGAGGAAGAACGCGATCGCAGGGGTTTCCAGCGACTGGATGGTCGCCATGTCGAACCCGCCCGGCTTCATGATGTTCGCCACGCTGAACACCGGGCCGCGCTCCGGATGGCCTTCCACGAGCCGGTGGAAGATGTTCATGTGGCCGTAGGTCAGGCCGGTCTTCTCGGCCGCCACCACGATGTCGGGGCCGCGCAGCTTGGCGCCCGCGCGCGCGGCCACGTAGAGGGTGACGATCTTGTCGAATTCCTCGCTGACGCGGCGTCCGGCGCTCGCGGCGGCACCCGCGGCAGGCGCGCCCAGGTCCAGTTCCGGTTGCGGGCCGCCGGCATCGTCCACGCCGTCCGCGTTCGCCTCGCCCGCGATCATTTCACCGAGCGTCGGTTCGCGGCGGACGCCGTCGGCGAAGCCGCCGCGGCCCGCGCCCTCGACCCGCCGGCCCTGCCCCGGCTTGCGCGGCCGGCCGAAGAAATAGATCGCGGCGAGCAGCAGGAGGCCGGCCACGATGATCGCGGTCCGCAGGATCCAGGCGTCGGTCATGCGCTTCCTCCTCTATCCCGTCGCCGGCACGTTCAGGCCGCGCCGGCGAGGCGCGCCGCCTCGGCCAGGTCGACGGACACCAGCCGGCTCACGCCCGGCTCGCGCATGGTAACGCCGGAGAGCTGCTGCGCGGCCTCCATCGTCGCCTTGTTGTGGGTGACGAACAGGAACTGCACGTGCTCGCTCATCTCCGACACCATCGCCGTGAAGCGGCCGACGTTGGCTTCGTCGAGCGGCGCGTCCACCTCGTCGAGCAGGCAGAAAGGCGCCGGGTTGAGGCGGAAGATCGCGAACACCAGCGCCACCGCGGTCATCGCCTTCTCGCCGCCGGACAGCAGCGAGATGTTGGACACGCGCTTGCCCGGGGGGCGCGCCATGATCGCGACGCCTGTATCGAGCAGGTCCTCGCCGGTGAGCTCGAGGTAGGCGTGGCCGCCGCCGAACAGGCGCGGGTAGAGCTCCTGCACGCCGGAGTTGACGCGGTCGAACGTGTCCTTGAAGCGGCCGCGGGTCTCGCGGTCGATCTTGCGGATCGCTTCCTCGAGCGTTTCCAGCGCGCTGGTCAGGTCGGCGTCCTGCGCGTCCAGGTATTCCTTGCGCTGCGCCGCCTCTGCGTGCTCCTGGATCGCAGCCAGGTTCACCGGCTCCAGGCGCCGCAGCTTCGCGTCGAAGTCCACGACCATCTTTTCCCAGGCCGCGGCGTCGGCGTCGTCGGCCAGGGTCGAGATGACCTCGTCCATCACGAAGCCCGCCTCGACCACCGCCGCCGACAGTTGCTCGGCCTTGATCGCCAGCGCCTGCTGGTCGAGCTTGCGCTGGCCGATCCGCTCGCGCTGGGCGATCGCCTGCTCGTCGCGCTGGTGGCGGGTCTGCTCGTAGCCGCGCAGTTCGTTGTCGATGCCTTCGAGCACGGCGCGCGCCGACGCGAGCGCCTTTTCCGTGGCGACGCGGGCCTCGAGCGCCGCCTGGCGCTCGGCTTCCAGCGTGCGGACCGGCGTATCGCCGTCGGCGAGTTGCGAGGCGAGCTCGCCCAGGCGCGCGTCGAGCTGGCCGCGCTGGCCGCCCATGCGTTCGAGCGACTGCGCGATCGCGGCGACCTGCGCGCGCTGCGTCTCCACCGCGAGCGCGATGGCGTGTGCGGCGTCGCGCGATTCGCGCGCGGCGAGCCGCGCCCGGTCGCGCGCTTCCTGCAAGCCGGTGCGCTCGGCGTCGAGGGCGCGGCGCGCCGCCTCGAGTTCGCCCATGCTGCCGACCGCGCCCTCCAGGCGGCCGCGCGCATCGCGCGACAGGCCGCGGCTGGATTCGAGCGTTTCCCCGAGCTGGGCCAGCTCCGCGTCGATCTTCTCCAGCCGGGCGCGCGCCGAATCCAGCCGCCCCTGCTGCCCCTGCAACTGCCCGGCCAGTTCCGACACGCCGCGGTGCGCGAGGTACAGCGCGCGCTGCGCGTCCTCGCGCTGCTGTTCGGCGACCAGTGCCCGGTCGCGCCACGCGGCCAGGCCGCGCTCGAGTTCCTCCTCGCGATGCTGCAAGGCTTCGATCTCCGCGCGCAGCCCCTGGATCTCGCGCTCGCGCAGCAGCGCGCCCTGCTTGGCCGCGCCGGAGCGCAGCACGCGCACCCAGCCGGCGCCCATGCGCTCGCCGGCGCGGGTGATGACGGACTCGCCATCGCCCAGCCGCGGCAGCATCGCGCGCGCTTCCTTCAGCGTCTCCGCCGCGTGCAGCTTCGTCAGGATGCGCAGGATCGCCGCGGGCCCCTTGACCTTCGCCGCGAGCGAGCTCGGCGAGAACACAGCGCCGCCGGTCTTGGGCTCGACGAGGGTCAGGCGGCCCTCGCCGAGTTCGCCCAGCGCTTCGACCAGCGCTTCGGGCGCCTCGACGAGCACGCCTTCGATCAGCTGGCCGAGCGCGGCCTCCACCGCGTTTTCCCAGCCCGGTTCGACCACCAGCTTCTCGCCCACGCGCGCGGCCGAATCCAGCCCGTGCTGGCGCAGCCATTCGACGGCGGCGCCCTGCTCCTGGCCGAGCGCGGCGTGCTGCAGCGCCTCGAGCGACGCGAGGCGGCCGCGCTTCTCCTGCGCCTGCTTGCGCACCTCGGCCAGTTCCGACTGCGCGGTGCGCTGCTGGTCCTGCAGCTCGACGACGGCCTGCTTGCGGGCTTCGACGTCGGCGGCCATGCCGTCGAGCGCCGCCTTCTGTTCATCGTGCTGGACGCGGAGGTTCGCGAACGCCTCGGCCAGCGCGGCCACGTCCAGCCCGGCGCGCTCCGCCGACAGCTGCTCGCGCCGGCGCTCGGCGTCCAGCGCCTGGCGATCGAGCATCTCGACGCGCGTGCGCTCGACGTCGCCGGTGCGCGCGGCCTCGGCCTGCGCCTTCGCATGGGCGTCCCAGCGCTGCTGCCATTCGGCCAGCCGCGCCTCGGCATCGCGCAGGGCTTCCTGCACCGACTGGTCCTGCGCCTGCAGGCGCGCGAGTTCCGGCTCGGCCTGCGCGATCGCGTCGCGCAGCGAGGCCAGGCGCGCCTCGTCGCCGCTGATGTGGCCGCCGATCTCCGCGAGCTGCGCCTGCGCCTCTTCGCGCGCGCGCTGGAGCCGCTGCGCCATTTCCTGCTGGTGCGCGATCTGCTGCTCGATGCGCGCCAGCGTGCCGCCCACCTGGTAGACCTCGGCCTGCGCCTTGTTCAGCGCCTCGGCCGCGTCCTCGCGGCGCGCGCGATCCTCCTCGATCCTGCGCTCGGCCTCGCGCTGCTCGGCGACGAGCTGCTGCAACCTCGTCTCGTCCGCGGCGAGCTTCTCGCGAAGGCCCTGCAGGCGCGCGTCGAGCCCGCGGAATTCCAGCGCCTTCCACTCGGCGTCGCGGACGCGGCGCTCGGCCTGGATGGACTGGTACTGCTCCGCCTGCCGCGCCTGGCGCTTGAGGTGCTCGAGCTGCTTTCCGACCTCGTCGCGCAGGTCGGTCAGGCGGTCGAGGTTCTCGCGGGTGTGCTTGATGCGGGTCTCGGTCTCGCGGCGGCGCTCCTTGTACTTGGAGATGCCGGCGGCTTCCTCGAGGTAGACGCGCAGGTCTTCCGGCCGCGCCTCGATGATCTGGCTGATCATGCCCTGCTCGATGATCGAGTAGCTGCGCGGGCCGAGGCCGGTGCCGAGGAACAGGTCGGTGATGTCGCGGCGGCGGCACTTGGTGCCGTTGAGGTAGTAGTTGCTCTGCCCGTCGCGCCCGACGGTGCGCTTGACCGAGATCTCGTCGTAGGCGCCGTACTCGCCGGTGATCGTGCGCTCGGCGTTGTCGAACACCAGCTCCACCGTCGCCTGCGACACGGGCTTGCGCGCCGAGGAGCCGGAGAAGATCACGTCGGTGAGCGAATCGCCGCGCAGGCGGCTCGCCGCGCTCTCGCCCATCACCCAGCGGATCGCGTCGATGATGTTGGACTTGCCGCAGCCGTTCGGGCCGACGATGCCGGTCATGTTGGTCGGCAGGTGCAGCGTGGTCGGATCGACGAAGGACTTGAAACCGGACAGCTTGATCGTGGACAGGCGCATGCGGCGTCGTCGGGCCCCGGCGGCGGCGGGCGTCATGCCCGGGCCGCGAAAGTGAAAATGGATGAATTTTTATCCGCAAGCCATTGATTCGACATGCGGTCTACTGGCGAAATCGCCAGCGTCCCACGCGAGTATAGCGGGCTGCCGCGGGCTGCGTTTGCTAATGTCGGCGGGGCCATGGCCCCCGCTTCCCAAAACGCGGCGCCGGTGCTGCTCGCCGATATCGGCGGCACCCATGCGCGCTTCGCGCTCGCCGATCCCGCGGCCCCGCGCCCCTTGCGCGAGGACACCGTCGCCGCCTATCCGGTGCAGCGTTTCCCGTCGCTCGCGGAGGCCGCGCGCCACTACCTCGAGGGCGTCGGCGTCTCCGCCCGGAGCGCGGTGCTGGCCGTCGCCGGTCCCGTGCGCGATGGCCGCGCCCGCATGACGAACCACCCCTGGGTCGTGTCCGCCTACCGCCTGGGCGACGCGCTCGGCCTGTCCGACGTGGCCCTGGTCAACGACTTCGTCGCGCAGGCGATGGCAGTGCGGCAGCTCGGGCCGGGCGATCTCGCGCCCATCGGCGGGCCCGCCCTTCCCCGCGACGCCGCGCCGCGCGACGGGACGACGGCGGTCGTCGTCGGCGCGGGCACGGGACTGGGCGTGGGGGTCCTCGTGCTCCACGGCGGGCAGTGGCTCGCGTTGGCCACCGAGGCCGGGCACGCCAGCTTCGCCCCGGGCACGCCGCAGGAAATCGCCATCCTCGAGCAACTGTCGCCGGAGTTCGGGCGCGTCTCCAACGAGCGCCTCGCCAGCGGCGCCGGCCTGGTCAACCTGCATCGCGCGCTGGGGGCGATCGCCGGCGAGGATCCCGGCAATCCACGCCCCGAGGACGTGACCGCGGGAGCGGCCGCGGGCGAGCCGCGCTGCCGGCAGGCAGTCGACGCGTTCTGCGCGATCTTCGGGGCGATCGCCGGCGACCTGGTGCTCGCGTACGGGGCCTGGGACGGCGCCTACCTGAGCGGCGGACTGGTGCCGCCGCTGCTGCCGTCGCTGCAGCGCTCCGGTTTCCGCCAGCGCTTCGAAGGCAAGGGACGCTACGCTCCCGCGATGGCGGCCGTCCCCACCAGCGCCGTGCTGCATCCGCAACCGGGCCTGCTCGGCGCGGCGGTGCTCGCCGCCGACCGCGCCGCAGGGGCTGCGCGGTGAACGCCGGCTCGCGCCGCCGCGGCGAGGCGCCGGTCTCGCTGCACGAGTTCCGCAACGACGACCAGTGGTCGTGGGCCGCCGCCGTGGCGGTTGCCGCTGCGCTGCGCCGCGACCTGATGGTCCAGCCGCGGGCGCGGCTGCTGGTCTCCGGGGGGACGACGCCGGCGCCGATGTTCCGCGCGCTCTCGCAGGCGCCGCTCGAGTGGGAGCGCGTGGACATCGCGCTGGTCGACGAACGCTGGCTGCTTCCCGACGATCCCGACAGCAATGCGCGCCTCGTCCACGACCACCTGCTGCGTTCGCATGCCGCCGCCGCACGCTTCGAGCCCCTGACGCGACCGGGCCGCAGCATCGCCGAGGCGGTGGCGGACGCCAACCTGCACGCGCACCAGCCGCCCGGCGTGGTGCTCCTGGGCATGGGCGACGATGGACACACGGCCTCGCTGTTCCCGCGGATGCGAGGGCTCGGGGACGCGCTCGGCTCGCACCACGCCTACGTCGCGGTGGACGCCGCGGGCTGCCCGGGCGCCGGGCCCTGGACGCGGCGCATCAGCCTGACGCCGGCGGGTCTCGCGCCGGCCGGCACGCGCATGCTGCTGCTGCGCGGGGCGGCCAAGCGGAGTCGCTTCGAGCAGGCGCTCGCGGGCGACGACATGCTGGAAATGCCGGTGCGGCTGGCCTTCCTGACGCCCGGCGCGCCGCTCCAGGTCTACTGGGCGCCCTGACGCCCGCGATCGCGCGGCCCGCCGCCGCGGCTTCGCCGGCTACTGCGTCGTGACCAGCCGGCGCGTCGAACCTCGCACCATCAGTTGCGGGCGCACGATCCGCGAAGGCGCGAGCGAACCGTCCGCCATGCGATCGAGCAGCATGGTGAACGCGTCGGTGCCCAGCCGCGCGATGTCGATCTTGACGCTGGTCAGCGGCGGCGCGGTCTGGCTCGCGAGCGGGATGTCGTTGAATCCCGCCAGGCCGATGTCGTCGGGGACGCGCAGGCCGGCGCGCTGGAACGCGAACATGCACCCCAGGGCCATCATGTCGTTCGCCGCGAACACGCAGTCGGGACGGCTCGGCGCGGCCAGCAGGGCTTCGCCCGCCTGCGCGCCGGTCTGCACGTCGAAGTCGCCGTCCACCACCCACGGCTCGGCGCCGGGCACGAAGCGGGCCAGGCCGTCGAGGTAGCCGCGCAGCCGCTCCTCCGCGTTGAAGTGCGGGCGGCGCCCGGAAACGAAGGCGATGTCGCGGTAACCGCAGCCGGCGAGGTACTCCATCATGTCCAGCGCGCCGGAATAGTTGTCGACGGCCAGGGTGGCGACGCCCTCGGCGGACGGGTCGCTGTCGAGCAGCAGCACCGGCAGCGATGCCGGCAGGCGCGCCGCCGCGACGTCGAGGCCCGCATACGGGGAGATCGCGAGCAGGCCGTCGACCCGGCCGCGCATCACCCGCAATGCCGCGGCCTGGCTTTCCGCCGAGCGATGGTGGCCCGACACCAGCAACTGCAGCCCGCGCTCGCGGGCGGCGGCGTCGATGCCGCACATCAGCCGGGCGAAGAATTCGCACGGCAGGTCGGGAAGCACCACGCCGATGGTGTGGGTCCGGCCCCGGCTCAGCGAGCGGGCCGCGTGGTGCGGGCTGTAGTCGAGCGAGTTGGCGATCTCCAGCACGCGCTGGCGGACCGCTTCGGCGACGTTCTCGTGGCCGTTCAGCGCGCGCGACACCGTGGCGACGGACACGTTCGCGAGGCGGGCGACATCCCTGATCGTCGGGTTGGCTGCACCCATCCTGGATCTCCGTTCCGGGGGAAACAAGCCGTCCAACCTAAACGCAAGATGACCGACCTGCAAAGCAAACGGTTCCAGCACTGGGGGATGCCGCGCGATGGCCGGAGTGAATTTCCTTTCGCGTTGCGGGCTTGCCGCCGAAACCTTCCCGACCCCGCTTGCTGCAGTGCAGCATCCGCTTGCGCGAAGCGCTCAGGTCATCGCCGGCCTGAATGGGCGAACCTCCACGCGCTGGTAGACCCCCGCCGCGACGTACGGGTCTCCCTCCGCCCAGGCGCGCGCCGCCTCGAGCGACTCGAACTCGGCGATGACGATGCTCCCCGAGAACCCCGCGGGTCCCGGGTCCTCGGCATCGATCGCCGGGCACGCCCCGGCGAGCAGCAGCCGCCCTGCGTCGCGCAGCGCCTGCAGGCGCGCGAGATGCGCCGGCCGCGCGCCCATGCGCGCGGCAAGCACGCCCGCGCCGTCATGTCCTTCGATCGCATACCACATGCCGGTCGCTTGCCTCCGTCGTGCGCGGTCCAGGCCCGCAGTGCGGGGCGCGGCATTGTAGCGGCCCGCTGGACAGCCCCCTGCCCAGCCCGTAACCTGTCAAGGGGCAGGGCCGGTGGCGAGGCCACACGGTACCGGGTGCGGCAGGGATGCGCGCCACCGCCGATCCGCCCTTGTTCGCCGACGACCGCCTTCCCGTCCGCCGCGCCTGCACGCGCGGCGCCCGACCCATGGCGCGCCCGCAACGGCAATGCCTGCCCCCGGCACACCGCCTGGGCACACATGGATCAGTTCACCGGTCGATGACCCATCGATGACATCCGATAGCCCCAGCGGCACGGTCGCGGAAGCGCCCGCGGCCCAGAACGGAAGCAGCCCACCGCAGCAGCAGGAAATGCCGCTGGCGATGGTGCTTGGCCAGCCGGTGCTGCAGATCCCGCAGGACCTGTACATCCCGCCGGACGCGCTCGAGGTCATCCTGGATGCCTTCGAAGGACCGCTGGACCTGCTGCTGTACCTGATCCGCCGGCAGAACCTGGACATCCTCGACATCCCGGTCGCGGAGATCACGCGCCAGTACGTCGACTACATCCAGGCCATGCACGAGATGCGCTTCGAGCTGGCCGCCGAGTACCTGGTGATGGCCGCGATCCTGGCCGAGATCAAGTCGCGGATGCTGCTGCCGCGTTCCGAGCTCGCCATGGACGAAGAAGGCGACCCGCGCGCCGAGCTGGTCCGTCGCCTGCAGGAATACGAACGCTTCAAGCAGGCCGCCGAGGACCTCGACGCCCTGCCCCGCCAGGACCGCGACACGACGCCGGCGTCGGCCTTCGTGCCCGACCGCGCCGCGGTCCGGTTGCCGCCGCCGGTGGACCTGCGCGAGATGCTGCTGGCGCTGCACGACGTGCTGCGCCGCGCCGAGCTCTACACGCAGCACGCGATCAAGCGCGACGCGCTGAGCGTCCGCCAGCGCATGGGCGAGCTCCTGGCGCGCCTGTCCGATGGCGCGTTCCACCGGTTCGAATCGCTGTTCGAGGTCGCCGAGGGCCGCCTCGGCGTGGTCGTGACCTTCCTCTCCATCCTGGAGCTGGCGAAGGAACACCTGCTCGACGTCGTGCAGGAAGCGCCGCTGGCGCCGATCTACGTGAAGTCGCTGGCGTCCGGCGACGGCGACGCGACGCTCGACCTGAGCAGCGAATTCGACGACGCCGACGCCGCCAACGATGCCGCAGCCGACGACGTCCCCGCCCATGACTGAACCGCGTACCGAACCCATGGACCAGACCCTGATCACCCGCATCGTGGAGGCGGCCCTGCTCGCCGCCAACCAGCCGCTGACCGTGGTCCAGCTCAAGGGCCTCTTCCCGCTGGACGAGCCGGCGCCCGACGGCAGCATCGAGCAGGCGCTGTCCGCGCTGGCCGAGGGTTGTGCGGAACGCGGCGTGGAGCTGGTCGAGCTCGCCTCCGGCTGGCGCTACCAGGTCAAGGCCGACGTGCATGCCTGGGTCGCGCGGCTGTGGGCCGAGCGGCAGACCAAGTACACGCGGGCGACCCTGGAGACGCTCGCGCTGATCGCCTACCGCCAGCCGATCACCCGCGGCGAGATCGAGCAGGTCCGCGGCGTCGCCGTGAACAGCAACATCATCAAGGCGCTCGAGGAACGCGAGTGGATCCGCGTGGTCGGCCACCGCGACGTGCCGGGCAAGCCGGAACTGCTGGCGACGACCAAGGGCTTCCTCGACTACTTCGGGCTCAAGCGCCTGGAGGACCTGCCGCCGCTCTCCGAGCTGAAGGAGATCGGCGAGCTCGAGCCGCAACTGTCGTTCGAACCCGCCGCGGGCGGGGACGACGCGATGCCGCTGGGCGACCTGTCGCTCGACGCGGGCGACGGCGACGGCAGTGACAACGACACGGGCGACGACACCCCCCACGCCGCCGACGCGGCGGACACCGATGACGACGCCGCGATGGCATCGTCGGAGCAACAGGAACGATGAGCGAGAAGAAGAACGAAGGACCCCGCCGCCTCACGCTGAAGCGCGGCGCCGACGCGGAGCCGGCGAACGCGCCGCGGCTCGAGGAGCGCCTGCACAAGGTGCTCGCGCAGGCCGGGCTCGGCTCGCGCCGCGCGCTCGAGCAGCGCATCGCGGACGGGCTCGTGCGCGTCAACGGCGAAGTCGCCACGGTCGGGATGAGCGTCGCCGGCGGCGACAAGATCGAGATCGACGGCCGCACCTTCGTCGCCACCGCGCTGACGGAACCCGCGCGCGTGCTGATGTACAACAAGCCCGAAGGCGAAGTGACCACCCGCGAGGATCCAGAGGGCCGGCCGACCATCTTCGACGCGCTGCCCGCGCTGAAGGGCGCGCGCTGGATCGCGATCGGGCGGCTCGACATCAACACCACGGGGCTGCTGCTGCTCACCACCGACGGCGAGCTGGCGAACGCGATGATGCATCCCTCGCGCGAGGTCGAACGCGAGTACGTGTGCCGCGTGCGCGCGCCCGAAGGCGAGGATGCCGTGTCCGACAAGCTCGTCGACCGCCTGCGCCGCGGCGTCGCGCTCGAGGACGGCCCGGCGAAGTTCGACGAGATCGAGCGCATCGGCGGCACCGACTCCCACGACTGGTTCCGCGTCGTCGTCAGCGAAGGTCGCAACCGCGAAGTGCGCCGGCTGTGGGAGTCGCAGGGCTGCCAGGTCAGCCGCCTCAAGCGCACGCGCTACGGCAGCATCGAGCTGCCGCAGCCGCTGCTGCGCGGCCATTCGCAGGAAGTCCCTGCGGACCGCGTTGACGCGCTGCGCAAGTCGCTGGGCCTCGAGGACGGCGCGCCGTCCGCGCTGACGCTGCAGCCGGTGATCGGCCAGCGCCGGGCGGCGAAGTCGACCGTGCACGTCGGCGGCCAGCATCGCTCGCACGGCTATGTCGGCGGCCACAACACCGCGGACGAAGGGCGCGAGCTGCGCCGCTTCGACCATGTCCGCGAGGATCGCCGCGGCCGCGGCGGCAAGAAGCCCCACGGCGGGCTGACGGTCAGCGGCGAAGCAGCGGCGAAGCAGGCGAACAAGGCGTTCAAGCCGAAGGGCCCGCGCCAGCCCGGGCAGCGCGTGCGCGGCGGCAAGGCGCAGGGCGCGCAGGAGAATCCCGCGGCGTTCCGCACCTGGTACGTGCCCGAGGGCGTCGAGACCGGCCCCTCCGGGCATCGCAATCCGGACGGGCGCGGTGCGCGTCGCGGCCCGGGGCGCAATGCGCCGGCCGGCGGCCGCCCGCAGCGCGGCCCGGGCGGTGGCAGCGGCGGCCCTCGGGGCAATGCGCAGGCCGGTGCCGGCCGTCCGTCGCACCCCTACGGACATCCGGGCAACGCCCCGGTATTCCCGTCAGACCACGCCACCCCGGGC
>JANINR010000002.1 GCA_024508915.1 Lysobacteraceae bacterium | reverse complement strand
TGGCGACGCTGCGCGGCGGCGCGGCCGCGGCCCCGGCGCCGGCGTTCCGCGCCATCAAGTCGGCCGCCGATCTCGATCGCGAGCTCGCCGCGGCCGCCGCCGCGGGCCGGCCCGTGCTGTTCGACTTCTATGCCGACTGGTGCGTGAGCTGCAAGGAAATGGAGCGCTACACCTTCACCGACCCCGCGGTCGCCGCCGCGATGGCGGACTTCGTGCTGCTCAAGGCCGACGTCACCGCGAACGACGCCGTGGACCAGGCGCTGATGCAGCGGTTCGGCATCGTCGGCCCGCCCGGTACGCTGTTCTTCGCCGGCGGCGACGAACTGCGCGGATTGCGCCTGGTGGGCTTCGAGGCGGCGGTGCCGTTCCACGAGCGACTGCGGCGCGCGCAGGCGGGCGGCTGAGCCATGCGCGCCTCCGCCAAGGTGGTGCTGGTGGCCCTGGCGGCGGGAACGCTCGGCGCGCTCGCCAGCCTCGCCACCACCGGCCCGGGCCCGCTGTTGCGATCCGAACTGGGACAACGCCTCCTCGGGAGCGCCCTGTCGGCGAGCGCCCCGCCGCCCCCCGCAGGCGTGAGCGTATCGCGGCGCGGCGAGCGGCTCGTCCCGGTTTCGCTGCCGCGGCTCGACGGGGGAACGCTGGCGCTGCCGGGCGACTTCGCGCAACGCCCCTTGCTGGTGAACGTCTGGGCGTCCTGGTGCGGCCCCTGCATCGAGGAGATGCCCGAGCTGCAGCGGTTCGCCGCCGCCCAGGGGGCCGGCGGCGTGCAGGTGGTCGGCATCGCCCTCGATGATGCAGCGAACGTCCGCGACTTCCTGCGGAGGGTCCCGGTGTCGTACCCGATCGCGCTGGACACTCCCGGTCCGGCCGACGCCGGCGTCCGCCTGGGCAATCCGAAAGGCGTGCTGCCGTATTCGATCCTCGTCTCCGGCGACGGAACGCTGCTGAAACAGCGGATCGGGCCCTTCGCGCATGGCGAAATCGATCGCTGGGCGCAGCCCTGACATTCAAACAATCGCTTAAATTCCGGCGATCATCGGCGAACTGGACAGCATCGGCCCGACCGCGCAAACTGCGCCTCCCTTCCGCCCAGCAAGCGCATGGCCCGACTGCTGCTCCTGCACGGCCCCAACCTCAACCTGCTCGGCAGCCGCGAGCCGGAGGTCTACGGGCGCACCACGCTGGCCGAGATCGACGCCGACCTCGCCGCGCGGGCAGGCGCCGCGGGCCACGTGCTGGAAGCGCTGCAGTCCAACAGCGAATCGGCGCTCGTCGACCGGGTCCAGGCCGCCGGCAAGGACGGAACGTCCTTCATCCTCGCCAATCCGGCTGCCTTCACCCACACTTCGGTGGCCCTGCGCGACGCGCTGGCCGCCGTCGCCATCCCCTTCATCGAGATCCACCTCTCGAACCCCCACGCGCGCGAGCCGTTCCGCCGCACGAGCTATTTCAGCGACCTCGCCGTGGGCGTGGTCGCCGGCTTCGGCGCCGACAGCTACCGCTACGCCCTGGACGCGGCGCTCGCCCGGCTCGCGCCGCGCTGACGCCGTTCCGAAAACCATTCCGCTTCGAACAAGAGAACCGCCATGGACCTGCGCAAGATCAAGAAGCTGATCGACCTGCTCGAGGAATCCAACCTCGCCGAGATCGAGATCAAGGAGGGCGAGGAGTCCGTGCGCCTGGCGCGCGTGCCGCAGGGCACGATGATCGCCGCCGCGCCGCAGATGATCCCGCAGGCGATGCCGGCGGCGATGCCGATGCAGTCGCCGGTGCAGGCGGCGACCGGCGGCGCGCCCAAGCCCGCGGGCGAGCAGCTGCCCGACGGCGAAGTCGTGCGCTCGCCGATGGTCGGCACCTTCTACGCCTCGCCCGCGCCGGACAAGCCGGCATTCGTCAGCGTCGGCCAGTCGGTCAAGGCCGGCGACACCCTCGGCATCATCGAGGCGATGAAGATGTTCAACCCGATCGAGGCCGACGTCTCCGGCACGGTCCTCAAGATCCTCGCCGAGAGCGGACAGCCGGTGGAGTTCGACCAGCCGCTGTTCGTGATCGGCTGAGGCGCCGGCCATGCTCGACAAGGTCGTCATCGCCAACCGCGGCGAAATCGCGCTGCGCATCCTGCGCGCCTGCCACGCGCTGGGCATCCGCACGGTCGCGGTGCATTCCACCGTCGACCGCAACCTGAAGCACGTGGCCATGGCCGACGAGTCGGTGTGCATCGGCCCGGCGCCGTCGGCGCAGAGCTACCTCGACATGGCGGCGATCATCGCCGCCGCCGAGGTCACCGACGCGCAGGCCATCCATCCCGGCTACGGCTTCCTCAGCGAGAACGCGGACTTCGCCGAGCGCGTCGAGAAGTCGGGGTTCGTGTTCATCGGCCCGCGCGCCGAGACGATCCGGCTGATGGGCGACAAGGTCGAGGCGATCCGCGCGATGAAGGCCGCCGGCGTGCCGTGCGTGCCCGGCAGCGGCGGGCCGCTCGGCGACGACGCGGAGGAGAACCTGCGCATCGGCCGCGAGATCGGCTATCCGGTGATCGTGAAGGCCGCGGGCGGCGGTGGCGGGCGCGGCATGCGCGTGGTCCACACCGAGGCTGCGCTCGTGAACGCCATCGCGACCACCAAGGCGGAAGCCAAGGCCGCGTTCGGCAACGACATGGTCTACATGGAGAAGTTCCTGGAGAACCCGCGCCACGTGGAGATCCAGGTGCTGGCCGACGGCCAGGGCAACGCGATCCACCTGGGCGAGCGCGACTGCTCGATGCAGCGCCGCCACCAGAAGGTGGTCGAGGAAGCGCCGGCGCCGGGCATCACGCCGGAACTGCGCGCGCAGATCGGCAAGGTCTGCGTCGAGGCCTGCCTGCGCATCGGCTACCGCGGCGCGGGCACGTTCGAGTTCCTGTACGAGGACGGGCGCTTCTACTTCATCGAGATGAACACCCGCATCCAGGTCGAGCACCCCGTCACCGAGATGGTGACCGGCGTGGACCTGGTGCGCGAGCAGCTCGGCATCGCCGCCGGCAACCGGCTCTCGCTCAGGCAGGAGGACATCGTCCTCGAGGGCCATGCGATCGAGTGCCGCATCAACGCCGAGGATCCGGACACGTTCCTGCCCTGCCCCGGCCTGATCCAGCACTTCCACGCGCCGGGCGGGCCGGGCGTGCGCGTCGATTCGCACATCTACGAGGGCTACCGGGTTCCGTCGAACTACGACTCGATGATCGGCAAGCTCATCGTGCACGGCCCCGACCGCGAGACGGCGATCGCGCGCATGCGGGTGGCGCTGAGCGAGATGGTGGTGGACGGCATCAAGACCAACGTCCCGCTGCAGCAGCGGATCATGGCCGACGCCGGCTTCCAGCGCGGCGGCCAGAACATCCACTACCTCGAGAAGCGGCTCGCGGAGCAGAAGGAAAAGTCGCTGTCGATCGTGTAGGCGCGGTGCGCGCGCCGCGCCGGCGCGGCCGGCGAAAGAGGGGGCCCGAGCGCGCCGCTGGCCGCGCATCGCATGGATCGCCGTTTACGCTTGCACCCGGAAAACGAGAGTCACGACATGCCGCGCCATCCCCGCCTGCTTCCCCTCGCCGCCGCCGCGACCCTCGCGTTGTCGCTGCCGGCCGCCAGCCAGTCCGCGAAACAGGGCCCCGAGACCCTGCTGTACATCGACCTGGCGACGCACGACATGCCGGGCATGCCCGCCATGGGCGGCCTCGGCAAGATGGCGATGGGCATGTTCGGCGGCCGCGGCGGCAACAACAGCTACGGTTCGACGAAGTACCCGGGCATGCCCGGCCAGTACATGGACGTCACGCTGCGCAACCAGCTGAACCCGGGCGGTGCCGCGGCCGACGCGGTGCCTGCAGGCCTGCGCCTCGGCGACAGCCTGCCGCTGCTCGCCCCGAAGCCGCAGAAGGCCGAGCCGGTGGAACCGGGCGTCCCGCAGTTCGGCGGCAAGCCTCCGGACGCCGCGGCGCGCATCCTGATCTACTGGGGCTGCGGCACGGACGTGCGTCCCGGCCAGCCGAAGGTGTTCGAGGTCAGCAGCAAGGACGGCAAGGTCAAGGTCAGCGGTTCGATGGAAGGACGGTACGTGCCCGACCGAGATCCGCGCACCGGCCCGGACACGGCGCTGTGGCCGAACGACAAGGACCGCCGCAACGTGCCCGACGGCGCCTCCGTCGCGGGCGACCATCGCATCACCGGCGACCGCGTGCCCGAGTCGCTGAAGTTCGCGCTCGGCGCGGCGCAGGATTTCATGCCGAAGATCGCGCTCACCCGCAGCGGGGAAGTCGCGACGGGCCAGACCTGGCGCTGGCAGCCGGTCGCCAACGCGCGCGGCTATTTCCTGCACGCGATGGGCATGCAGGGCGACGCGCTGGTGCTGTGGAGCAGCTCGGAAACGTCGGATGCCGGCATGGGCGTGGTCGACTACCTGCCCAATGCGACCGTCGACAAGTGGATCAGGGAGAAGGTGCTGCTCGCGCCCACGGTGAACAGCTGCGCGATGCCGAAGGGCATCTTCGCCGGCAAGGACGGCGAGGCGATGGCCGGCGGCATGCTGCAGATGATCGCGTACGGCCCGGAAACCAACCTGTCGTGGCCGCCGAAGCCGAAGGACCCGAAGGTCGCATGGGATCCCGAGTGGAACGTGCGCGTGCGCACCAAGTCCACGGCGATGGCGATGCTGGGCATGGACTTCGGCGCGATGCAGCGCGGCGACGCGGACGGCGAGGCGGAAGCGCCCGCGCAGCCGCAGGACAAGCCCGCGAAGAAGCTCCTCAAGGGCCTGCTGGGGTTCTGAGCCGATGCCGTTCCTGGAATTGTCGGTGCGTTGCCGCCTGGCCGAGCAGCCGCGCTACGAACACGCCCTCGAGGACGTCGGCGCGCTCGCGGTGACGCTGCTCGACGCCGACGCCTCGACACCGGACGAGCGGGCGATCCTGGAACCAGGCGTCGGTCAGACGCCGCTCTGGGACGAGATCGCGCTGTCGGCGCTGTTCGCGCACGACGCGGACGCGCTGATGCTGCTCGCGGCGCTCGAAAGCTTCGACCCGGGGCTCGACTGGACCCGCGCCTCGTTCCGCGCCGTCGGCGACCAGGACTGGGAACGCGCGTGGATGGACCAGTACGCGCCGCTGTCGTTCGGCACGCGGACCTGGATCGTGCCGTGGAACCGCGAGTTGCCGCCGGCGGCCGCAGCCGCCGATGCGGCGGTGGTGCGGCTCGATCCGGGACTGGCCTTCGGCTCGGGCACGCACCCGACCACGGCGCTGTGCCTGGAATGGCTGGACGGCCTCGCCGCGGCGGGCACGCTGCGCGGTGCGGACGTGCTGGATTTCGGCTGCGGCAGCGGCATCCTGGCGCTGGCGGCGCTGAAGCTCGGCGCGGCCACGGCCACGGGCGTGGACAACGATCCGCAGGCGCTGCTGGCCACGCGCGACAACGCGGAACGCAACGGCGTCGCCGACCGGCTGCAGGTGCATGCCCCCGGCGATGCGCCCGAGCGCACGTATCCGGTCGTCGTCGCGAACATCCTCGCCTCCGCGCTGGACGCCCTCGCGGAAGTGCTGGCGGCGCGGGTCGCCCCGGGCGGGCGGATCGCGTTGTCGGGGATCCTCGACGGCCAGGAGGCGGCGCTGCTGCAGCGCTATGCGCCGTGGTTCGATGCGCTGCGCGTGGAAAAGCTCGGCGACTGGCTGCGCATCGACGGCATCCGCCACTAGAATCGCGGCATGCCCGCGCTGCCGACCTTCCTCGAGCCACCCGCCCCCGACGCCGGCGATGCAGGCAGCCGCGGCGCAGCGCGGCGCGACGTCGCGATCATCGCGGGGCTGGCGCTGCTGCTGCTGGTGCAGGTGCTGCTCGCCGATCGCGCGCACCTCGCCGCGGACGCCCGCTGGCGCCCGCTCGTGCAGGGCGCATGCGCGGTGCTGCGCTGCGACGTTCCGGCCTGGCGCGAACCCGCCGCGTTCACGCTGCTGCAGCGCGACGTGCGGGCCCATCCCGCGAAGCGCGGCGTCCTCCACGTCGCCGCGAGCTTCCGCAACGATGCGCAGTGGCCGCAAGCCTGGCCGATGCTGCTGCTGACCCTTTCGGACGCGGACGGCCGCGCCGTCGGCTTCCGTGCATTCACGCCGGCGGAGTACCTCGGCAAGGCGCCCGCGCAGCCGACGATCGCCAGCGGCGCCAGTGCGGCCGTCGCGCTGGACGTGGTCGAGCCCGGTCCCGGCATCGTCGCCTTCAGCTTCGATTTCCGCTGAATCCGCCGCCGCCGCGCGTGGCGCGCCGGGCCGTGCCGCGCTAGACTCGTCCCCCCCGCCGGCCATGCGCCGGTGGCGCACCGGATCCGGGGGAATCGCTTGAACGCCGTCGATCGCACCGAAACCAGCCGTGGCGGCAACCGCCCGCCGCTGCGCGAGCACGTCGCCAATTCGGTGCGGCGCTACCTGCGCGACCTCGACGGTTGCGACACCAACGACCTGTACGAGATCGCGCTGCGCGAGCTCGAGATCCCGCTGTTCGCGGAAGTGCTCGGGCATTGCGACGGCAACCAGAGCCGCGCGGCGGCGATGCTCGGCATCCATCGCGCGACGCTGCGCAGGAAGCTGCGCGACTACGGGATCGCATGACCATGGGGAATGGCGGGATGCGCGGCGGACCCGTGCAAGTGCGGCGCGCGCTGCTTTCCGTTTCCGACAAGACCGGCCTGCTGGAACTGGCGCGCGCGCTCGACCGCCACGGCGTGGCCCTGCTCTCCACCGGCGGCACGGCGCGCGCCCTGCGCGAGGCGGGCCTGGCGGTGACCGACGTCAGCGAAGCGACCGGATTCCCGGAAATGATGGATGGCCGGGTGAAGACGCTGCATCCGACGGTCCACGGCGGCCTGCTGGGCCGCGCCGGGACGGACGACGCGGTGATGCGGGAGCACGGCATCGCGCCGATCGACCTGCTGGTGCTGAACCTGTATCCGTTCGAGCGCGTCTCGGCCGATCCCTCGAGCTCGCTCGAGGACGTCGTCGAGAACATCGACATCGGCGGCCCGGCGATGCTGCGCTCGGCCGCGAAGAATTTCGCGCGCGTGGCGGTGGCGACCGACCCGGCGCAGTACGACGCGATCGTCGCCGAGCTCGACGCCGGCGGCGGCGCCCTCTCGGCGAAGACCCGCTTCGCGCTGTCGGTGGCGGCCTTCAATCGCGTGGCGCAGTACGACGCCTGCATCAGCGACTACCTCTCCTCGCTCGGCGAGGACGGCGCGCGCGGGCTGTTCCCCGCGCAGCAGAACAGCAATTTCGTGAAGGTGATGGACCTGCGCTACGGCGAGAACCCGCACCAGCACGCCGCGTTCTACCGCGACCTGTGGCCGGTCCCCGGCACGCTGGCGACGTTCTCGCAGCTGCAGGGCAAGGCGCTGAGCTTCAACAACCTCGCCGACGCGGACGCCGCGTGGGAGTGCGTGCGCCAGTTCGAGCAGCCGGCCTGCGTCATCGTGAAGCACGCCAATCCATGCGGCGCGGCGGTCGGCGCCGGCTGCGGCGACGCCTACGAGTCCGCCTACGCGACCGATCCCACGTCCGCGTTCGGCGGCATCATCGCCTTCAACCGCCCGCTCGATGCGGCGACCTGCCAGGCCATCCTCGACCGCCAGTTCGTCGAGGTGCTGATCGCCCCGGACTACGAGGCCGCTGCCCTCGACCATGCGAAGAAGAAGGCGAACGTCCGCGTGCTGCGCATCCCGCACGGCGACGGCCGCAACAATTTCGACGTCAAGCGGGTGGGTTCCGGCCTGCTGATGCAGACCAGCGACATCCGCGAGGTCGCGCGCGACGAACTGAAGGTGGTCACGAAGCTCGCGCCCACGGAGGGGCAGCTCGGCGACCTGCTGTTCGCCTGGCGCGTGGCCAAGTTCGTGAAGTCCAACGCGATCGTCTACGCCAGGGACGGCCGCACCATCGGCGTCGGTGCCGGGCAGATGAGCCGCGTCTATTCCGCACGCATCGCCGGCATCAAGGCGGCCGACGCGGGCCTCGAAGTCCCCGGGTCGGTGATGGCGTCGGACGCCTTCTTCCCGTTCCGCGACGGCATCGATGCGGCCGCGGAGGCGGGCATCCGGGCGGTCATCCAGCCCGGCGGCTCGATGCGCGACGCCGAGGTGATCGCGGCCGCCGACGAGCACGGCATCGCGATGGTCTTCACCGGCATCCGTCACTTCAGGCATTGAGGCGGTCGCGATGAAGGTCCTGGTCATCGGCGGCGGCGGACGGGAACACGCCCTGGCATGGAAGCTGGCGCAGTCGCCGCGCGTGTCGCAGGTGCTGGTCGCGCCGGGCAACGCGGGGACCGCCGCCGAGGGCAAGTGCCGCAACGTCGACGTGCAGGCCACCGACATCGACGCCCTGCTCGCGCTGGCGCAGCGCGAAGGCGTGTCGGTCACCGTCGTCGGCCCCGAGCAGCCGCTGGTGGCGGGCGTGGTCGATGCGTTTCGCGCGGGCGGGCACCGCATCTTCGGCCCGACGGCGGCCGCCGCGCAGCTGGAGGGCAGCAAGGCGTTCGCGAAGGATTTCCTCGCGCGCCACGGCATCCCGACCGCGCACTACGCGGTGCACACCGACGTCGACGCCGCGCTCGCAGACGTGCGGGCGAAGGGCGCGCCCATCGTCGTGAAGGCCGACGGCCTCGCCGCGGGCAAGGGCGTGATCGTCGCGATGACGCTGGCCGAGGCCGAGGACGCCGTGCGCGACATGCTCGCCGGCAACGCCTTCGGGGCCGCGGGCGCGCGCGTCGTCGTCGAGGAGTTCCTGGACGGCGAGGAAGCCAGCTTCATCTCGATCGTCGACGGCGCGCATGCGCTGCCGATGGCCACCTCGCAGGACCACAAGCGCGTCGGCGACGGCGACACCGGCCCGAACACCGGCGGCATGGGCGCCTATTCGCCGGCGCCGGTGGTCACGCCCGCCGTGCATGCGCGGGTCATGCGCGAGATCGTCGAACCCACCGTGCGCGGCATGGCCGCCGACGGCGTGCCGTTCACCGGCTTCCTCTACGCGGGGCTGATGATCGACAAGGCCGGCGCGCCGAAGGTGATCGAATTCAACGTGCGTTTCGGCGACCCGGAGACGCAGCCGGTGATGCTGCGGCTGCAGTCGGACCTCGTGGACCTCGTCGAAGCCGCCATCGCGGGCACGCTCCCGGGCTTCGACGCGCAGTGGGATCCGCGCCCCGCGCTCGGCGTGGTGATGGCGGCAGAAGGCTATCCCGGCACGCCGCGCACCGGCGACGCGATCAACTCCATCGACGCGCCGGACCTGGACGGCACGAAGGTCTTCCATGCGGGAACGCGCCTGGAGAACGGCCGGGCCGTGACCGCGGGCGGGCGCGTCCTGTGCGTGTGCGCGCTCGGCGACAGCGTCGCCGACGCGCAGCGCCGCGCCTATGCGGAAGTCGCCGGGATTTCCTGGCCCGGCGAGTTCCACCGCCACGACATCGGCTGGCGCGCGATCGCGCGCGAGCGGGGCTGAGCCCCGAGCCTCAGTGCGTCGCGGGGCCCTGCCCCGCCGGCGCCTGCGCCTCCGCCGACAGGCGGTTCTCCACGTCCGCGACGCCCTGCATGCCGGCGACGTAGCGCGCCAGCGCCGCGGCTTCGTCGTCGGGGGCCTCGCCGCTGAGGACGACGTGGCCGTCCACCACGTCCACGTCGACCTTGGACGGACGGTCCATCAGGTGGCCGAGCTTGGCGCGGATGCGCTCGTGCAGCGTGTCGTCGTCGACCGGTGCCGCGGCGGCGTGGGATCCGGCTTCCGCCAGCGTGCCGTGCATGCGGTTCGTCGCATCGCGGGTGGCCGCGCGCAGCGAGGCCTGCGCGTCGCGCGCCGCGCCGCCGGTGCGCTCGCGCACCAGGCCGCGACGCCTGCGCCCGGTTTCCGGGTCCAGCAGGTACATCGCGGCCGCGCCCGCGGCGAAAACGGCGGCAGTCTTCAACAACGCATTCATGGACGGTCTCCTGTTCGGGGCCATCGATGCTGCCAGCGCGAATGGAAAGTCTGCGCGAAGGGCGCGTCGGTCGCGAATGGATCCGCTCAGCCGGCGCGACGGCCTTTTTCCGCGAGCGCGGCGACGAGATCGCGCACGAGCTTGCGATGCGGCGGCGCCAGCATGACGTAGGCATCCACCATCGCGCGCTCGCCGGGGCTCAGCGCCTCCCAGGCGCCGGCGGACTCGGCCACGCGGGAACGCGAACGCCCGCCGTACTGCAGCACATGCGGATCGATGCCGAGCATCGCGGCGAGCACGCGCAACTTGTCCTGCCGCGGGATCGCCTTGCCGTTGAGCCAGCCGGAGATCGCCTGCGACGTCACCGGCGCGCCTTCGTAGCGGGAGTTGAAGCGCTTCTCGAGGACGGCCGGGCTCGCCTCGATGCGGGCGTCCTTCAGCGCCGCGCGCAATCGCGCGGAGAATTCGGCTTTCTCGTCCTTCATGCCCCGGACGTTAGGCGGGCCGGTCGCGCCATCAGGAAGTTTTGCTTTCCAATGATCGAAAGTTTTTCTTTCAGTGGCGCGCCGCTTTGGGACTCGACAGCTGCGACGGCGTGGTATAACATCCGTTATAACAACGTCCGGAGCCTGCCATGAAGCTCAAGATCACCGCCATCGGCAATTCCGCGGGCCTCATCCTCCCCAAGGAACTGCTGGCGCGCCTGCGCGTGGACAAGGGCGACGAGCTCTACGCCCTGGAAACGCCCGACGGCATCCGCCTGACCACCTACGACCCCGAATTCGCGGCGCAGATGGAGGTGGCCGAGGAAGTCATGCGCAAGCGCCGCTCCCTCCTGCACAAGCTCGCCCAGTAGGCCCCCTCCATGATCGTCTGGATCCGGCGCGCATTCGCGCTCGCCTGCCACGACCGCCAGCTCGCGGAGCACGGAGGCGGCAGCGGCGTGCGCGACGAGGGCATGCTCGAGTCCGCGCTCGCGCGGCCGCAGCAACTCCATGCCTATGGCGATCCTCCACCGGACCTCGCCGACCTCGCCGCGAGCCTTGCGTTCGGACTTGCGCGCAACCATCCCTTCGTCGACGGCAACAAGCGAACCGCTGCGGTCGCTTGCGAAACCTTCGTCATGCTCAACGGCGCGGTTGTCGACGCGACGGACCTGGAGTTGTATCCAGTCTACGTTGCCCTGGCCGAAGGCAGCCTCCCGGAATCCGATTTCGCGGAGTGGTTGCGGCTCCGGCTGAAAGTCGTCGCCCGTACTTCCGTCAACGAACCCCGCGCAAGCTACGCACGCTGACGGCGGCGCGGCGCGACGGGCCCGCGGGCCGCCGCTCAGACGTTCGCGTCCTCCGGCGCCATCACCGTCTCCAGCGGCGCCGCACCGCCGGGCTCGTCGCGCAGCGCCGAGTCGCAGCGGCCGACGGTGTAGCAGGCCATCGACAGGGAGCCGTAGGCGTAGCCGTCCACGAGCACGTCCGCGCCGCGGCCCGAGGCGGCGGCCATGCCGGCGATGTACAGCAGCGGAAGGAAGTGCTCGTCGGTCGGCGCGGCCATGCGGAAATCGGGGTGTTCGAACAGCGTCGCCGCATCCCCGGGCCGCTCGGTCATGATCCGGCGCGCCTGCTCGTCGAAACGCCGCGCCCAGTCGAAGCCGGCGTCGGGGCGCTTCCAGTCGATCGCGCGCAGGTTGTGCACGACGTTGCCGCTGCCGACGACGAGGACGCCGCGCTCGCGCAGCGCGGCGAGCTTCGTCCCCATCGCCAGGTGCCATTCCGGCGGCTGCAATGCGTTGATCGAGAGCTGCACCACCGGGACGTCGGCCGCCGGGAACGCGTGCACCAGGACCGACCAGGTGCCGTGGTCCAGGCCCCAGCTGTCGTGGTCCGCGCCGACCTGGTCGGGGTGCACGGCGTCCGCGACTTCTTCCGCCAGCGCAGGCAGGCCCGGCGCCGGATAGTCCACGTCGAACAGCGCCTGCGGGAAGCCGTAGAAGTCGTGGATGGTCCTGGGCCGCGCCATCGCGGTGACCGCGGTGGCATTGACGTACCAGTGCGCCGAGACGGCGAGGATGGCGCGCGGCCGCGGCGCCGCGGCGCCGAACGCGCGCCACGCATCGGTGTAGCGGTTGCGCTCGAGGGCGTTCATGGGACTGCCATGGCCCAGGAACGCGGCAGGCATCGCGGTCATGGCTCCGCTCCGGAAGGACTGCCGGGTGAGGATACGATAGGCCGGTGAATGCGGCGCGCCGCCCGGCCGCCGGCGCCGGCGGCACCACCAGGGGAGACGCGATGGCCGAGGCCTCGGAGAAGCACTCGCAGTTCGGACTGCTGCGCGAACGGCGCTTCCTGCCGTTGTTCGTGACCCAGTGCTTCGGCGCCTTCAACGACAACGTGTTCCGCCAGGCGATCATCGGCCTGCTGTTCTGGATGGACGCCTCGCCGGAGCAGCGCACGCTGTACGCGTCGCTGGCGCCGGCGATCTTCATCCTGCCCTACTTCCTGTTCTCGGCGACCGCGGGGCAGATCGCGGAGAAGCTGGAGAAGTCGCGCCTGATCCGGATCACCACCTCGATGGAGATCGCGATCATGTCGCTGGCGGCGGTCGCGTTCGTGCTGCAGGCGTTGCCGCTGCTGCTGATCGCGCTGTTCCTGACCGGGTTGCAGTCGACCCTGTTCGGGCCGGTGAAGTACTCGATCCTGCCGGCGGTGCTGCGCCCGGAGGAACTCACCGGCGGCAACGGGCTGGTCGAGATGGGCACTTCGGTCTCGATCCTGGTCGGCATGATCGCCGGCGGGCTCATCTTCACCGCGGCGGGCGCGCAGGGTCCCTGGGTCGCCGGGGCGTGCGTGATCGCCTTGGCGGTGGCGGGCAACCTCGTGAGCCGGCTGATCCCGCCGGCGGGCGCGGCCGCGCCGGACCTGCGCCTCAACTGGAACCCGGTGCCGGAGACGTTCGAGGTGATGCGCCTGGCGCGCCGGCAGCCGGCGGTCCGCAACGCGGTGCTCGGCGTGTCCTGGTTCTGGTTCGTCGGCACCGTGTTCGCGACGCAGCTGCCCGACTACGCCGTCGCGTACCTCGGCGGCGGCAACACGCTGTACGTGTTCGCGCTCGCGCTGTTCTCGATCGGCACCGGCACCGGCTCGATGCTGTGCGAGAAGCTGTCGGCGCGCACGGTGGAGATCGGCCTGGTGCCGCTGGGCGCCTTCGGCATGAGCGCGTTCCTGTTCGACCTGTACTTCGCGCGCAGCGGCGCGGCGACGGCGGCCGGGCTCGACGTCGCGGGATTCCTGCGCGCCGGCGGCAGCTGGCGCATCGTGCTCGACCTGGTCGGGATCGGCGTGTTCACCGGCTTCTTCGTGGTGCCGCTGTTCGCGCTGATCCAGAGCCGAACCCCGAAGCGCGAGCTGTCGCGCGTGATCGGCGCGCTGAACATCCAGAATTCCGGGTTCGTCGTCGCCGCGTCGGTGCTGTGCCTGCTGCTGCGGCAGTGGGCCGGCTGGACGATCCCGCAGCTGTTCCTGGCGCTGGCGATCGCCAACACGCTGGTGGCGGTGTGGATCTTCACGATCGTGCCCGAGTTCCTGATGCGCTTCCTCAGCTGGGTGCTGGTGCGCGCGCTGTACCGGCTGCGCGTGCGCGGCGTCGAGGAGCACGTGCCCGACGAGGGCGCCGCGGTGCTTGCCTGCAACCACGTCAGCTACATGGACGCGCTGCTGTTGTCCGCGGCGATCCCGCGGCCGGTCCGCTGGGTCATGTACCACCGCATCTTCGAGATCCCGGTGCTGCGCTGGATCTTCCGCACCGCCAAGGCGATCCCGATCGCCGGGGCGCGCGAGGATCCCGTGCTCATGCAGCGCGCTTTCGACGCCATCGACGCGGCGCTGGCCGAAGGCGAACTGGTCGGCATCTTCCCGGAAGGCACGCTGACGAAGGACGGCGGAATCGCACCGTTCAAGTCGGGGGTGGAGAAGATCCTGGAGCGCGCATCGGCGGCCGGCAGGCCCGTCCCGGTGGTCCCGCTGGCATTGCGCAACATGTGGAGCAGCATGTGGAGCCGCCACGACTCCCGCCTCGGCCGCATGCGCGCGCCGCGCCGCTTCCGCGCGCACGTCGGCCTCGTCGCCGGTGCGCCGATGCCGCCGGCGACGACCGCCGAGGCGCTCGAAGCGCGCGTGCGCGCGTTGCGCGGCGACGAGGCCTGAGCCCCGCCTGCGTCAGGCGAATTCCGCCAGCCAGCGCTCCACCAGCCAGCGCGAGATCGAGATCGGCGCGGACAGGACGATGCCCTCGCCTTCCGCATCGGCATTGCTCCAGTCCGCGGCCATGCCCGCGCGCACGTCTTCGGCGCCGAACCAGCGCACGTCCTCGAGTTCCTCGCCGGCCCGCGGCGGGTCCGGCTCGGCGCGGGCGATGAAGCCCAGCATGAGCGCGCCGGGGAACGGCCAGGGCTGCGACGCGAGGTAGCGGCACTCGCGCACGCGGACGCCGCTTTCCTCGAGCACCTCGCGCGCGACGGTCTGCTCCAGCGATTCGCCCGGTTCGACGAAGCCCGCGAGCACCGACCAGCGCCGCGCCGGCCAGGTCTTCTGCCGTCCCAGCAGCAGGCGCTCGCCGTCGGTCACCGCGGCGATGATCGCCTGGTCGGTGCGCGGATAGTGTTCGCTGCCGCAGGCATCGCAGCGGCCCAGCCAGCCGGCGCGAACGAAGCGGAGTTCGCCCCCGCAGGCGCTGCAATGCCGGTGCCGCGCATGCCAGTGCAGCAGCGCGCGCGCCTGCGCGAAGGTGGTGGCATCGCGCGCCGGCCATGCCGCCGCCGCGCTGCGCAGGTCGACCCGGCGCGTCGCGGCGCCGGTCGCCTCCGGGCCGGCGGTGGCGGCGCGTTGCGCGAACCAGCCTTCGTCGCCGCGCAGG
>JANINR010000001.1 GCA_024508915.1 Lysobacteraceae bacterium | reverse complement strand
GCGTCGCGCGCGCCCTGGCGATGCGGCTGTCCGCACGGCCGCGCGCGCCGATGCCGATCGCCGCCGCCCTGGCCTGACCTCCCGGGGCGCGGCGCACGCCGGCCCCCGTACAATGGCCGCTTTCGGGGCGATGGAAGCCGCATGAGCATCAAGAGCGACCGCTGGATCCGCGAACAGGCCGGCCGGGGCATGATCGAGCCGTTCGAAGCAGGGCAGGTGAAGCATGCCGCGGACGGCCAGCGCATCGTCAGCTACGGCACCTCGAGCTACGGCTACGACGTGCGCTGCTCGCGCGAGTTCAAGGTGTTCACCAACATCAACTCGACGATCGTCGACCCGAAGGCCTTCGACCCCAAGAGCTTCGTCGACATCGAGGGCGGCGAATGCATCATCCCGCCGAATTCCTTCGCGCTCGCGCGCACGGTCGAATACTTCCGCATCCCGCGCGACGTGCTCGTGGTGTGCCTGGGCAAGAGCACCTACGCGCGCTGCGGGATCATCGTCAACGTGACCCCGCTCGAACCCGAATGGGAAGGCCACGTGACCCTCGAGTTCTCCAACACCACCCCGCTGCCGGCGCGCATCTACGCCGGCGAGGGCGTCGCGCAGATGCTGTTCTTCCAGTCCGACGAAGCCTGCGAGACGTCCTACCGCGACCGCGGCGGCAAGTACCAGGGCCAGACCGGCGTCACCCTGCCGCGGACCTGAGCCTCAGCGCGGCAGCGCGTCGCGCAGGCGCGTGATGCGTTCGACCAGCGCTTCGGGCTCGTAGGGCCGGGCCGCGACGCGGCCCCAGACCGGCGCCGGCCAGGCCGGGTCGCCTTCGTCCCGCGCGATGACGTGCACGTGCAGCTGCGGCACGATGTTGCCGAGCGCGGCCACGTTGAGCTTGAACGGCCGGAACACGCCGCGCAGCAGGCGCGACGCGACGTCGATCTCGTCGGACAGTTGCCGGCGCTGCGCGGCCTCGAGGTCGATCAACTCGCGCGCCGCCGGCAGGCGCGGCACCAGCACCAGCCAGGGGTAATTGGCATCGTCCATCAGCCGCAGTTCGCACAGCGCGAGCGTCGCCAGCGGATGCGTGTCCGCCGCCAGCTGCGGATGCAGGGCGTAAGAAGTCGGTGCGGTCGGCCGGTGGCGTGCCATGGCTCAGCCCAGCGTGTCGGCGAACAGGCGCATCGTGCGCTGGTGCGCCAGCCGCGCCGCTTCCGGCCGGTAGTGCGCGGGGTCGATGTCGCGGTTGAACGCGTGCCCCGCGCCGGGGTAGACGTATACCTCGGCCCCGGGCTGCTTCGCGCGGTGCGCGTCGACCGCTTCGGCGGGGATCGACGGATCGTCCGCGCCGAAATGGAACTGGATCGGTGCGCGCAGCGGCTCGTCGAGGAACGGGACGTTGCGCGCCCCGTAGTAGCTCGACGCCGGCAGGCCGAGGCGCGTGTTGCCGAGCAGCGCGACGGTGCCGCCCCAGCAGAAGCCGACGATGCCGGTCTTCAGGCCTTCCTCCCCGAGCAGCCGCGCGGCCGCCGCGGTGATCGAGGCGGCGCGCTCGAGGCCCACCGCCTGGGCCAGGTCGCGCCCGCGCGCGACGCCGGCCTGGTCGTATCCAAGCTCGACGCCGCGCTCGACCGCGTCGAAGTACGCGGGCGCGAGGGCCACGTAGCCCTCCGCGGCGAAACGGTCCGCGACCGCGCGGATGTGCGCGTTCACGCCGAAGATCTCCTGGACGACCACGATCGCCCCCCGCGGCGCCGACATCGGCTCGGCGCGCCAGGCGCCGATCGCGCCGGCCGGGCTTTCGAAGGAAATGTCGCCGCCCATCGGGATGCTCCTGCCGGCCCTGTCCGGCCCCGATTCTAGCGCCCGCTATAATCCGCGGCCGCCACGCGCCCGCCCGCCATGCCCGTTTCGACCTCGAACACCAGCCCCAAAGTCGGTTTCGTCAGCCTCGGATGCCCCAAGGCGCTGGTCGATTCCGAGCGGATCCTGACCCAGCTGCGGGTCGAGGGCTACGACCTCGTGCCCAGCTACGACGCCGCCGACGTGGTCGTAGTGAATACCTGCGGCTTCATCGATTCGGCCGTCGCCGAGTCGCTGGACGCGATCGGCGAGGCGATGGCGGAGAACGGCAAGGTGATCGTCACGGGCTGCCTGGGCAAGCGCGCCGACGTGATCCGCGAGGCGCATCCCGGGGTGCTTTCGATCAGCGGGCCGCAGGACTACGCCAGCGTGATGCAAGCGGTGCATGCCGCGGTACCGCCGGCGCACGACCCGTTCGTCGACCTGCTGCCGGACTACGGGCTCAAGCTCACGCCGAAGCACTACGCCTACCTCAAGATTTCCGAGGGCTGCAACCACCGCTGCAGCTTCTGCATCATCCCGTCCATGCGCGGCGACCTCGCCTCGCGCCCCGTCGACGAGGTGCTGCGCGAGGCCGAGCGCCTGGTGAAGGGCGGCGTGCGCGAACTGCTGGTGGTGTCGCAGGACACCTCGGCCTACGGCGTCGACCTGAGGTACGCCGAGCGCGAATGGCGCGGCACGCCGCGCGCGACGCGCATGAAGGCGCTGTGCGAAGGCCTGTCGGAACTCGGCGCGTGGACCCGCCTGCACTACGTCTACCCGTACCCGCACGTCGACGACGTGATCCCGCTGATGGCGGAGGGCAAGCTGCTGCCGTACCTGGACGTCCCGTTCCAGCACGCCAGCCCGCGGATCCTGAAGCTGATGAAGCGCCCGGGCGCGGTGGACCGCACCCTGGAGCGCATCCAGCGCTGGCGCGCCATGTGCCCGGAGCTGACGATCCGCTCCACCTTCATCGTCGGATTCCCCGGGGAAACCGATGCCGAGTTCGAGGCGCTGCTCGGGTTCCTCGACGAGGCGCAGCTCGACCGCGTCGGCGCATTCCCCTATTCGCCGGTCGAAGGCGCGGCCGCGAACGCACTGCCCGATCCGGTGCCGGAAGCGTTGAAGCAGGAGCGCCTGGCGCGCTTCATGCAGCGGCAGGCGGCGATCAGCGCCGCGCGACTGGAGGCGAAGGTCGGGACGGTGCAGCGCTGCATCGTCGACGCGATCGACGGCGAACTGGCGATCGCGCGCTCGACGGCCGATGCCCCGGAGATCGATGGCGTCGTGCAGGTCCAGGACGGCCTTGCGGCCGGCCTGGTCCCGGGCCAGTTCGTCGACGTCGAGATCCTCGGCAGCGACGAGCACGACCTCTACGGCGAAACCGCCGCCTGACCCGCCGGCCGCGGGCCGCGGTAGGATCGGCGGATGGAGCGGGGCCGCGACGGCGGGGAGTTCGAGTGGCGCACGGTGCTGCGCCATCGTGCCGCCCTGCGCTGGATGCACTGGATCAATGCACTGTGTCTGTTCGTCCTCGTCGGCAGCGGCCTGCAGGTCTTCAATGCCCATCCCGCGCTGTACTGGGGCCAGGCCTCGGATTTCGCGCGGCCCCTGCTGGCGGTCGCCGGCGGCCTGCCGGACTGGGCGACGATCCCCGGATACCGGTCGCTGGCGATGGGCCGGCGCTGGCACTTCTTCTTCGCCTGGCTGTGGGTGGTCAACGGCGTGTGCTACCTGGCCTGGGCGCTGGCGGGCCGGCACCTGCGCGACGACCTGGCGATGCGGCGGACGGACTGGCGCGGCATCGGGCGTTCCTTCGCCGACCACCTGCGCTTCCGCCACCCGGTCGGCGCCGAGGCGCTGCGCTACAACCCGCTGCAGAAGCTCGCCTACCTCGGCGTCGTCTTCGTGCTGGCGCCGCTTGCGATCCTGACCGGCCTGTCGATGTCGCCGCAGATGGACGGCGTGCTCGGCGGGTGGCTGTGGCTGGTCGGCGGCCGGCAGTCGGCGCGCACGCTGCATTTCGCGGCGATGGCGCTGTTCGTGCTGTTCTTCGTGGTGCACGTGCTGATGGTCGTCTACGCGGGACCGGTGAACCACCTGCGCTCGATGCTCAGCGGGCGCTTCCGGGTGCGCTGGCCGCGCGGGGAGGCCGGCGATGGCTGACTTGCTGGCGTCGCGGCGTCGGCTGTTGCAAGGGCTGGCCGCCGGCGCGGGCGCCGGGCTGCTGTCGGGCTGCGATGCGCTTTCGCGCGAGCCGCGCGTCGTGTCCGTGCTCGGCGCGGTCGAGCCGCTGTCCATGCGCGTGCAGCGCGCGCTCACCGGCGATCGCCTCGCGGCGGAGTTCGCGGAGTCGATGATTTCCCCCGTGTTCCGCGCGAACGGCTCCATCGATCCGCGCACGCCGGAGTACCTCGCGCTCAAGGCGGGCGGCTTCGCGGCGTATCGGTTGCGGGTGGACGGACTGGTGCGGCGGCCGCTCGAATTCTCGCTGGAGGCGCTGCGCGCGCTGCCGCAACGCACCCAGGTGACGCGGCACGATTGCGTGGAGGGCTGGAGCGTGATCGGCAAGTGGCAGGGCGTGCCGCTGGCGCACCTGCTCGACCTGGCCGGCCTTCGGCCCGGCGCGCGCTACGTGGTGTTCGACTGCTTCGACGACCTCGCGGGCGACGGTTCGCGCTACTACGAGAGCATCGACCTCGACGACGCGTACCACCCGCAGACGATCGCGGCGCACCGGCTCAACGACGCGCCGCTCGGCGTGGCCAACGGCGCGCCGGTGCGGATGCGCATCGAGCGCAAGCTGGGCTACAAGCACGCCAAGTACGTTCACGCGATCCGCATCGTCGACAGCTACGCTGGACTCTATGGCGGCAAGGGCGGCTTCTGGGAAGACCGGAAGTACGACTGGTACGCCGGCATCTAGGCGATGCCGTCGCGCAGCGGCGCGCATCGTCCATCCCTTTCGACGGAGGAGGCATGCGCAAGCTCGGCTGGTTCACCCGCATCACCAAGGCGGCGTCGCGGTTCACCGGGCGTCCGCTGTGCTTCGCCCTGGCGGCCGGCGTCGTGCTCGCCTGGGCGATCACCGGGCCGCTGTTCAAGTTCAGCAACACCTGGCAGCTCGTCATCAACACCGGGACCACGATCATCACGTTCCTGATGGTGTTCCTGATCCAGGCGACGCAGAACCGCGACACCGCGGCGTTGCAGATCAAGCTGGACGAGCTCATCCGCGCGACCGAGGGCGCGCACAACAAGCTGCTGGACCTGGAGGAACTGGAGGAGGCCGACCTGCTGGACTTCCAGACGCGCTACCAGTCGCTGGCGAAGGAGGCGCGCGATTGTTCCCCGCGCGACCAGCGCGTCAACGGCGTCCCCGACATCGACCTCGAGGATCAGGCGCCGGAGGTGTAGTCCACGGCGACGATCGCGAAGCGCGCCGGGCCGGCGGGCAGTTCCGCCACGAATTCATCGTCGACCCGCTTCTTCAGCATCGCCCGCGCCAGCGGCGAGTCGATGCTGATGTGGGCGAGCGCGACATCGGTCTCGTCGGGGCCGACGATGCGATAGCGCACGGTCTCGCCCGTGTCGAGGCGTTCGACCTCGACGGTGGCGCCGAAGTACACCGCGCCGGGGTCCGCGGGCACCGTGTCCACGACGCGCAGCGATTCCAGGCGCTTGTCCAGGTAGCGCACGCGCCGGTCGATCTCGCCGAGCTGCTTCTTGCGGTAGGTGTATTCGGCGTTCTCGGAACGGTCGCCTTCGGCGGCCGCGGCGGCGAGCGCGCGCACGACCTCGGGGCGGCGGACGCGCCAGAGGTCGTCGAGCTCCGCCTTCAGCCGCGCGTGGCCCTGCGGCGTGACCAGCGCGGTGGAGTGCGCCGCGGGCGGGCGCCAGCGACCCATCGCGTCAGGCGTCTTTCGCCAAGCGATCGGGCAGCCCGCCGCCGAGGCGCTTGCCGTCGCCGTCGAGCACGCGCAGCCCGTCGCCATCGACCTCGTAGAGCTTGTCGGCGGCGTCCTTGCTGCCGGGATCGAGGCGGATGCGCTTGCCGCCGGCCTCGAGCGACCAGCTGCCCTGGACGACGTTCGCGCTGCCCGGGCGCTCCCGATAGGTGTCGGTGAGCACGAAGCCGCCGTCGGCCGAGAGCACCAGGGTCTCGTCGATACCTGGGCAGTCGGCGCAGGGCAGGGTGCCGGAATAGGTGCCGACCAGGGCGCGCGCGTCGGCGTCGTTGCCGGCCGGCTGCACGCCGGGTTCGGCCATCGTGGCGGCGCCGGGCGCCTCCACTGCTGCGACCGGTTGCGCCGCGCTCGCGGGCGCAGCGGTCGCCGCGGCCGGCGTTCCCGCGTCGGGCGACTGCCGCGAGCAGGCGCAGGCCAGCACGGCGCAAGCCGCGGCGGCGGCGAGTCGGGAAAGACGGCGGTTGCGTTCCATCGTGGTGTTCTCCTGTGGGAAGTTCGTTGCGGTCAACGGCGGCCGCCGAGGATGCCGCCCAGCACGCCGCGCAGGATCTGGCGCCCGACCTGGTTGCCCACCTTGCTGCCGACGGTGCGCGCGGCCTGCTTGGCCATGGTCTCCACCATGCCCTGGCGGCGCCGCGTGCCGAACAGGACGTCGCGGACGGCCTGGCCGAAGCCGCCGCCCGTCGCGTTGCCGCCGGCCCCGCCGGGGAGGGCATCGGGCTGCGCGGGCGGCGCGTCGTTGCGCGCGGCCGCCTGGGTGGCCTTGCGCGCGAGCAGTTCCGCGGCGGACTCGCGGTCGATGGCGTTGTCGTATTTCGCGCCGACCGGGCTGCCGGCGCGCACCTGCGCGCGTTCCGCGTCGGTGATCGCGCCCATGCGGCAGCGTGGCGGCGCCACCAGCGTGCGTTCGACCGGGGCGGGAACGCCGCGACCGCCGCCGGCGGGGTCGGCCAGCATCGAGCACAGGGCCTCGCCCACGCCGAGCTGCCCGATCGCTGCGGCGACGTCCAGCGGCGGATTCGGCGCGAAGGTTTCGGCGGCCGTCTTCACGGCCTTCTGGTCGCGCGGCGTGAACGCGCGCAAGGCGTGCTGCACGCGGTTGCCGAGCTGTCCGAGGATGTCGTCCGGCACGTCGTCGGGGAACTGGGAGCAGAAGTACACGCCCACGCCCTTCGAGCGGATCAGCCGCACCACCTGTTCGATCCGCTGGCGCAGCGCGGCCGGCGCGTCGTCGAACAGCAGGTGCGCCTCGTCGAACACGAACACGAGCTTCGGCTTTTCGAGGTCGCCGACTTCGGGCAGCTGCTCGAACAGTTCCGACAGCAGCCACAGCAGGAAGGTCGAGTACAGGCGCGGCTTGAGCACCAGCCGGTCCGCCGCGAGGATGCCGACCACGCCGCGTCCGTCGGTGGTGGTGCGCATCAGGTCGGCCAGTTCCAGCGCGGGTTCGCCGAAGAAGTGGGCGCCGTCGTCCTGCTCCAGGCGCAGCAGGCTGCGCTGGATCGCCGCGACCGACTGCGCGCTGACGAGCCCGTACTGCGTCGAAACGTCCTTGCGCTCGTCGGCGACGAGACCCAGCAACGCGCGCAGGTCCGCGAGGTCGAGCAGCAGCAGGCCGCGGTCGTCGGCGAGCTTGAACACGATGTCGAGCACGCCGGACTGGGTGTCGTTGAGTTCGAGGATGCGGGCCAGCAGCAGCGGACCCATTTCGCTGACGGTCGTGCGCACGGGGTGGCCGAGCTTGCCGTGCAGGTCCCAGAAGATGGCCGGCACGCCCTCGTTGCGATAGTCGGCGATGCCGACCTGCGCGATCCGCGCCTGCAGCTTCTCGTTCGTGGTGCCCGGCACCGCGAGGCCGGCGACATCGCCCTTCACGTCGGCGATGAACACGGGCACCCCGATGCGCGAAAATCCTTCGGCGATCGTCATCAGCGACACCGTCTTGCCGGTGCCGGTGGCGCCCGCGACGAGCCCGTGGCGGTTGCCGTACTTCGGCAGCAGCACGACATTGCCCGAGGCGGGCGTGGTGACGGCCTTGCCGACGAGGATGGGATCCATGCGGGTGTTCCGTGAAGGTCGTCCGGATTCTATCCGCGGCGGGTTGCCCGCGGTCGAGGGCGGGGGCTACCCTGCGGCTTCCGCCCGACGCCCGCGCATCATGTCATCGAGCCTGTTTTCCCCCGTGATCTTCCGCGCCGCCTTCCGCGCCGCCCTGCCGTCGGCGCTCCTCGTCGCGCTGCTCGTCGCCGGCGGCCCGGCCGACGCGGCGTCGCGACGCGCGCAGGCCGCCATCGACGCCGTTTCCGCGCGCATGTCCGCGGCGGAGGCGCGCTACCGCGACGCGGTGGTCCGCGCCGCGAATGCGGATCCGCAGGCGCAGGCCCAGGCCGACGCGGCGCTCGCCGCCATGGAGGACGCCGTCGCCGAGTGCACGCGCACCGCGGGCTGCCCGGTCTCGACCCTGCTCGCGAGCTATGCCCGCCTGCTCAAGGAAGCCGCCGACGGCGGTGCCGGGTTCGCGGACGGCGAGGGCATCGACCCCGACGATGCCGATCCGGACCACGTCGACGCCGCGGCCGGGCTCTCGCCCGCGGAGGCCGGCCTGCAGGCCGCCGCCGTCCCCGGGATGGCGCGTTCCGCCAGCCTGCTCGACAACCACTCGCACCGCTTCGACGACATGGTGCCGTACAACCCCGCGGTGCAGGCCGCGATCCGGCGCTGGCTCACCGACATGCGCGGCCAGTTGCTCGACACGCACGAGAACTACGAGTACCTGCGGCCGCTGATGTGGCCCTCGTTCCAGCGCGCCGGGCTGCCCGAAGCGCTGCTGTTCGGGATCATGGCGAAGGAATCCAACGGCAAGGTGCACGCCGGTTCGCGCGCCGGCGCGGCCGGGCCGATGCAGTTCATGTACGCGACCGGCAAGCGCTTCGGCCTCGGCCAGGACGCCACCGGCTTCGACACCCGCTACGACCCGCGGGCCGCGGCCGAGGCGAGCGCCGCCTACCTCAACGAGCGCATGGCCGAGCTGGACGGCAACCTCGAGCTCGCGCTCGCGGCCTACAACGGCGGCGAAGGCCGCGCCCGGCGCGTGTACCAGGCCAGCGGGGGCCGCGGCTTCTGGGACGCGCCGGTCTACGCGCAGTTCCCGGCCGAGACCCGCGACTACGTGCCGATGGTCATCGCGGCCGCGTGGCTGTTCCTGCACCCGAAGCGCTACGGGCTCTCGTTCCGCGACGTCGACGCGCGCTCCGCCGCGCTCGTGCTGCAGAAGCCCGATTCGCTCTATGGGTTGACCATCTGCCTCGGCGACTACGGCACGCGCGACGGTTACCTGCGCACGCTGCGCAACCTCAACCCGCGCCTGCAGGCGTCGGCGATCCTGCCCGCGGGCACGCAGGTGAACGCCAGCGCGCGCATCGCCGGCCTCTACGAACGCTACTGCGTGCACGGCGCGCGCGCGACGCTCGCGCAGTCGCTGATGGCGAGCGACGCGCGGGCGGCGATCGTCGATGTCGCCGCGGCGCCGTCGCTGCCGCAACCCGCGGCGCAGCCGTCGAAGGCGCCGGAGCGCCCGAAGCACTACCAGGTGCAGCGCGGCGAAACCCTCAGTTCGATCGCGCGCAAGTTCCAGTGCACCGCCGGCGACCTGGCGAAGGGCAACCAGATCAAGGCGCCCGCCTACCGCATCAAGCCCGGCCAGCGCCTGTCGCTGGAAGCCTGCAGGCAGTAGCCGGCGGCACCGCGGACAGCCGCCTCACGCCAGCGTCGCGAGGCGCTGGCCGAGGCGGACCGGCGACTCGGCGGACAGGTCCGCGGCGAGCGAAGCCACGCCCGGCGGCAGCAGCACGATCACGGTCGAGCCATAGTTGAAGCGCGCCATCTCGGCGAAGCGCTCGAGCACGATCGACTGGTTGCGGTAATCCTTCGCGGTGACGGCCTTGCCGTAACGCGGGATCTCGATGCCGCTCCAGACCGTTTCCACGCCCGAGACCAGCAGCGCGCCGACCATCACCACGGCCATCGGCCCGAAGTCGCAATCGAAGTGGCAGACGAGCCGCTCGTTGCGCGCGAACAGCCGTGGCACCTCGCGCACCGCCGCCGGGCCCACGGAGAACAGCCGGCCCGGGACGTGCACGGTGCGGCGCAAGCGCCCGGTCCAGGGCATGTGCACGCGGTGGTAGTCGCGCGGCGAGAGGTACACGGTCGCGAACAACCCGTCGGCGTAGGGCGCCGCCGCCTGCGCGTCGGCGAGGAGCTCCGCGGCGGTGTACGACTGGCCCTTGGCCTGGAAGATGCGGCCGCGCTCGACGGCGCCGCACTGGCTGATGCGGCCGTCGGCCGGCATCAGCAGTGCGCGCGGATCCGGATCGGGGCGGCGCGCACCGGGTTTCAGCGCGCGGGTGAAGAAGGCATTGAAGCTTTCGTACGCGTGCGGATCGGTTTCCAGCGCTTCGGACAGGTCGACGCCGAAGCGCCGCGTCACCGTGTCGATCAGCCGCCGGCGCAGACGCGGGAGGCGCGAATACGCCAGTCGCCGCGCCAGCGAGGAGAGCACGCGGTGCGGCAGGACGTGGGTGAGGGCGGTCAGCGCGTCCATGGGGAGCGGCAGGCTCAGCGCCGGGTGCGCGACAGCGCGGCGAGGTCGGTGGCGATCGCCCGCGCATCCAGCGGACCGTCGCCGGCCTGCTGCACGACCCCCGCCATCCGCGCCTGCGGATCGAGCACCGCCAGCGCCGCCGAATGGTCGACGCTGTACTCGTCGGCCGGCGCACCCGCGGCGGCCGGCACCTTCATGAAGACCAGCGACAGCGAGCGCGCGAACGCCTCGAGCGCGGGAATGTCGGCCGTCGCCGCCAGCGTGTCCTTGTGGAACGCGTGCGCGTACTCGCCGACCCGGTCCGGCGTGTCGCGTTCCGGATCCACCGAGACGAACAGTACCCGCGGGCGCGTCGCCTCCGGCAGCGAGGCCCAGGCCTTCTGCGCCTGCGCGAGCTGCGCCAGCGTGGTGGGGCACACGTCCGGGCAATGGGTGAAGCCGAGGAACACGAGCGTCCAGTGGCCCTGCAGCTCGCCCGGCACGAGCGGGGTGCCGTCGGACTGCTGCAGGGAAAACGCCGGCAGCGCGCGCGGCTGCTCGAACAGGCGCACCGCCTGCAGCTGCGGGCCGGGCGCGCCCGCGGCAAGGCGGTGCTGCGCGGCCCAGAAGCCGAAGGCCGCGGCCAGGGCGGCGACCAGGACGACGAGGGTGGTGCGGTTGAACATGGGCTCCACTTCAGCAGGCACTTGAACTTCGGCCATGATAGCCGCGCCACCGCTATAATTCCCGGTCCGGCGCCAACCCGAGGCCGCCTTCCAGGGCCGACGAGATGCCTGCCGACGCCATGACCGACGAGCTCCAGACCATCATCGACCTGATCCGCTACGGCGCCAGCCGGTTCAGCGCGGCAGGGCTCACCTTCGGCCACAGCTACGACAACGCCCTGGACGAGGCGACCCAACTCACCCTCCACGCCCTGCACCTCCCGCACGACCTGCCGCCGGCCTACGGCCAGGCCCGGCTCACGCTGGCGGAGAAGGAGGACGTGCTGGCGCTGTTCCTGCGCCGCATCGAGGAGCGGATCCCGGCCGCCTACCTGGCCGGCGAGGCCTGGTTCGCCGGCCTGTCGTTCAAGTCGGACCCGCGCGCGCTCGTGCCGCGCTCGCCGATCGCCGAACTGATCGAGTCCGGCTTCGAACCCTGGCTCGGCGGCCGCGAGGTGCGCCGCGCGCTCGACCTGTGCACCGGTTCGGGCTGCATCGCGATCGCGATGGCGCACCACAACCCCGACTGGCACGTCGACGGCGTCGACCTGTCCGACGAAGCGCTGTCGCTGGCGCGCGAAAACGAAGCCCGCCTCCACGTGCGCAACCTGCGCCTGCTGAAGTCCGACCTGTTCTCCGCGCTGTCGGGCGAGCATTACGACCTGATCGTCACCAATCCGCCGTACGTGACCGACGACGAGACCGACGCGCTGCCGCCGGAGTACGCGCACGAGCCGGAGCTCGGGCTGCGCGCCGGCCACGACGGGCTCGACCTGGCGCTGCGCATCCTCCGCGACGCGCCGCTGCACCTCACCGAGGACGGCCTGCTGGTCTGCGAGGTCGGCGAGGCCGAGCAGGCGCTGGTGAAACTGCTCCCCGAGCTGCCGCTGGCCTGGGTGGAGTTCAAGGTCGGGCAGATGGGCGTGTTCGTCGCCGAGCGCCACGACCTCGTCGCGCACCATGCGCGGATCCGCAAGCTCGCCGATGCACGCGGCCTCGACGCGGGCGCGCCGTCGCCGCCCGCGGCGGCCGATGCCCCCGGCCTGTTCTGACGGCGGCGGCGCGGCGATGTCCAACACCTTCGGCCGTTTGCTGCGGGTCACCACTTTCGGCGAATCGCACGGGCCCGCGATCGGCTGCGTCGTCGACGGGTGCCCGCCGGGGCTCGAGGTCGCGCCGGAGGATTTCGTCGAGGACCTCGCGCGCCGCGCGACAGGCCGCAGCCGCCACACCTCGCAGCGGCGCGAGGCCGATGCGGTCGAGATCCTCTCGGGCGTCCACCAGGGCCTGACCACCGGCACGCCGATCGCCCTGCTGGTGCGCAACACCGATGCGCGCAGCAAGGATTACGACGCGATCGCCGAGCAGTTCCGCCCCGGCCATGCCGATTACACCTACTGGCAGAAGTACGGCCTGCGCGATCCGCGCGGCGGTGGCCGGGCCTCGGCGCGCGAGACCACGATGCGCGTCGCCGCCGGCGTCATCGCCCGGAAATGGCTGGCGCAGCGCCACGGCGTGATGGTGCGCGGCTGGCTGGCGCAGCTCGGCAACGTGGTGCCGCGCAGCGCCGACCTCGGCGCCGTCGAGGGCAATCCGTTCTTCTGGCCCGACGCCGCGCAGGTGCCGGAGCTCGAAAGCTACATGGACGCGCTGCGCAAGTCCGGCGATTCCGTCGGCGCGCGCGTCACCGTCGCGGCCACCGGCGTGCCGCCTGGCTGGGGCGAGCCGGTGTACGGCAAGCTGGACGCGGAACTCGCGGCGGCGATGATGTCGATCAACGCGGCGAAGGGCGTCGAGGTCGGCGACGGCTTCGCCAGCGTCCCGCAGAAGGGCACCCAGCACCGCGACGAAGCGACGGCGGCCGGATTCCTGTCCAACCACGCGGGCGGCATCCTCGGCGGGATTTCGAGCGGGCAGGCGGTGGTCGTGTCCGTCGCGTTCAAGCCGACCTCGAGCCTGCGCCTGCCGGGGCGCAGCCTCGACGTGCACGGCAACGAAGTCGAGGTGGTCACGACCGGGCGCCACGACCCGTGCGTAGGCATCCGCGCGGTGCCGATCTGCGAAGCGATGCTGGCGCTCGTGCTGATGGACCAGGCACTGCGGCACCGCGCGCAATGCGGCGACGTGGGCGACATTTCCCCGAGGATTCCAGGATGACGATGCAGGGCAGGGCGATGCGGGGCAGGGCGATGCGGGGCAGGGCATTGAAGGTGGCGGTCGTCGGTGCGACGGGCGCGGTCGGCGAGACGATGCTGTCGGTGCTCGCGGAGCGGAAGTTCCCGGTCGGCGAGCTCGTCGCGCTGGCGAGCGAACGCTCGGCCGGCGGCGAGGTGGCGTTCGGCAACGACGAGGTGATGGTGCGAGACCTGGCGACCTTCGATCCCGCCGGCGTGGACATCGCGCTGTTCTCCGCCGGCGGCGACGTGTCGCGCGAGTACGCGCCGAAGTTCGCCGCCGCGGGCGCGGTGGTGATCGACAACTCGTCGGCCTTCCGCCGCGACGACGACGTGCCGCTGGTCGTGGCCGAGGTCAACCCGGAGGCCCTGGGGCGACGCCCGCGCGGCATCGTCGCCAACCCGAACTGCTCGACCATGCAGATGCTGGTCGCGCTCGCGCCGCTGCACCGCGCCGCCGGCATCGAGCGCATCAACGTCGCGACCTACCAGTCGGTGTCCGGCACCGGTCGCCGCGCGCTCGAGGAGCTCGGGCGGCAGACCGCGGCGCTGCTGAATTTCCAGCCGGCGGAGCCGGCGGTGTACCCGGTGCAGATCGCGTTCAACGTGATCCCGCACGGCGGGGACTTCCTGGACAACGGGTACACCAGCGAGGAGATGAAGCTGGTGTGGGAGACGCGCAAGATCCTGGGCGACGACTCGATCCGGGTGAACGCCACCGTCGTGCGCGTGCCGGTGTTCTACGGGCATTCCGAAGCGGTGTCGATCGAGACGCGCGACAAGCTCACCGCCGCGCAGGCGCGCGCGCTGCTCGAGGCGGCGCCGGGGGTGGAAGTCGTCGACGAAGCGGTCGGCGGCGGCTATCCGACGCCGGTGACGCACGCGTCCGGGCGCGATCCGGTGTACGTTGGGCGCATCCGCGAGGACCTGTCGCATCCGCGCGGGCTGAACCTCTGGATCGTGTCGGACAACATCCGCAAGGGCGCGGCCCTCAATGCGGTGCAACTGGCGGAACTGGTCGCATCGGAAGCGTGACGGCAGGCGCGGCTCGTTGCGCGCGGCGGCGGCGGGCCGCTAGAGTCTGGACGGGAAGTCCCGGGGGAAGGGCGTGAAGGCAGGCAGGTCGGGCATCCACGGGCATGGCATCCGCAGGCGCGCGCTGCAGGCGTTGCTGCTGGCCCTCGCCTTCGCGGTCGCGCTGCCCGCGCTCGCGCTCGGCCTCGGCCGGATCGTGGTCAAGTCCGCGCCGGGCCAGCCGCTCCTCGCGGAGATCCCGGTGGTGGCGAACGACCCGGCGGAACTCTCCGACCTGCGCGTGCGCCTGGCCTCGCCGGAAACCTTCCGGCGCGTCGGGTTGCCCGCGCCCGACGCGGCCACGGCGAACCTGCAGTTCACGATCGCCGTCGACGGCCGCGGCCAGCCCGTGATCCGGGTGACGAGCGCGGCGCCGCTGCGGCAGCCGCTGCTCACCTTCCTGATCGAGGTCGACTGGGGTGCGGGTCGGCTGGTGCGCGAATACTCGGTGCTGCTCGAGGGACCGAGTTCGCTCGCGGCGCCGGCGCAACCGATCCAGGCGCCGACCGTCGCCGCACCGAACACCATTCCGCGCGAACCGGCGCCCGTCGCCGCGCCAACGGAGCCCGCGGCGGCGGCTCCGCCCGCGGCAGTGCCTGTCGCCCCGGTCGCGCCGGCCGAACCTGCGCCTTCCGAGGCGCAGCCCGGCGAGCCGGCGAGCGAAGCGGAGATCGTGCCCGAGCCGCTGCCGGAACCGG